>NZ_CP045483.1:1655890-1987069 GCF_009729035.1 Stygiolobus azoricus
TATTGTCTACGGAGATTAGAATATACTACTAGACCTACTTCATAATTTTGAAAATACATCTAGATTTGCAAAACCTGAGAATATTAAGGCTATTCTTTATAGCCATCAAGACCCAGATATCATAGGGGCTTAACTTTGTGGTTGGATACTGCCCCTAATGCCAAGATATATGTATCCCATCTATGGGAGAGATTCACTCCGCATTTAGGGGTAGATCCTAGAAATAGAATTATAGACCTTCCTGACGAGAGCATGGATATTGGTTTCGGTTCTTTCAAAATTAAAACAATTCCAGCCCACTTTATGCAGTCATCAGGTAATTTTCACCTAGCAAGATTTTACTTCTCGGAGTAAATGGGTGCAGCAGTGATAAGTGGTACTTAACAGTGGATAATTTTGAGGAACACGTTAAGCTTATGGAATGGTTCCACAGAAGATATATAGCGTCTAGAAGAGCAATAGAGCTATGGGCTAAGAGAATTGAGGGTTTAGAGATTAATATAGTAGCACCTCAACATGGCTCAATATTTATGGGAGAAAATGCTAAGAAATTCTTAAACTGGTTGAAAAACCTTGACAAGGTAGGAGTTGATTTTATTTCATCTAACTTAGATTTTTCCTATTTTTATTAGTAAAAGTACACCGATTATTATGAAAACTACAACGATTGCTAAGATTATATAATTACTCTCCGTTAAAGACCCTTGAGTAAAGGTTTCTTGCAGATTGTTATATTCGTTAATTAGTGAGACTTGTAAAGAATAATTATCATAATTACCGTTAGCATAATTTAGAATTCCGTTTACATAATAAGCTTTTATTGGTATTTCTAAATTAGAAAAATGGTAATATCCAGAATATACTGATGCGTTTTTCCCATTAAACTCCTCGTATCCGACGAACGTTAAATTCATCGTATTAAACATTGAACCGTTATATGGAAGGCACTCTAACTTAGACAAAGGGAATATGTAATTCTTTGTAATGCTTGTTCCGTTATTAAAACTTGCAATTATTACTGTAAAATTAACTATATCTTTGTTAATCGAATTTATGATGAAGGTGTAATTGTAAGTATAAATTTGGTTGCCGTGAGTAATAGTAACTTCATATACTAAGACATCTCCAGTGTTCAAGGAGTTGGTAACTCCGTTAGCAATTATAATCCCAATTCCCAATATTAAGAGTAAAATAATGACGGATTTCATCAGTTTTATTACCAAGCCATCATAAATTAAGTTAATGGATGAATACTGGTTAAAGATCTTTGAATCCGACCTTTACATAAACGAAATGCTTAAGCTTTGGGAGGAAGGAAATAAGTGGGCTAAATGGATAGACGAAGTGTCGAGAAAATATAACGTTAAAGGAAAGAAGATTCTTGATGTACCTTGCGGAATTGGTAGAGTTAGTTATTTTCTATCGAAACTAGGTTATGAGATAACTGGCGTCGATATCTCCGAAAAAATGGTGAAAAAATCGAAAGAGAACGTACCCACAGGTACCTTCCTTAAAGGAGATATGAGGAAATTAACTCAAGTATTAAGTGGCGAGTCCTACGATATCATTATTAATATTTTTAACAGCTTAGGATATTACGAAGAGGAAGATGACTTAAAGATCCTCAGAGAGTTCAGGGGAGTAATAAAAGATGCAGGATTATTAATTGTAAACCTCGATAATAGGGACTTCCTCATTTACAACAAGCCCGAGATAATACACTCCTACATTCCACCGTACTTGGTTATAGATAATAACAACTTTGACCCGTTTACATCGAGATTGCAAGTAACAAGATCTTATATAAAGGACGGCAAAGAAGTCGAGAAAGTTACATTCTCTCAAAGATATTATAGCTTACATGAGATAGTAAACTTGATGAGAAAAGCGGGGTTTGAAATCATAGATGTTTATAGTGGTTACTCGTGGAAGAAGTTTGAGATTAGCGATCCGCAAATGACCATAATAGCTAAACCTATGTAATTACCCATTATAATTTAAAAATTTTGAGCTTGTTTATATCATTTGATGTCTGAATATTCTCCTAAAAAGAGGTCTAACATAGTCTATGGGGGGTACGAAAAAGCACCTAATAGGGCATTCCTAAAAGCTATGGGACTTACGGATAACGATATCTCCAAACCTATAGTGGGAGTTGCAGTAGCGTGGAACGAAGCAGGGCCTTGTAATATACATCTACTGGGACTTTCTAACGTAGTCAAGGAAGGAGTTAGAAGTGCTGGAGGCACTCCTAGAGTATTTACTGCTCCAGTAGTTATAGACGGGATAGCCATGGGTAGTGAAGGAATGAAATATTCATTAGTTAGTAGGGAATTAGTTGCCAACACTGTAGAGCTTGTAGTAAACGGTCACGGTTACGACGCATTCGTAGCCTTAGCCGGTTGCGATAAGACCTCGCCAGGTATGATGATGGCAATGGCAAGACTTAACATACCTTCGATAATTATGTATGGAGGTTCAACTCTGCCCGGAAACTTTAAGGGTAAACCAATAACTATCCAAGATGTATACGAGGCTGTAGGTGCGTACTCTAAGGGTAAGATCACAGCCGAAGACTTAAGACTCATGGAAGATAACGCAATACCAGGGCCGGGTACTTGTGGAGGTTTGTATACGGCAAATACTATGGGTATACTTACGGAAGCTTTAGGGTTAGCCTTACCAGGTAGTGCTTCGCCTCCAGCCGTGGATGCTATGAGAACTAAGTATGCATATGAGACTGGAAAAGCCTTAATGCATTTAGTCGAAATAGGACTAAAACCCAGAGATATTCTAACATTTGAAGCATTTGAAAACGCTATAACCGTGCTTATGGCTTCAGGGGGGTCTACAAATGCCGTACTTCATTTACTCGCAATAGCTCATGAGGCCGGTGTAAAGCTCACTCTTGATGACTTCGACAGAATTAGTTTAAGGACTCCGGAAATAGTGAACATGAAACCTGGAGGAGAGTATGTGATGGCAGATTTGCACAGAGTTGGTGGAGCTCCGCTGATAATGAAGAAGCTGCTTGAAGCAGGACTACTACACGGAGACGTGATCACCGTCACAGGAAAGACCTTAAAACAGAATTTAGAGGAGTATAAGATCCCTGATGTCCCTCATGATCATATAGTAAGAGACGTTAAGAACCCGTTTTCTCCAGTAGGCGGAATAAGGAGACTAAAGGGGAATCTAGCAGAAGAGGGTGCAGTTATGAAAGTGTCAGCCAGTAAAGTAAAATACCATAGAGGGCCCGCAAAGGTGTTCAATTCTGAGGAAGAAGCATTTAAGGCAGTCTTGGAAGGAAAGATCGTTGAGAACGATGTGGTAGTTATTAGGTATGAAGGACCTAAAGGAGGTCCAGGAATGAGAGAAATGTTAGCAGTTACGAGTGCTATTGTGGGACAAGGTTTAGGTGAAAAAGTTTCGTTAATAACTGATGGAAGGTTCTCAGGAGCTACCAGGGGAATTATGGTTGGTCACGTAGCTCCAGAGGCAGCAGTAGGTGGGACTATTGCATTGCTTAAAGATGGGGACATAATAGTTATAGATGCTGATAGAGGAAAACTAGAAGTAGAATTATCTCCTGAAGAAATAAAGAAAAGAAGAGACGAGTGGACACCGCCACCACCGAGATACAAAAGTGGGCTATTAGCACAATACGCGAAATTGGTTTCGTCTTCTTCAAAAGGAGCAGTACTTTTAACATAAACTGTTTTTTATCAAATTGTAAAGCTTATATTTTTAAAGCAAATTTATATTTCCCAAATGAGTATAATAAGTGATACTTATGAGGAGAACTCTTAAAGCTGCAATTCTCGGAGCAACAGGTTTAGTAGGTATTGAGTACGTAAGAATGCTAGCAAATCACCCTTACATAAAACCGGCCTATTTAGCCGGTAAAGGATCTGTAGGAAAACCGTATGAAGAAGTTACAAGGTGGCAAACAGTAGGTCAAGTGCCTAAAGAAGTAGCAGATATAGAAGTAAAACCAACGGATCCTAAGTTAATGGAACAAGAAGGAGTAGATATTATATTTTCGCCATTACCTGCAGGTGCTGCAGGTCCGGTTGAAGAACAGTTTGCAAAGTTGGGTTATCCCGTTATAAGTAACTCTCCAGATCACAGATTTGATCCTGACGTACCACTGTTAGTACCTGAATTAAACCCGCACACTATTTCATTAATAGACGAACAAAGGAAGAGAAGAGATTGGAAGGGCTTTATAGTAACAACGCCCCTATGTACTGCACAAGGTGCACTGTTCCCGTTAGCTCCAATATTCATGAATTTCAAGATGGACGGAGCGTTCATAACTACGATGCAGTCCGTCTCTGGTGAAGGTTATCCGGGAGTAGCCTCGCTTGACGTAATCGATAACATAAAAGTACTCGGTGACGCTTATGACGCTAAAACCATAAAGGAGATCTTCAGAGTCTTAAGCGAGGTAAAGAGAAACGTTAATGAGCCCAAGCTGGAAGAAGTAACCCTCTCAGCAACTACTCATAGAATTGGAACAATTGTAGGCCATTACGAAGTATTATATGTTACATTTAAGGAAGATACACCTGCAGAAAAAGTTAAAGAAACGCTTGAAAACTTCAGAGGGTTACCACAAGAGTTGAAGCTACCGACAGCTCCTTCTAAACCAATAATAGTAACGGATAGAGACAATAGACCTACCGTATATTTTGACAGATGGGCTGGTGACGTACCAGGAATGAGTGTAGTAATAGGTAGAGTCGCACAAGTTAACAAGAGGACAGTGAGGTTGGCATCTTTAATACACAACACCGTAAGGGGGGCTGCTGGAGGCGGAATATTAGCTGCCGAACTGTTGGTAGAAAAGGGATATATTGAGAAGTAATAATTTTTTATTATACGGCTTCTTCTTTTATAATACTTGATGACTACACTCTTTGCTGATTCAATGAGGAGAGTGGCCAGGGCTGAAGAGGATGATCTCGAATGAATTATATTGCATTAGCACATAAATCAGGTTTAGACAAAGATCTTACTGTTTCGGTTTATAAGAAAATTAATGGGGGTTATTTCGTCTCATTAAGTTATGCTAAACCGCCTATCTTATACGTATTAGATAATTGGCCTAAGAAATATTTAAGGAAGAACTTCATTATTTGGACAGTAACTAAAAACTACGAAAACGTAGATAAAATAATTTCTTTATTTATTACGTTAGATGTTTATTTACTTCATTCTATGGCTTCCTTACTTTCAGGAAAGAGCTTCAGTTTAGCTTTAGCTGAAAAAGATATACAAGAAGTTTTCAGAAGGATAGAAGAGGAAGCAATTTCTCAGGGATTTACATCATACCCGACTAGAGAGGATGTGGTAATTGACCCTAAAGATATTCAGATCCTTGCTAAGGAGATAGCTGACAGAAGGAATAGTGAGGAAATCAATGCCGATATATATTCTGTTATAAACGAAATAGCCTATCAAAGTGAGTTTTCTAACCAGCTACGAGAAAAGAAGAGTTGGTTTAAATCGATAAAAAGGGGTGATATATTAAAGGCAATAGGACTGCAAGGTAAACTTGATGAGTTCTTTGATTTCGAAAAAGTTAAATTGACATATCTTATAGCGTCTACAACGCTTTACTTTGATAATAAAGTGACGGAGGTAGGAATAACGGAGACTGTAAATGCAATAAAGAACGGAGACCCTATGTTAAATGACGAATTCAATAAAGTGAAAGAAGAAGTAAAACAAAAAGCTCAATACTTTTGATAACTACAGCTCATATACTAACTTTTCTTCTCTGAGACCTCTTAATAGATTCTCAACAGCAATTTCAGCCATTTTGTGTCTTGTCTCGAATGTAGCACTTCCAATATGAGGAGTTAATACAACATTACTGAACCTCAGGAGAGGGTGATCCTTGTTAATAGGTTCCTCTTCAAACACGTCTAACGCAGCCCCAGCAATCCATTTTTCCTCTAGAGCTTTAACAAGTGCCTTCTCATCTACTACTTTTCCACGAGAGGCATTAATTAAAAATGCTGTCTTTTTCATCAACCTTAATGTGCTTTCATTTATCATGTGGTATGTAGACTCGTTCAGATCAACAGTTATTACTACGAAGTCTGATTGTTTAAGTAACTCCTCAAAACTTACAAATTCGGCATCTATATCATCCTTTTTAGTCCTAGATGTGTATACGACTCTCATATTAAATCCCTTAGCCCTTCTGTAAACGGCTTTACCTATTCTACCCATCCCTATTATCCCTAAGGTTTTACCGTATACGTCATATCCCAGTAAAAAGTCGGATTGCCAAGGGATCATCCATTTTCCCTCTCTTATCAGCTTATCCCCTTCAACAATCCTTCTAGCCACTGCCAAGATAAGCCCGAAAATCAGATCTGCTGTAGTCTCTGTCAATACTTCTGGTGTATACCCTACTCTTATACCTCTACTTTTTGCCTCTTTTACGTCTATGTGATCAAAACCGACACTGTAAGTGCTGATAACTTTCAAATTTTTAGCAGCTGAAATTACTTCCTTATCAATCTTAGTATTGAGAGTGCAAAGAATTCCGTCTACATTAATTACGTTATCTAAGATCCACTTTTTAGGAGGTGCCTTTTCCTCTTTCCATCGGATAACCTCGATCCCGCTCTCAACTATCTTTTTTACCCATTCGTCGAAGAACCGGAATGTGATTAGGACTTTCATTCTATCTCTATCTTAAAGTCTAAACAACTTAATATAATACTAATTGATAAGTATTCATGTGGATTCAATATATCTACCGCTTGCTGTAGATTCAAATAAACAGCCCTTAAGCGTTGAAAAGCAAATAGCTATAGCACTAGTTAGGTTAACCGGGAGAGATATTAAGATAAAAGCGGGAGAATTGATAGGGTGGCCCTTAACTCTTGTTAAGAATGAAAAAAGCGGAGGGTATCTAATTTTCGACCAGACTATGAATTTAATGACAAAGTTACAATTTACTATTCTTCAAAATTATGATAGAATACTAAATACTATTCAAGGAAATAAGAACGAATCAGAATTACTTGCTTTGCTTAAATCATTTAAATGGCATGCAACTAAAGGTTATGAAGAGGTAACCTTTAGAGGGCTAGTATATTCAGATTTAACGCCAATTCTCTCCACCGGTAGCCCCCAGTTACCTTTAACAGTTATTCCCAAAGAGGCTTCTCAGTTCGACTTAGATACGTTAATTCAAGACTTAAACGTTAGAGAGAAGATAGTTACAGATAATATTACAACAATTGAAAGTGTTATCAGTAAAGTGACTACAATAGTAACTATATTAAAAGGCAAGAGAGCTGAAGAAAGAAAACAGATTGAGGATAAGTATGACCAGTTACTTTCCGCTAAAAATGAAGAGTTAAAACAAAAAGTAAACGAAACTAAGAAAAACTTAGAAAATGAGCTTTCATCAGAGGCTAAAAAACTATACGAAAAACTTGCAAACATAGAAGTCTTGATAGGTAAGGGAGAAATAGATAAGGAAGCTGGCTTCGTCACAGAAAAAGATATAGACGCGTTAAATACTATGAAATTAAAATACATGAATGAAGTAAATTCAACCTTAACTTCTATAAAAAACAAGTATAAAAATGAGATAAGAACATTGGTAAACGAAATACGCCTACTTAATCAGCAAAAACGGAATGAATTAGAAGAAATTAATATTAAGATAAAGGAACTGGATGAACTACTTCAAAGTGTTGTTAACCAATTGAATACTATAAAGAAGGCGTGTGAGGAGGAATTAAACAAACTTAAACTTGTATATAAGAGAGCACCATATATGGACGAAAAAGTAGATGTTATAGTGCCCTTCCTTCTGGTGAAAGACTATGCAGATAGGGTTTTAGCAATAGGTATTCAAATATATAAATATAAGAAGAGCTTATTCGGATTCTTTAAAAAAGAGCCGAATGAGATATCTGAAGACCTCCTTAACTTAAATGATTTTATATCTATTCTAATTTCTAAATACGGACACAACATTTCCGATAACTTAAGGCAGTTGAAAGCACAAGTAGACAAAGGATTTGAAGAGCTTTATGATGAAGGTTGGAACGTAAGAAAGAGAATAGAAGAGTACTATGTGCCTCCATAAAGAAATTATTCATTTCACTTCAGTTATTACTCCCATCCACTTTCCTTCATCGTAAATCATGTACTGAACTTCTAAGTTTATTTTCTTAGAGCCATGTCTAGTCTTAACTTTTATTGGGTAAACGAAATAATAGATATCCCCTTCAATGTCTTTTTTCGCTCTCTCCGGGAACTCTATTTCATAACCGTAAGACTCTGCCATCTCCTCTAACTTAGACGTCAATCTGGTAATAATATCTTTTATATTCTCCCCGTAGATAGGTTCAAGCATCATAGCTCGAAGCTCTTTTTTAAAAGCTAATATACTTTCTTTGCTCTTTTTTCTCTTCTTTTGTTGTTTACTTCTGTTATTCTCCACAATAATGTTATCATTAGATTAGGGTTAAAAACGGTTTCCCTATTCGTTTAATAACGTCTAACCAGCCAAATTAAGAGGGCTTTAGAAGACAGAAGAAAGGGGACAAACGAATAGTAAAAAGATTACTTATTTTTCCTAAGGCTGAAATATATGAGAGGAATGAAAGATACAAGAATTGCTAAAACCTCTTCAACAGTGAAGAAGTCAGTCTGAGTAACTATAGAAGAGGAACTATTAATACTATTAACATTATTAATACTAGATACTTCATTTGAAGGTATAGTATTATTAATATTTAGAGCTGTTAGATTGCCTACTATTTTAGAGTTTATCAACTTAACGCTATAAACATGAGTGTTTATGAGCGTAATTGTAGAGTTAATTGCAGTGAGGTTTTCTACTATAGAATCTATTAACGTTACATTTTCGTCCTTAAATACCGCGTTTTGTATATACAGACCGTAGCCTATATTTCCACTAAAGTTCTTTATAAAAGTATAAGGTAAAACTACAAACGTTAGTCCTTCATAAAGGGGACTTATAGTAAGACTCTGATAGCTTAATGTTGAGTTGAAAGGTATAGGATACCCGTTAAAAGAAGAGCCAACTATATATACATCCCACTCACCTGCGACACTATCTGTAGACATTCCACTATTAGGATTATTTCCAGATGGAATTGTGAAATTGCCTATCCATTTTCCGTCGGTATAAGTTAACTGGACTGCATTGGATATCTCCAAATTGTTAAATTGGGAGACTAAATATTTAGGAATAAATATTGCAGTAAACGTTCCGAACTCCACTGGTGTCCCGTTGGGATATAAGATAGTAGCTTTAATTGTAACTGTTTGGTTTTCGAAGGCTACTGAATTAACTGATGCTTTGTACTCTAAGTAACTTGGAGACACGTAAACTTGTGTATATCCTTCACCGTAAGTAGTGTAAGTATCGTTACTATAAACAGCATATGCCTTAACTTCATAATAACCTGGGGAAAGGTTCATAGGTACTGTAACTTGATTTATATAAAATGCGTTATTTCCGAAGGTTATTGAGTTCACGGTGAAATTCCAATACACTTTTCCGTCCTTGATGAAAGATACAGTAACGTTTGGCATGCCTAAGCTTTCCACTGCAACTTCTACAGTTATATTCTCCCCAGGGTAAATCACTGTAGGTTCTTCAAAGGAATTGGGTATTATGATAGGTACTACATAAGAGCCTAGGACTATTTCATCCAATCCAATAGTATTTACAACCTTTAATACGAGAATTCCTCCCAACTCACTGGCATTCGTGTAGTTTATATAACCCTCTAGTATTCCAGTTTTGTATTTGATAGTTATATTAAGAGCTGAGATATTGATAATAGGAACATTTGTCAGAGACGTTGAACCTATCAATGTTAACTTACCGTTGATCTGATTCTCAGAATATACATTCAATTGGGTATTATTAAAACCAGAAACCAATGTACCGTTAGGATATTCGATTATGACCAAGACGGGTATTGCCATGGGCATAGGATACACTGCTAACGGCGGGTATATGAAAACTGCTTGATAGCCGTTAATGAAGTATGTAAATCCGGTTAAATTCCCATACCTCGCTATTACTTCGTAAACTCCAGATTGAGGGGCTGAGAACGAACCTACGTAATAAGTTCCATTATATACTAAATGAGCAGTATGTATTACAGTAGTTCCGTTAAAAATCTCAGCCGTAAGAGTAGAAGGTAGTGGAGAGACTCCGCTTAATTTTCCTATCACTTTCACTGTTTGTCCAGGTAAATATGTAGTGTTCTGAACTGCCAGAGAAAGTGATGAGTTTGGTACTTTTAATAGCTTTACAAAATATCCCGCGTTAATGTATCCTAACCCAGTGACCGGGTTATAAGATGAATTTGCCACGTAGGGAGAGTTATACCCAAAAGTCACAGGATGAAGTGCTGGGGTTCCGTTTAGTGCATATATTAATGGATTTATAAAACCGAGTTTACCGTGAACTTCTGAAGCGAGAGCTATTATTCCTGCAACTGTAGGTGTAGCTACTGAAGTACCTCCTACTAATATACTTTCTCCGTGATAATAAATCACGTTTACTCCAGTATAAGGATTAGCTAGAGCCACTACATCTGGTACCTCTCTGAAACCCTTTAACATTTGGTAGGGAGGAGCAGGGAATATATTACTAAATCCTCCAGTTGTACTTCCGAGAACACTTTCTCCGCTCCACGCAGTTTGCATACTTTCGTTACCAGATACATAAAGACTGCTACCTCCTACAGCTAAAACGTAAGGAATTGCAGCCGGAACTATTTGGGATCCTAATGGACTTAAGTAAAAATTGTAACCGTTTCCACCTGCATCACCACTAGCCCCTAGAAAAGTTATACCTTCGACTTCTCCCAGCCAATATTCATATACCATCGATTGCAAATACGATAAAGGAAGAAGACCCAATAGGAAGTAAATTTCTGGAATACCGAAGCTCTGTGAGACTACATTTACTTCATCTTGTTGGTCTATAAAAGCTATTGCCTGAGGTAAGGATATAGACGGATTTGCTACATAAAGGATTATACCTGCACCCGGTGCCGCCACATGTGAATACTCTACGTCTAGGGAGATCTCTAGCGCCCAACCGCTTTGTATACCATCATTTGGATTGTAAGGACCTATGGGAACTACTTTGAATAAGGGAGGAGGTGATATATTATACTCTTGATCAAACGCTGTCAATTGTTGATAAATATAAGGATCCCCTTCGAAGTCTAAGATCCCAATATTAGTCCCACTACCGTTGATACCATGTTTTAACAAGTAAGTAATATTGTAAGCTTGCTGTATCTGCTGAGGAGTTACCGTAGAATATGCTACAGCTTGAGTTATATTATATAAGGTATTAGGCCTACTGAAAAGAGCCTCAGTTAAGTTAGTAGCAATAATCATACCTGGTATCGACTTATCCGCGGAGATAAAAGTATACACTTTCTTACCTTCGAAAGTGTAGGTAATGAATTGACCTTTAAACATCTCTTCAACCTCTTTAGCAGGAGCTGAGAAAGAGATAACGTTCCAATTCACAGTAGGTTTAATGCCCTTAGATTCAAGTTCTTGGACTAGTTGATTGATCTGCTGGAAAGGGATAAACAATTTCTCTACTTGGCTCTTGTTTAAAATTATATGTTGTTGAACATAGAGTTGTAACATCTCAAGGTTTTTAGGCGGAATAACTATACTGACGTAAACATTTCCTTGAGGTAATGTAGAGTTAACAGAGGGGGTAAAGAAAGGAAGGGTAATGATACTAATTCCACTTAATACAAGTAAGAGAATTGCTAATGACGACCACATGGTATTATGCAATTTTACTAGATCCTTAAAACCTTTTTCGTAAAGCCTAATAACTTCGCTGTAAATCTACTGAATGAAATGCTGTATAAAGAACCTGAAGACGGAGAAAAGATCACATTTGATAAAGGTAAATGGATAGTGCCTGATAAACCTATCATATTATATATAGAAGGAGATGGAATAGGACCAGAAATAACGCAAGCCGCTATTAAGGTAATTAACGCTGCTGTTGAAAAAGCCTACGGAAGCAAAAAGGAGATAAAATGGATGGAAGTTTATGCAGGTGAAAAAGCAGAGAAATTAACTGGTAATAGGTTTCCTCAAGAAACCCAAGATATGTTACTGAAATATAGAGTAGTGTTAAAAGGACCCTTAGAGACTCCAATAGGTAAAGGTTGGAAATCTGTAAACGTTGCAATTCGTTTAATGCTAGATCTGTATACAAATATACGCCCAGTTAAGTACATACCGGGATTAGAAAGCCCTTTGAAAAATCCTGAGAAAGTAGATATGATTATATTCAGAGAAAATACCGACGACTTATATAGGGGCATCGAATACCCATACGATAGTGAGGAGGCAAAGAAAATAAGAAACTTCCTGAAAGAGCAGTTTAAGGTCGAGATCGAAGATGATACAGGTATCGGTGTTAAGGTAATAAGTAAGTTCAAGACACAGAGGATAACCAGGCTTGCCATTAACTATGCAATAGCCAACGGGAGGAAAAAGATCACGATAATGCATAAGGGGAATGTAATGAAATATACAGAAGGAGCCTTTAGAGAATGGGCTTATGAAGTTGCACTAAAGGAGTATAGGGACTATATAGTCACGGAAGAAGAAATTAACCGGGGAGTAAAATCCGATGGAAAAATTGTAATAAATGACAGGATTGCAGACAACATGTTCCAACAAATAATAACAAGACCGGAGGAATACGATATAATTCTAGCTCCTAACGTGAACGGAGATTATATTTCAGACGCTGCTGGAGCCTTGATAGGTAATATCGGAATGTTGGGAGGAGCTAATATCGGTGATGACGGCGGAATGTTCGAGGCGATACACGGTACCGCACCTAAATATGCGGGTAAAAATGTAGCTAACCCTACTGGAATAATTAAGGGAGGTGAGTTAATGTTGAGGTTTATGGGTTGGGATAAAGCTGCTGATTTGATCGAGATAAGCATAAATGAGGCGATAAAGAGGAAACAAGTGACTCAAGATTTAGCGAGGTTTATGGGTGTAAAACCACTAGGTACTAAAGAATTTGCAAATGCTTTAATAGAGATTATAAATCAATTATAATAAGTTACAGTATTTTTCCTTTGTTTCCTCCTCTTACATTCCCTAACGTAAAGAGACACTGCCAGGTTTTCTTCTGTTAAAGCTTATAGTAACTCTTTCAGTACTACAGTGAAACATTCTGCTCATCATCTATATTATACAAACTAAATTATTTGCAGCTTGATTAATCTCAGTATGAAACGTAGGAAATTCACTCTCTCTCTTTTTAGGTTTTGAAATACCATACTTGCTTGTATTACGGTTAAAAAAGATCTTTTTTGTATTGTAAAAAATTATGAAATTTGATAATTAGGGAAAGTGTAATACTTGGAAACATATGAAATTTACTGTAAAACTGGGGGGTAAAACAGATGGTATTTTTCTCATTCATTGTGATTAGGTAACACCAACTGAAATATCTGATAACCAAAATAACAAATGAAACATTTGAAATAATCCGTGGCGATTAGAGAGACATTAAAAGGCGGTAAAGGCGAGGTGATAAAGAACCCTAAAGTCTTTATTGACCCGCTGTCAGTATTTAAGGACATCCCCTTTAGGGAGGACATACTAAAAGAACTGGCTATCGCGGTACGATATTTTGTAAAGAATTCGGTGAAATTTTCAACATTGTTTCTAGGTCTCACTGGTACAGGGAAAACATTTGTGGCAATGTATATGTTCAACGAAATTGAAGAGGTTAAAAAGGAAGATAGTGATTATGGAGGAGTAATTCAAGCATATGTTAACTGCAGAGAAGTAGGTGGTACTCCTCAAGCCGTTCTCTCAGCGCTTACTGAAAAACTAACTGGTATAGATGTTCCTAAGCACGGGATTAACTTGGGCGAATATATTGAGAGGATTAAAGAAGAACTGCTGAACCGTAAGGCGTTAGTGTATTTAGACGAGGTTGATACGTTGGTGAAAAGAAGAGGAGGTGACATAGTCCTCTATCAATTATTACGTGTTGAAAGTAATATTTCTGTTATAATGATCAGTAATGACATTAACATCAGAGATTATATGGAACCTAGAGTTTTATCTTCCCTGGGGCCAACTGTTTTCTTTAAGCCTTACGACGCTGAGCAATTAAAACACATACTTTCAATATATGCTGAATACGGTCTATTCAAGGGTTCCTATAATGACGAAATATTGTCATATATAGCAGCAATATCAGCAAGGGAACACGGTGATGCGAGAAAAGCTGTTAACCTGTTATTTAGAGCTGCTCAGTTAGCCTCTGGCGAGGGAATTATTAGGAAAGACCACGTAGATAGAGCGATAACCGAATACGAGCAGGAGAGACTTATCGAAGCTATTAAGGCTCTTCCTTTTCACTACAAGTTGGCATTAATGGCTTCAATAAGGGCTGAAGATGTGGTTACTGCACACAAAGTGTATTCTGACCTAGCTTTAGAATACAAGCAGAAACCTCTTTCGTATAGGAGATTTTCAGACATAATCTCTGAGCTGGATATGTTTGGTATTATAAAAGTTAAGATAGTTAATAGAGGAAGAGCCGGTGGAATTAGGAAGATTATAGAGGTGGCAGATAAAGAGAAGATTATGAAAGCACTTGAAGAGACTATGCAAATGGAATTAGATGACGGTTTGTAAAATCTCTTAGCATGAGGGAGAAAGATGATCTGGGAGAAAGTAAAACAAATTGAAGAGAGAAAGAACGAACTAGAAAATGAGATAAAGGCACTTACCGAGCAACTCAAGTCCTTGCCTACTGGACATCTTGAGGGAAAGGTGATTAAAGGCAAGAAGTATTATTATTTACGGTATTGGGAAGACGGTAAGCTTAAAAGTAAGTATGTTGGAAAAGAGGTAGATGACTTACTAGAGAAATTTAAGATAGCTAGTGAAATTAAAATAAAGCTAGATAAATTGAAAAGAGAAAATGAAAAGTTAGGAAGAGTCCTTGAAAAAATAGTGAAGATAATTGAAGAAGAAAAGTTGAATTAAATATGGTTATTTCGAAAGTCTTTTATACTAATATAAAGCATAGTTTACCTGATGTTGTTCCTATATCAAGTAAGTAGTATATCTCAGGCATTAACTAATTTAGCAACAGAAATAATAAATGCAATACCATCAATAATACTCTTCATAATCATAGTTTTAATTGGGTATATAGTTGCTGTGATAGTCAGTGACATAGTAGGTAGGGTGCTAAGGACTGTATTCGCTCACTCTTCCGTGAACTTAAGTGCTTCATTAGTTGCAGGAACAGTAAAGGCATTAATTATATTACTGAGCTTGGCTATTGCATTATCTATACTTAATCTTGGAGCGGCTACTGTCTATATTACACTAATAGCTAGATATTTACCTTACTTGGCTGGAGCAATACTATTACTAACACTTGGAATGAGTTTAGTAAATGTATTATTAGATTACATGGCGAGACAAATGCCCGTTCAAGACCCGTTTATAACTGTTATTTTAAGTGTGTTAAGGTTCGGTCTGTACGCGGTAATAATTACCATAGCTGCTGAGCTAGCAATTTTTGAATGGGTACCGTTAGTGAGTTCATACCTATTCTATGACATCTTGATCGGTTCTATCGTATTACTCTTTAGCTTTGCCATTACCGACAAGGCCTTAGATACTATTGTTAAGGCTGATCCTAATGCAAATTATATAGCTACTTACGGAAGATTTCTACTTTACACAATTTTCATACTGATAGCAGTAGCAATAATTGTTCAGCCATTCGGTAATGTAACGGCGATTCTACAGACTTTATCTTGGGGATTAGCAATAGCGTTTGGAATATTATTAGTACCTTTAATATACATGTTCATCAAAAAGATGGTAGCAGAGATAAAATGATGAGAACTCCCCAGACGGATAAGTGAAGACTCCTTTAAGTGCTGATTTTATACTTTGTAGGCACAATATATCTCATGAAAAGACTTACTCAAGATGAAATAAGGATTTTTTTAGATAATTCTAAAGGTTGGAACTTAAAGGATAATAAGCTAGAAAAAGTCTTCTTGTTTAAGGATTTTAGAGAAGCAGTCCAATTTATAAATAGGATTCAACCCATAGCTGATGCTATGAATCATCATCCAGATATATGCATTTACTACAATAAAGTTATTATCCAACTTACTACTCATGACGTAGGTGGTATAACGGATCTCGATGTTGAGTTAGCAAAAAAGATAGATGAAATTAAGTAAGTTTGAAAATTATTCCTTCTTTTCCACCAACTCTAGTACCTTTTTTTTACCCTTACCCTTAAGATATTTTCTTCAATTCTTATATCCCCAGCCATATCAATCTTTACTATTTTGCCAGGTAGATACCAGATAGCTTCGTAAGGGTATTCAGCAATTTCTTCACGATATACGTTATAATACTCATTTAAACCTTTTCTTAACTTGCCCGAGAAATATAATAGGAACTCAATAATAGGGTGGTGTTTATCTAATAACTTAATTTTCGCCCATTTTACATAAGCTTTAACTCTTTCCCCATTTATAACTATTTTCTCTTCATCAACCAGTTGTTGTAGATTTCTCTTTATAGTGATAATTTCTCTCTTAACTTCATTTTTGTTCAGGGATACGTAATAACCAGTTTTATCTATATAATAAAAAGTCGTAAACTGAGTTACTTTACCGTCTCTGCTAAAGTTGAAAAAACCTGATGCGTATATAGGAATCACATTATCGGAGCTCATATTTTACTTTTTAGCCGATCTTCTTTTTCTTCCACTTTCATACTGTAATAATGGCTCTATGGCTTCTTTTAATCCTTGACAGCTATTAACTTTAGCAATAACTAAGTTTATGAAACAACACAAACTTCTCAGTCTCTCAAATGAGGTAAACTTTATCGAGTTCTGTGGTCTCTCTGTGGAGATTGCTAAGAATTTTGCTTGACCAGCTAATGCTTTAAGTACTAACCTTTCACTAACCAGTAGCTCGGTAGATGTCCATTTCCCCTCACTTGGTTCTGGTAATTTAAGTTCGTTTTGCTGAATACCTTGACAATCCTCATTAACTTCTACTTCCTCTTTTTTGTCTATAAGGTCTACAACTTCTGATTCATTAGTAGTTTGAGTTCCTAAAAATTTCTCAAAAAGTCCTTTAAGTTCCTGATTATTGTAAGCGCAGCAGCTTAATTTTGCTAGTTCTTCTAGCATAGAGAAATCTCTCAAGGTAATGTTATTTGTTCCTCGACTAGTTGAGATAGACAAAAGAGTAGGACCATTTGGTATCATAAGTAATTCAAATCGGAAGTAGTTACTTTCAGCTATTCTGATAATGTAGGTCTTATTCCCTTCATTTGATAGTTTTCTAAATTCTTCTAATTTTGAAGTCAAAAATGTTTTATCACAAGTAGAAACGAGAAAGTTAAAACCTCTGATGTCTTTCACACACTCCGTTGAACACAACATATATACTAAATCTCGATTTGTAGAATATAAAAATATTTGAGGCTTTTAGGCTAAAACACTTTTAGTTTACACGCTTGCTAATAGTAGATTAGCGTTTTTAGTTAATTCATAGTAATATTTTCTTCCTTTTCTGACACTTACAAGTCCAAATTTCTGTAATAATTCTAAATGATATCTAGCAGTTGAATAATTTATTTTAAGTTCTTTAGATATTTCATATGCGGTTTTAGGCCCATTTCTCAATGCTTCTATTATCTTCTTTCTAGTCTCCCAACCTGGTAGGGCTAATAACTCATCTACTTTTGTTATGCTCATAGGATTATTCTAGCTTTCCATTATGCTTAAATCTAAGCAGTTTTTTATAGGAATAATTTCATTTTCAGTGGATAAATTCATTATCTAATAGGAAAATACCTGTCTCTATTCACGAACATTACAACTAGAAGAAATAATAGCAATGCAAAGACAGCAAATGAGTAGTACGGCTCTCTAAGTCCTAATAAGAGTAGAAGAAATATTGAAAAAGGTATAGGAAGAAAAGTCTTGTTATTTAGACCATGGAACAGTGAAAAACCAATGGCAGGTACTAAGAATAGAGGATTGTAGATCGATAGTACAAGTAGGATGAGTAATATCATCAAAAGCAGGATTCTCAGTATGTTAATTCTCTGTGTTAACATAATTATTTGTTAATTATCGGTTGAGTATAAATTTATAGCTTATGTAAAACTTCGTGGAAACCTTGTAAATGATCTCTGAAACTGCTGAAAAATCTATTTTTCCTAACTTCATTTAAATTAATCTCTGTAATTATTCTATCCTCTTCAAATAATTTTGCTGTACTAATAATTTCTCCTAAAGGTGACACTACCATTGAACCTCCCCAGAAGAACTCTTCTTCTTGGCTACCTACAGTATTTACAAAGACGCTCCATACACCATTTATGATAGAATGGGCTTTAAGCAAGGCCTCCCATTGCTCCTTGATCGCTAGGGTAGAAGAAAGCCTTCTCATAGGTGAGGCAGCTGGAATCATAATTACTTCTGCCCCCATTAGCGCTAGTGCCTCTATCGGTTCGTAGTGCCACGCATCTTCACATATTGTGACACCGAACTTATATCCTTTGTATTCATATATCCTCAAATCAGTCCTAGGATCGCCTGGTTGAAAATACCTTCTTTCTTCAAAAAGCCCGTAGGTGGGTAAATAGAACTTGTAAATATAATCTATTTTTCCCTCGATTATTACGGCGGCACTATTTCTCAAAATACCAGGTCTTACCTCTTTAACCAGCCCTGCGATTACACATTTAGAATGTTCTGAGAGCTTATTTACTGCTTTTTCGCTTTCCTTATATATCTCAAATACAAGGTCTCTAAGCACGTAACCCGTAAGCGATAACTCTGGAAATACTACACAGTCTGCTGACGAGGTGTTAATTATTTCTATGTGTTTTTGAAAATTATGTGTAACGTCACCTAATTTAGGTCTGATTTGTGCTAACTCTACTCTTAACCCCATTGTCTAGGATATCTCCAATCTGAATTTATAGCCCTTCCGCTCAATCTGAATATTTCGGGAGGAAGTCTTTTGTGTTGAGAAGTCTTAACCATTTTGATTATTCTATTAATCAGTGAGATGTCGGTATTAGTCATCTTACTTATAGTTTCTTCATCAAGCATTTCCTCAAATTTAAGGTATAAGATCGAGTCTATTGTTTCGTAATCTAATCCTATTTCTCCTTCTGCAGTTTGTCCTTCCCAGAGAGCAGGAGATGGGGGTTTCTTCACTATTTCTTCGGGAATTCCTAAGTGTAATCCTAGAGCCCTTACTTGGGTTTTATACAAATCACCTATTGGCAATATATCGACTCCTCCGTCACCATATTTAGTAAAGTATCCTAACATTAGTTCACTTTTATCTCCGGTGCCAACGACTAAGTAATTGTGTTTTTGAGCAAAGGCGTATAGAAGAATCATTCTAACTCTAGCCTTTATATTTCCTACTACTAGCTTATCATCAGTCCCAGCAGCTTTACTGAATAATGAAGTTATTTCGTCAATATTAATCACAGAATAGTTTTTCTCAGTAGCGTTTACAAGTTTTAAGATAGAGTAAGCGTGCTGTAAGTCTTGATGTGGGGTAGAGCTAGAAGGCATAAGTAAGAAGTAAGCGTTTTTAGTAGCTTTAGAAAGAAGGACAGCCGTTACTGAAGAGTCTATCCCTCCGCTTAATCCTACTATTCCTCCTTCTTTTCCGCTTTCCTTAATATATTCTCTTATTCGTTCAACTAGGTACTCGGTTATCTTGTCAAAATCAACTAAAAGTAACTTTTTCCTTACGTAATCTGGCATCATCTACAATATATTAGAAGCTGAAGTATTTACAGTATACGTTGCAAAATAATAATTGTAGTAAACTTGAACCGTAAAAACAGTACTGTTTATGCTCTCGTTAAATTGCGGTGCGTATGCGAAGACCAAACCCGTCGAGTTGGGTGGTATTATTCCCGATGAGAAATCCCAGACCATATTTAAGTTATTAGGTATTGAGACTCTAACTAAAGTTATATTTACGGGATAAGGTTTATCATTGTATACTTTAATTAGTAATGCGTCATAAGGAAGTTTTCCTAAAGGATAAACGCCTTCTATTGTTAATGGGTTTGATTGTACGTAATTTATGTGAGCATAAACAGCTAGAGAACTTAGTAAGGTTACGAGTAAGGATAAAGGAACTAGGATATGTCTCTTGAAATCGACTTTTACTGTGGGAATCTTATTATAGTCGATATTGTACAAGGATAGAAAAAGTAAGGGGATCCACATAATGAAGTATTCTGTTAATGTTCTCCATAAGAACCAGTTTATTATTATCGGAAAGATCCATATGCTTTCTCTTATTGCTTCAAAGTACCTGCTGTAAAGGTAAATGAGAAATAGGCTTACAGTCCCGAGGCTTATGGTGAAGAACCAAGGTTCTAAGGGATAGAATCCTGAATAAGATATTACGCTAAGGCCTATTTGCCCCACCGGAATTGTACCAGAATCTGTGGTAATAACGTTTGTAATAAATGATGTGGAATTCCAAATAAGGAATGGTATAGTTAGTATAGAGACCGAGAGAGAGAGAAAGGTAACAGATATTCCCTTAAGAATCTCTTTTTACTCTCATAAGTCTTCAGCTTATATATTAGGAGAAAAGGTAGAGCAAGCCATGAAAGTTGCGTGAGCATAGTTGCGAGACCTAAAGACGTACCTCCTAGTTTATCTTTTCTTACGTAGGCTATGGCTAGAAAGGTAGTTGGAATTACGATAAAAACACCGTAAAATGGAGGTATGGATACTGCTGTCATAATATAGATGAATATCATAGGTAATAGAGCGAAAGGATCTTCTTTTTTTCTTCCTTCAATATAAATTAAGATTGCCAATATTACATCAAAAATTATGTTTTCCAGGTTAAGAAAGTATGGAGGCAGATTGAAGACTTTTAGGAATACGTAAAGGGGTATGTAGATTATAAAAGAGAGAGGTGGATAAATGTAAGTGTTAGCTATACCCCCCGCTAAGGTATAAGTAGGACACACCCCTTGAGGGTAGTAAGTTACTGCGTAAGGATCTTTACCTTGAAATAGTGAGTTTAATGCTTCATATATATACTCCATATCGTCTGTTCCAAACGAGTTAACTAAGGTTATACTTATCAGTAGAAAGGTAAAACTAGATATAAATGCTATGTAATCGTCTACACTCGTTATCTTTCTGTTAGGATTAAGTAGTTGCGGATTCATTACTAGAATTAGTATAGCTATTAAGAAGAAGAAGGAGAGAGAAATTATGGAGGCTGAAATAGGGTCAGAGAGTACGCTAGTTCTGAAATTTATCACTATGAGTACGTATAAGATCACGGAGGTCAGTATTAAGTATACTATTCTATGACGGAGAGTATTATCCACATCAATTCAATAACCTTAAAGGCTTTAATCGTTTTTCATTATGTTCAGGTAATCATTGATTTACCAGTTCTAATACTTTCTTACTTAAATAGTAGAAAAGATTTTCTCTGTTTTTCTCTGTTATCTCATATATTTCTCCTCCTAGCTTTATCGATCTGTGAACCACAGCAAAGAGAGGGATTTCAGAGTCGAGTATTCTCTTTATAAGAGCCTTTAGGCTAGGCACAGAGAGCTCCATAGGCCCTATTTCATCAATCGTTATTAATTGCGGGTTATTAAATATCTCTAGCTCTAGTGATTTTACGAATTCTTCATTTAGAACAACACTGTATTTACCTATTTTCACACCTCCTTTCTGTTCTGTAGATGCGAGCATAGCTTCTTTTCCTGAAGATATGCTTACTATTTTAAACCCTACTCTATTAGTCCCTTTCCTAATTTCAGGACAATAGAAACCGGTAACGTTAATGTTTTTAGAGCGGAGTTCTTTCACGATTTTCATTAAAATAGTAGTTTTACCTACTCCAGGTCTTCCAGTAATGAATATCTTGTTTTTTATGCTCATTATCGTTATTATTTAAGGTTAAAAAGGGATTGAAAAGTGTATTGGTTAAAGATGAATAAAGCATGAGATTTACTAAAAAGGCGAAAAATGTTAATATGAGGAAGTGAACGTAGTATTATGTCACCAAATAGTCAGCAAGGAGTATATATGTATGTTATTTCACTTAAGTTTTCTAGCAAATGGTGGGAGTTAAGTAAATCTCAGAAGTTGCAGATACTTTCGACAATAGAAGAAACAGAGAAATCTTACCGCGATAGGTTGGGCTCCTTAAAGAGGTATAACTCTCTGAGGGATAATGGAGACTTAATATACTGGGTTGCAGATGTCGAAACTTCTCTCCTTAACGAGTTCAGGTATTCTCTTGCTTCTTCCTCCTCAGGTCTTTTAATCCCTACGTTAACTTTCTTTTCGTATTTTAAGCCTTCTCCGTATACGGGTAATACATCAGTCGAAATCTTAAAGTATTTGAGGCAGGAACCTTTAAGGTATTTCGTAGCTTATCCTATGAAGAAGACGGTAGACTGGTACCTGCTTCCTTTCGAGGAAAGGAAGGAGATCATGGATGAACATATAAGGGTTGCAAGAACTCATCCAGATAATAAAGGGATAAGGTCATATACTACGTATTCTTTCGGCATAGGCGATTACGAATTCGTAGTAATATATGAGATCCCTGAGTTAGATAAATGGATTAACGTAGTTGAAAAGCTGAGAGAAGTCAGAGCTAGAAAGTGGGTTGCTTTTGAGGAGCCCATTATTGTAGGAGAGTTAGGATCTCCTGATATTTTCTTGAAATGAAGAGGAGAGATAACATAGTTTTACCGTCTTCAATTTTTCCTTCTTCAACCATTTTTACGGCTTCGGACAGTTTAACTTCGAAGGGTTCAATCACTTCATAATCCTCAAGTTTTTGTTGAGTTTTTTCCAATTTTGTAGCTATGAAAAGATGCATTATTTCTGTCATAACTCCGGGTGATACGTAAAACGAGATCAACTTGTGGAGTTTCCCAGCTTTGTAACCTATCTCTTCCTCTATTTCTCTTTTAGCTGTCGTTTCAATGTCTTCCCCTCTTTCAATCGTTCCTGCTGGGAGTTCGATTAGCCACTTTCCAATAATAGGTCTGAATTGCTTGATAAGTATTATCGTCCCACTGTCCAGAAATGGGGCTATAACTACTGAACCTCTATGCTTAACGTAAGCCTTCTCAACTGACTTACCGTTTGGTAAATTAAAATTATCTATCTCTACATCAAATTTTTTTGAAGAGTAAATTCTCATTTTGAGTTTATAAGCTGAATTTAGGGTATTTTTGTTTAATTGTCGAGTAAATTTTTTCCCAATCTATTTTAGCTAAGATTACTCCTAGTACGATAAAAGTTATGGACGAAATTACAGTAAGCTCTAATGGGCTCAGTCCACTTATTACACTTATCTGGATTATCCCTAGTATTTCAAGAGGTATCTCTACCCCACTTTTCAGGATTTTGGCCGGTATTGTTACTTTTAACATTCTAATTAATGAAGTTCTCACTACTCCTCCGCCGATATATAGATAATCGTCCAGAGGAAGTCCTGGTAGTATGGCCAGGATGAAAAGGGAAAGGATAAAGTATTTAGAATTTATAAATCGTTTGAGCAGGGGTAAGTTCTTATTTTTACTCAAAGGTTTTTCTATACCAATTCCTAATACGTAAGTTAATACTTTGGCTAAACCCGCTCCGAGTCCCGACACAATAATATAGATTATTATTATTATAAGTGAGGTGTGATAATGTATTATGAAATATGAAGTTATAACTGTATAAGGTGCACCAGCAAAGGGCAAGATATTAGACACAAAACTTATTCCAAAAACTATAACTAAACTCATTATAATGTCATTCATTAAGTACAAATAATGAACATTCAGTTTTTAATTTTTCCCAATTTTTTACACTACAATTCATTGAATTTAATAGAATTTACTATTAACAAGAGTTTTGCAATGATAAAAAATATTATTTATTGTTACAAAAGATTATAAGTAGGTATAAATAAAGGTTATTTATAATAATGAGGTGGCAGTAGTGGGATTAAGAGAGGAATTAGAGTCCAGGTTTGGAAGTAACTTTTCTGATAGCATTACAGAGAGATTCTCACACTCGGCTGATATGGGTTTTGTTCCCCAGCTGGTGTGGTCAGGGAATATAAAACTTAACTTAATTCCAGATTACGTTATATACCCAACTTCAGTAGAGGACGTTGTAGACCTAGTGAAAATTACATTAAAGTATAAAGTCCCATTAATTCCTTACGGTAGGGCCACAAATAGGTACGGTAACGCTTTACCTGTAGATGGAGGTATTGTAGTAGACTTTGCTAAAATGGATAAAGTAGATGTAGATGAAGTTAATTCGCAAGCAATAAGTGAACCTGGCGCTACCTGGAAGTTAGTCGATTTAGCAGCTCAATCTAAGGGTTTGCAGTTAAGGACTTTCCCTTCATCTTATGATTCCACTGTTGGAGGAGGAATAGCTGGAGATGCCTTAGGAATAGGATCATATGAATACGGATTCACTTCAGATAATATCTCCTTTGTTGATATGGTAAACCCTAGAGGAGAAGTAGTCAGGCTTGAAGGTCCAAATTTAGCCTTAGCGTCTGGTGCTGAAGGCATTACTGGTATCATAGTAAAAGCAGGTGTCAAGCTTAGGAAGTATGCACCTACTGAAGCTATAGTATTAGCCTTTAATTCCTTTGAAGACACTGTAAAAGCGATAGGGGAATTCTACAGAGAGGTAATACCGGCATGGCACGTTCAAGTTAGAGGTCCTTCTATATCTACCAATATTGCTGACAGGTTTAACGCTAAGCTCAGTAGAGGAAAATGGAATATGATCATCATGTATCCGTCTACAAGATCTACTCTAGTTGAGCCAAAAATTTACAGAATAGCGCAGACATTTAACGCTGAAATTTATGAAGGTGAGTGGACTGGTTGGTGGTCATTTAATCACGGTGTTGTTGCTGCTTTAAGGTCAAAAGGTCTACTAATTCACCAACATGGTCTTATACATTACACTAAGTTAGTGGAATTAGTTAATGAATTAAAAGGATTTTTGGGGGACTTAGGAAAGTTAGAACCGAATTCCGGGTTTGATTTAGATATAGGCTTAGAAAAAAGAGAAGTTTTGTTAGTAAATGCTTTCACTGAAGTATCCTTGAAGAATGAGGACAAAAAGATCATTTACGATTTAGCTAAGAACACTCTAATGATGGACTCATTCATAAAGGTTGGCGGTTCATTGCTATCTGTAGGAATTTTTGCTCATAGGTATGCTAAGAATAGGCTAAGTGTTATGGGCAAGACTTTCCAGCAACTCGGTGTTGATAGATACGAAGTTATAAAGAAGTATAAAGAGGAAATGGATCCTGAAGAACTGTTTAATCCAGGCAAAGTATTAGACCCTAAAAAGAGAGGTAAAGTAGTTCTTGAGATTGTAGGAAGACAACAAGAAGCGTTGAGGTTCAGGTTTGGAATAGGATTAGCCAAAGCAATAGTACCTGGAGGAGAGGTACAAGGATTTACAGTTGTCAAGAGGTATCTGGATATATTTGCTGATTATGCCATGCAATGTATGGACTGTGGAATGTGTGTAACAGTATGTCCGCAGTTCAAACTTATTCCACAAACGCCTTATGCACCTAAGGGTATGTTTGACTTCGTAAAAGGTGCAATAACGTACTATCACCTTAAAGGAGGAGTTGATATACCAGATGATGCTATAGCCGAGCTTTCAGGATGCCATAAATGTGGTTTATGTGATGGCGTTTGTCCTGCTAAAATACCCATATCTTCCCTCTTGGTGAGGCTTAATGGTATAGTTGCTAAGAAGATGCCAGAAGAGCCACCAGTAGACGTTCCGTTACTTCAAGACCCCGAATTGAGATCCATAAACGATAACTCAAGTGATATAATACTTTGGGTTGGAAAGAATTTAGTGGATAATCCAAACGTTGCAATAACTGTGATGAGGCTTCTAAAGTTAGTAGGAGCTAAAGTCAAGGTAATAGGGACTACTTACGATAGCGGATTTATGGATTACATAAGCGGTGGTGAAAAGTTAAACGAGAAAATGGAGGAAAAACAGGTCAGTGTTAGCATCTGCTGTAGAGGTTATAACTATAGCACCAGAGGATTATAGAGTATTCTCTGAAGCTTACAAGGATTATTCTAACATGAACAATATGAGAATGGGATTTGAGGTATCTCCCATAGAGTTAAGGCTACTAAAGTCTCTTCAGATAGATGGGAACGGAGAAGAAATTTATCTTCACGCTGCTTGTTTCGCGACCCCGTATGTGGGTGAAGTAATTAAGAGATTAACAGATCTAGGGTTTAGAGTTAGGAAAGTAGAAGGGTGCTCAGGTGCAATACTGGAGAAAAACTTAGGTAAAAGAGCTGATAAAATGGCTAGGGCTTTAGGTGCAAAGTATCCTATGTTAGTAACGTTATGTCCACTGGCTTCACTTAAATTCAAAGAAAACGGAATACCAGCAAAAACTTTAGTTGAATTTATAGCTGAAAAAGTAGGGCTAACTACAGTAGTAACAGCAGGTACAAAAGCTAAGTTAGAGTTATCCGACTCAGAAAAACAGGAATTAAGAAACACTATCACTACGTCATTATTAAAGAGTCTCTCCAGTAAATCTAGTATTATTGTAGACACAGTTACTTTTACCAGTAGTGGTATAGACGAATACAAGAAGATTGTAGAGAGTGTGATAGTTGAAGCATTAAGTGAGGCTGGAGACGGAATAAAAGTTCATATTAAGAAGTTATTAGAAAATAAAAAAGCCCAAGGTGCTACATATGATGATATAGTGAACTATTTATCAGCACTTATTAGAGAGCTTAGCAATGTAATTTCCACGATGCAATTAGATTCAATCATAGACATAATAATAAATCAGGTTAAGGGACTTACATCAGAGCAGTTCGATGAAGGAGTATTGAGGCAAACTCTAATATTATTAGTGAGAGAGAACGAAAAAGTTATCAAGGAAAGGGCGACAGCACTTACTGCAGATGCGACTAGTTAAGGTATTCTCATCCTTTTAAGTTATTCGAACAAATAGCAAATTATGGTCAAAATTTATTTAGGACCAGCTGGAGTTCCATTATCCTCTAAGAAGAGGAGTACCATAGATGGAATAAGAACCGTAAAGGAGTTAGGGCTTAATGCTATGGAAGTGGAGTTCGTCCAAGGAGTTAAAATGAAACCAGAGGCAGCGGAGGAAGCCGGAAAAGTCGCGGAGGAGTTAGGAGTGAGGCTGTCGGTTCATGCACCTTACTTTATAAATTTGTGTTCTGATGATAAGGAGAAAGTGAAGGCTTCTAAGGCAAGAATACTAGACACTGCTGATAGAGCTGAGAGGATGAAAGCGGATGCAATTGCTATTCATATAGCGTTCTACGGTAAAATGAGTCCAGAAGAATGCTATCAGCAGGTCAAATCCGAATTAGGAGAAGTAGTGGATACAGCAAGGTCCCAAGGTATCAAGAACGTAAAATTCGGGGTAGAAACTATGGCAAAAGAGTCTGCCTTCGGAACAATCGACGAGGTAATATCTATATCCAAGGAAGTCAAGGGAGTTATACCTTATATAGATTGGGCTCACACTTTTGCCAGACAAGATGGGAAGATAAATTATGGTGAAATTATAGATAGACTTCAAAAAGAACTTAATCTAACTCATATAAATTCGCACTTTGAGTCTCTCGTATTTAGGAACGGCAAGTACGTAGATGAGCATTTACCTATTGATAATGAAGCTCCGCCATTCAGGCCCTTAGCTGAGGAACTTCTTAAGAGGGAGAATTTATCCATTACGTTAATTTGTGAAAGTCCAGAACTAGAGAGAGATGCTTTGAAAATGAAAAAAGTATTAGAAGAGTTAGGTTACAAATTTTCGTGATGGCATATCTTTTCGTATCGGATTATGATAGGACGTTAGCAGATGAAAAAGACGGTTTTGTGATAAGGGAGAATCTAGCGGAGTTCATAAACCATTTCTCATCTAAGTATCCCTTTTTTGTAGTTACCGGAAGAGAAAGAAGGTTCATAAGCAGGCTCGCTCCTACTCTAAAGCCCACGGGTTGGGTTCTGGAGAACGGTGCAATAATACTTTATGGTGAAAAAACTTATATTAACGCACCAAAAAACTGGGCTGAAATCAGAAAAGAAATAATTAAAAGATTAGAAGAGAAGGAGATTAAGTATAGTGTAGGAGAGGTAATTGTATATGTTAATAATATTGATAGTTCCTCTCTTGACTTACATCTGGAGGGCGCAAAAGTAGAATGGAATAGAAACGATGCAATGATATTACCTAAGGATGTCGACAAGGGTAGCGGAGTTTTATTTATTAAAAACCTCCTCAACTTTAAAGGCAAGGTCATAGCTATAGGAGACAGTCAAAATGATATCCCGTTGTTTAGAGTTGCCGATGTAAAAGTCGCTGTAAGTAATGCGTTACCAGAAATTAAGGAGATAGCTGATATAGTTCTTGATAAACCAAACGGGAAGGGGGTAATTGAGTTTCTGAGCAAAATTTTATCCGGTGAGATTTTCCTTTAAAAGGTAAATATCGACAAGGAATTTATGATATCTTTCTTTATGCCACGGGTAATAGGGCTTTAGATCATATCTTGTTGTGATAACTTCAACACTATAGTTCTCACTCTCGGCTATTCTTCTAATTATCTGACTACTTTTAGGGTTAGACTTATGAATAGTATACACCACTTTACCTATTTCTAAGGCCTTTTTTAAGAATAAGATATCTGCACCTTTATTAATTACTCCGAATGGCGGGTTCTGAATTACGGTATCTATCTTGCGAGACAATTGTAGATGTGATACATCAGTTACTATCGGTTCAAAGTCCAACATGTTTTTTCGGAAAAATTCTTTTGCTACGTAAATTGAATTCTCGTCAATTTCGATACACAGACAGTAGGCACCGAGGAGAGACGCTCCAGCACAAAGTCTACCGGTGCCACAACCTAAATCGGCTACAAGCTTGTTCTTTTTTATATCACCCCTTAAATATGCAGTCCAGAGTAATGTAGATCCGAGGTTAGATGGTGTAAGATATTGTTCTAGCTCATAATTAGGATTAGGATGTGGAGGAATTTGTTCTAGAAAAATCTCTAGTTGTTTTTTATTAATTTTAGTGCTTGTAATAGGTTTTTCACCTTGTTAGCCTTTATATCATCATAAAAGTTGTATCTATCTAAGAGTAATGGGTTGATTCCAGCCCTTAAAGCTCCTACGTAGTCTATTTCGTATATGTCTCCTATATGGAAGATGGGATTTCCGTATTTCTCTATAGCTATTCTGAAAATTCTCGGGTGAGGCTTCATAATTCCTAGATCACATGATGCGATTATGTCGTCAAGATAATTAATTAGTCCTAAATCATCCACTATCCTATATACGCTACGCGTAGCATTTGTAATCATTATTATTTTATATCCATCCTTTTTTAGCTCATTAAGAAACGGCTTCACATCATCAAATAATTCCCAGTGTCCAGAGAGCAAGGTGAGGTTTTTTAGTTGGTCCAACAAGCATTTTTTAGGTGAGATTTTCAGCTCGTATAATACTTCTCTGAAATTAAGTTCGCTTAAACCGCCAAGTACCGGATCTGGAAAATGTTCTCTTCCCAATTGCTTAGATACTGCACGAAAAACTTGTTTCTCTGTCACTTTATATCCTTTCTTAACTAGAAATTCATAGAGGGGTTGATGAAATTTTGGAATAAAACTTACTAACGTTTCTCCCATATCTACGAAAACAGTCTTGCTCATTTTCTATCCCGTCCTCTAATGAGGAACCTGGGTGGTTCAATGTCTTCACTTTTACAACTTGGGCATTTACTTGGTTTCTTTGGCTTTTCCAAGTTGAACGTATACCCGCACCTCCTACACTTTGGTAAGTAGACTATTAACTTCATATCTTTTCTCTTAAGGGATTTAGCTATATGTAATAAGTGTTCGTATACTAGCTTTTCGCTTTCTATCCCTAATCTCTCTTTGATTTCTTTTGCTGTTAACGGAGAATCTGAGTATTTGAGAAGTATTACTATCTTCTCCCTTGTTGTTAAAAAGTCGAAATCGGTAAACATTACTTAACTAATATTAACTAACTGTGAATATATTTCTTCTACTTTCTTTAATATGTCGTTAGGTGTATAACCGTTTGCAAGTGCTAAGGTTGATGCACCTCCTGCTCCTACTCCCTCTTTGACGTAACCGCGTTCGTATACCTTGAGCCCCTCATACTTTGAGGAGGAAAAGTCTAGCATAGACGCTACAACCGAGACTCCCACTTGTTCAGCTAAGTATTTAATGTCTGAAGAAGGATCCTCTACGATCCATCTAGTTGTCGCAATTGTTACGTTATTTAACGTCTCTTTACTTAACTCTTTTATTATCGCTGAGGCGGCAGCCATTTGCGTACCACCAGCGAGTATAACTTCCTTCTTAAATCCTATACTCAAACCGGCTACAGCTATTAACATAGGGTCAGATAATTTACTAATCTTTCCAAAGGTATCCGTAGGTAAGTCTCTTAATGCCTCCATAACTATTCTCCTCTTTAATTCTTTAGGATTTTGGGGAGACGCGGAACTTACCTTATCTAATGCGTCATATCCTAGTCCAGCTAACACTGCCATAGCTGTGGTTGTTCCTGCAGGGATTGACTCCCCGATAACAAGAAGGTCATAAGACTTTGATAGCTCTTCACCTAGAATCATACTGTTTTCGAGTATTCTCTGAGCAACCTCTATCCTTAAAGATCCTTTCCTTATGTCTCCACCAGGCTCTCCTCCTAAATCAATCACTGGGAGTTTTGGTATTACTCTACTTCCAGCATTCACAACTAGTTTAGGTATTTTAAATAATTCGAGTGCTGCTCTCGTTATAATTGCTGGTGTTGGAATACCGTCTGGAGTAACTGGTATAGTATTTATGGATTTACACTTACCTAAAAGTAAAAACTCCGCATCAGCTGCTGGAGTAAAGTGGGTGAGCTCGGGTGTCGCCCCAGCTATTGTTATTCCCGGTATTAAGCTTATGTCTGTTGTGGCAATTACTAGGACAAATAGTGTTTTTTTATTCCTAATGTCTTTTAACTTTCCCACTATTTCCTTTATGTATTGCATAATTGATTTTTTGATGACTTTTCCGAATTTTAATTTTATGGAGAATTTTTGGATGTACTACAGAGGTATTGAAAAAGGCACTAAAGTTACTTACGATGAGTTTATTTCAGATCACTCCCTAAAATCAGAGGTATTAAATTCTATAAAGAATATGTATAACCTAATTAGACAAGAAGTTAAGAAAAGGTTCGGAATAGGGGAAATCAGATTAAGTGATGCTATCTGGGAATTGGCAAAGAGGAAGATCATAAAATCTGAATTAATTCAAGAATACTTGGATGTGTTAGAAGCTGTTGAAAAAATAGACATGATAGATGATTTTACTATATACACTATGCTTGTTAGAATTATGGAAGATTTAGAAGAATTATATTTTTCAGTAATAAAGTTTAAAACTGACTAATTCACAGAACAAATGTTCGAGGGAGAATGTCTGCTCAGTCAAACATAGTGATCGAAATAAAGAAACTAAAAAGGGAAAAGAACGCTATAATACTTGGACATAATTACATGGATTACGGCGTTCAGTTAGTCTCGGATTTTACAGGTGACTCGTACGACTTAGCAGTGAAGGCTATGAAAACTAATGCAAAAATGATAGTATTTGCTGGAGTTTATTTTATGGCTGAACAAGCTGCTGCATTGAATCCGGATAAAAAAGTACTATCGCCCGATCCGAATGCTGGTTGTTCGTTGTCAGATTCTCTTGACGTAGATACTTTAAAGAAATATAAAGAGATATATCCAGATGCTCCAGTGGTGTTATATATAAATACGAGTATATATACTAAAGCATTAGCTGACTATATAGTAACTTCCTCTACTGCAGTTAAAGTCGTGAGTAAACTCGACGCTAAGAACATAATTTTCGGTCCGGATGCGAATCTGGCTAATTATGTAGAGCGCAAAACCGGTAAGAAATTAATTAAAGTCCCTCCTAACGGAAGATGTATAGTTCATGCAAATTATACGAAGCAGTTAGTATCGATAGCTAGGAAGAAATATCCTAATGCACTTCTTATGGCTCACCCAGAAAGCCCATTAGAGATTCTTGAGGCAGCTGACTTTGTTGGATCTACTAATCAAATGATAAAATTCGCTAAGGAAAGCCCTAACAAAGAATTCATTGTAGCTACGGAACTAGGAATGATAAATGCATTAAAAATTCAAGTTCCAGATAAGGTATTTTATCCTTTAGTAACCACTGAAGCTTGCGGATGTGCAAGATGCCCTTACATGGCAATGATAACTTTAGAAAAGATTAAGAGATCCCTAGAAGAAGAAGTTTATGAGGTAAAGGTACCTAAGGATGTTGCTGAGAAAGCTAAAGAGGCTTTCGAAAGAACCATTAAGATTCTCGGAGATAATAAATAATATTGTCTATTGCAGATTCTATCTCTTCTAATGTATTGTAGAAATGAGTAGATATTCTTATCCCTTCCCCTCTAGGTGACACGATAATTTTTTTCCTGAGTAAATATTCTGAAGCTTTCCTAGGATTCTTTATCTTGATTACTACTATTCCCGCTTTTTTATTTTCTGGAGTTATAACCTCCAGACCTCTTTCATTAGCTATCTTTATTACGTAGTTAGATAGGTACTGTATTCTTCCAAATATTTCATCTCTGTGTTGGTAAATAATCTCACATGATTTGGCAAGACCTAGATTTGACGCAACATCTAAAGTTCCTATCTCGAATCGTCTAGGACCTTTTTCCAGATCAAACTTTTCTGGGTTAAACTCTAAGAAATTAGATGCACTTTTCCAGCCATAAAATGGCGGGTCTTCTAATAGTCCTTCTTTAACATACATGAAACCTGAACCTTGGGGACTCATTAGCCATTTATACCCACCAGCTACGGCGAAGTCTACATCAAACTTTTTCAAATCTACTTCAGTAGCTCCAGCGCTTTGAATTATATCTAATAGCACATATGCTCCTACTTGTTTAGCCTCTTTAACTATTCTACTTATATCGACTTTTACACCTGTGCTAAAACTAACATGACTTAAGCTAATTAGTTTGGTATTTTTATCTACTCTTGAGAGTATCTCATCTTCTATTTTTTCTGGGGATACTTTAGCTATTCTTAGCTCGATTTTCTTATTCTTAACTAACTTAAGAAAAGGGTAAACTGTTGCTGGAAATTCCACATTATCTGTAACTACGTTTTCACCTTGCTTAAAGTCTAAACCGTGAGCTATTACATTAATTCCATAGGAAGTGTTAGGTATTAAAGAGATTTCCTCACTTTTTGCATTTACTAGTTTACCTATTTTCTCTCTTATGTGATAAAAGTCGTCGGCTTCATGTTCGTTAACGGCTATCGTTCCCTTAGTCATAACACTTATCAGATATTTGTTAACTTCGAGGTAGACAGAAAGAGGGGTAGGAGATATGGCAGCGTGATTAAGATATACATAATGTTGAGTTAAAGGAACTTCGCTTCTAAACTCTTCAATAAAGTCCACTCTTTACTACCTCCTTAATCTCGTTCACTACGTCAGGATCTTCGAGTATGGTAGGATCTACCTCCTTTCCGAGCACGAGATCTCTCAATATTCTTCTTACTACTTTACCGCTTTTAGATTTAGGTAGTCTATTTACCTCTATAACCTTATCTATCACATAAATTGGACCTAGAGACTTTCTGATTTTCCCCCTTATTTTTTCTGGGTCTATATTGTGTCCCACCACAAACACGATCATTTTCTCTCCTTTCACTTCATCGGGTATCCCGACGACAGCAACCTCTTTGACCCCGTTTACCTCCATTAGAACATTTTCTACTTCTCCAGTTGTGATTCTGTGCCCAGCAATTTTTATCATATCATCGCTTCTACCGACGATCTTTACGTATGGATTATTGATTATTGCAATATCCCCAGTATCATGATATCCGAATCTAGAGAAATAAGAAGCAAATTTCTCAGGATTGTTTAGCACACCTATAAACTGAGTGGGGAAAGGTGTTTTACAGATTAAGTAACCAAGTTTATCATAAACCGGTTTTCCTTCGTCGTCAACAGTCTCTAATAGTGCCCCAGGAAATGGTACTCCTGCATAACCAGGTTTAGGTTCTATATTTTCAAGGGAGTAGGGAATTCCTACTACATAACCAAGTTCGGTCTGTCCATAAACATCAGTGATCCTCTCTGCAAAAGTTTTAGCGTACTCCCATGTTTGTTCATCAAAGATTTCTCCTGCAGTAGCTAAGAATTCAACTCTTGGCAATTTTAAGTCGTACTTTCTCAACGTTCTTAGAAGTGTAGGTGATGTAAATAGAACTTTAGGTCTTAATTCATCGATTATTTTTACAAGCCTATCTTTCGGATAATCTGGGGCTCCCTCCATAAACGCGAAGGTAGAACCGTGAAGTAATGTTCCGTACATAATTCTTGAGAAAGTAATCCACCCCATATCTGAAGTAGTTAAGACTATATCGCCTTGCTTTAGGTTGAACATTAGGTTAAATACGGTATAATCACCTACCATCCAGGCTCCATGCGGTAATATTATGCCTTTGGGTCTACCAGTAGTTCCTGAAGTATACATTACCTTTAACGGCTCATTACTTTCGATTTTCTCAGCTTCGTTATCTTTATCGCTTTTTTCAACAAGTTGTTTTATCTCTTCAACGTCACTCTTCTCTCTGAATGTCAAATCTCCCTTAATAAATAAGGGAATTTTGTTTCCTCTGCGGACTGTGTAGTTCGCTGTTATTATGTAATCAGGCTGAAAATCATCGAGCCTTTTCTTAATAGCCTCTTCTCCTAATCCCGCGAAAATTATCGTATAAATTCCTCCTATCCACGCTGAAGATAAAACGGATATTATCCCTTGGGGGGTGTTAGGTGTATATACAGCTATCCTAGAGCCTTTTTTAATTCCTTTTGATCTAAATTCACTGGAGACCCCTTTAACAGCCTTTTCCAGTTCGTTAAATGTAAGCTCTATTTTTTCTCCGTTTTCGCCGTACCAAACTAACGCAGTCCCAGTGTGTGAAATTGCATTTAACGCGATATTAGTCTTACCTCCCACAAACCACCTAGCTACATATTCCCCCTTAGATACTACTGTACTCCACTTGTTAAACCACTTTAACTTTTCAGCGAACTCTCCCCAATACCAATCTGGTTTTTCGAGAGATTTTTGATAAAGGGTAAAGTAGTCCAACTTTTACTCGATCTTAATTTTAGGTATTTTCCATTTATTATCTTTGAATACTTCATAAGGTATGCTGAAACCGTGAGCAAATGCTAGATCTTTTATTGATATAATTATTTCCACGTCTTTAATTTTGTTCACGCTAGAAATTACTCTTTCTAGACTTTCCTTGTCTGCATGGTATTCTATTATATAATAACCGTTATCGAGCTGTGCAATTGTCAGTAAGCTAGGGTCGTTTACGATTCTTTTAGACTTTACGTCGAGTATATAGTTTGTTTTGCCTAAAGTATACATGAAGCCGTATAAAACTTCTTTTATGTGCTTGTAGTGGTAATTTCTCCAGTAAGGTATTGCAGGATTCACCTGGATATCTGCCAATAAGTTTACATCATATTTATCTAATTTTAGAAGTTTTTTTGACGGGATTGATATATATACTTGTTTTCTATTACATACCCATTCCTTATTTTCAAAATCGTAACAGTTTTCATCATTAATGAATCTAAAATTTTGAACCGAAAGATTTATAGAGCAATTCATGTTAAGTTTATTAAAAACTTTTTCATAAGTTTGTTTCATTTCGTCAAATACTTCATAACTTGTATAAAAAACAAGCATAAATGAATTATCTTCAATATCTCCTCTGAAAATGTTTGCTAAAGGTCCAGCTATTTGTTTTGCCTTTTCGTAGGGTATAGTCGATTTCTCACACCATATTACAGCTTTCCATAAGCCCAACTTTTCAGAGTTTATAATGGGGAACACGGTTATCTGATGTTCATGAAATAAGCTAAGAATCGAATAGTAAACATCATTTACGGGTACCCCGGAAAGAGATGAAATTATGTGAGGATTTAATCCCACGAGTCTTATGTATTTTATCAGATCACTTAGCTTCAACTCTTGGTATTGTTCATTTGATAAATATATAAAATTTTCTGCAAAATGTATTAAAAGATTAGAAGAAAGTTATTTCTCTTATTTTTCTCTAATCTCAACTATTTTATATCCACAATAAGGGCACTCTGTAAGTTTTTTCTTAAAAATTCTACCACAAGCCTCACACTTATATACTACTTTTTTCTTGTTCTTCATCTTAAATCCTAATTTTACGGAGTTAAATTCTATATCAAGATACAATAGTACGTTTTGTACGCTTAAATCGTCGGTAAATACTACCGAGGGTCTTAATTCGTGTGCTAAGGCAATCACACTGATATCCGTTTGTGATAATTCACTTTCCTTTATTTGATGTAAAGTCTTGTTGACGTAATTCACTGATTCTCTAGATGGATATTGTATAATTATTTTTCCTGAATTAATAGATAAATCCAATAAATTTACTGAGTTCGAATCTCTTACTTCTTCTATTACATCTGGTGTTGTATAAACTAAGGGAAATAGGTTCTCAAGTCCTGCCAGAAAACCCGCTGTATCGAATATTATCCTTTTCATTACAGGTAACCTAGGTCAATTCTTTTATAGAAACGTAGAATTTTAGCTTTTCTTTCATGTTCGGTAATTATAGCCTCCTCGTCTTCACCACTCCTTAAATACCCTACTACTTCACCATCTACTATTATTTTAGCTATTTGAGGGCGTCCTTTATCTTCTAACTTAATAGTGACTTTCTCCTTCATAGGGATAATAATATTCCGCATATCTGGAACTATACAGTTCATAAAAGTAATTTCAATACCGTTCACACCTTTATGAAGTAGAGTTCTTGTAGCTGAATAACTCCAAGCCCAGCTTCCTTGAGGGGTAGAAGCCAATACACCGTCTCCTTCAAATATAATTTTCTTTTCTCCCACACTGACGCTGCCTAGAATAGTCTCAGGATTATCAAATAATATAGCTACCTCGTTGAATGCCACGGCTCTAGTCTGTTTAGTCCTCAAGTTCAACATTACATACTCATCTACTATATAATCACCGTTTTTTAGCCTAACCAAAACATCTTTTACGTTTTCTGGATTTATATCTAATAAGGCTGATCTTCTACCGAACTTGATTCCTATAACTGGGGAGTTTAATTTGACAGCTTTAAGTAATGTACCATCACCGCCTATCACAATAACAAGATCATGGTTATTTCCTTCGGTTATTTTAAATCCCATTTCTTCTGCTAATTTCTTAACTTTTTCACTAAATTCAATAGCATCTGGCGAGTTTTTTGTAAGTATTTTGAGTAACATCTACGTTAGTTATGATACTCCTTTAAGATAATAACATTTACCGTGAAGACTTTACTTTCGTTAATTAGCTCGACATCACCATCGTAATTTATTAACCTAACCTTGTAAATCTTTTGTTTTATTCCCTTATATCTTACACTTATCCAGCTGTTCACTCCGGTCGTCATTATCGTTGTCTTTCCATGAAGTCTTATTGTTACATGTTCTCCAGGCTTGAGTGTGATGGTTGTCTTCTCATGATTCTCACCTACATATTCAACTGCCGCTATCATAATTTTTCTATAATAGTAGAACCATCCGCGCATTAATAGGATAAATCCTAAAGATAAAGCTAATATGAGAAGTTCCGGTAACAGATACATATTGATCTCTCATTATAAATCTGTGTAAAGGTTTAAATAGTATAAACAAAATGAAAAAACGGGGATATAATTTTGGCAGAATTTGACATGGTAGTTATTGGCGGAGGCCCAGTAGGTCTATATGCTACTTTTTATGCAGGATTAAGGGATATGAAGGTTGCTCTTATAGATGCACAAGATGAGTTAGGGGGACAGCTTGTCACTCTATATCCTGAAAAGATGGTTTATGATGTTGGAGGTTTCCCTGGTATATTAGCATACGATTTAGCTCAAAATCTAATCGAACAAGCTAAGATGTTCTCTCCAGAAATAAGAGTAAAAGAGTGGGCTGACACTCTTCAGAGGACTAACGATAATATGTGGATAGTAAAGACTGACAAAGGGACGGAATTTAAGACAAAGACAGTGCTAATTGCAGCTGGAATTGGGAAAATAACCCCAACTAGGCTAGGTGCTAAGGGTGAGGTAGAATACGAGAATAAAGGAGTTTATTACACTGTTAGGAGGAAGAAGGACTTTGAGGGTAAGAGAGTACTGATTGTAGGAGGTGGAGACTCGGCGGTTGATTGGGCCTTAACCCTAGCACCTATAGCTAAGTCCGTGACGTTAATTCACAGAAGAGATCAGTTTAGGGCTCACGAAAGGAGCGTAAAGCAGCTATATCAAGTCGCCACAGTCTATACTTGGCACGAGTTAAAGGAAGTTCAAGGCGACGGTAATAAGGTTACTCATGCAGTAATTTTTGACAACAGAACAAAGGAGGAGAAAGTGCTAGATGTAGACGCTGTCATTATTAGCATAGGACACAAAGGAGACTTAGGTAACATGCTAAAGTGGGGACTTAATATGAAAGGAAGGGATATAATAACTAACGCAAAGATGGAAACCAATTTGCCTGGAGTATATGCTGCTGGTGATATCGCGAGCCAAGAAGGTGCGCCAAAGCTGGCTCTAATTGCAGTTGGTTTCGGACAAGCTGCTATAGCTGTAAGCGTAGCTAAAAAGTATGTGGATCCAAATGCATCATTATTTGCGGGACACAGTTCTGAGATGGATAAGTTTAAGAAGTAATTTCCTATTTCTCCCTTTGTTTACAACTCTACTTTTTTAGCTTTCTTCTTCTTTAATTAATTTCAGTCTTGACAAGCAAAAGGACTACCCCTAGGCTGAACGAGATTATAAAAGGAGTCAGAAGCTACTACATAATCGGAGACATTGCACTAGTCTCTCCAAAAGAAGAAGTTAACAAAGAGGAATTAGCTGAAGCGTTGATGAAGATAAACCCTCGTATAAAATCAGTTTTTATTCGTAAGAAAGTCAAGGGAGAATTGAGAGTTAATGAACTAGTATTCGCTGGTGGTGAGTACAAGACTACTACGGTTTACAAGGAGACTGGTCTTAGATTCAAAGTTGATATTTCAAAAGTTTATGTTAATGTGTCTTTATCTTCTGAAAGAGACAAACTCGAAAAAGAAGTAGAGTGTAAAAAGGTATTAGCGGATCTGTTTACAAGTTATGGTGCAATAGCTATACATTTAGCTAGGAAATGCAACTACGTAATTGCTGGAGACTTAAATATCGACGGTCTATATCTTTTGAAGGAGTCTTTAAACCTCAACAAATTAAAGGGGAACATAGATATAGTGCAATACGACGCTCATTACTTACCCTTTAGGGATAAGAGCGTAGATATAGGAGTTGCTGATAATCCTACTATGATTGAATCCTTTAAGAGCGAAGTTTGTAGAGTATGTAAGGAGGCGATTTTTTACATTTTATGTAAGTCTAAGGACGAAGCTACTCAAAAACTAGGTGAAGCTGATTGGGTAAGAGTTAACGATTATTCTAAGGATCTCTTCATTTTTAAGGGGAGAGTTAGATGTGATAATGAAAAGAGTTAGGTCTGAACCTTGTTGTAATTTCTTAATTATTCTTCTGTCTATGTCTTTCGCAGATTTGTCAGCGTTTAACATAATTGTACTGTCTGAGATGAAGGTAGATTTCCTGATTATTATTTTATTAGGATTGGTTAGTTGCAACTGACTCGACCCTCTACCCGAAACAATGTCGTATATTCCATTTACCACAATAACGGCATATATATAACTAGTATCCCTCCTAATCTCGTCCTTGACCCTTTCGTCGAGTTGGGAAGCTCCCTTGTCCGCGTTTATTCCTATTATACAATCTCCCCTAGGGGTTAGAAAGCTATCTTTGGTAACTTCTAAAGTAGTTTTATGGGTAGCTTTAACGTTATAATGTCCTTTAGCCTTAATTACGTCAATCATTTTTCTTAGCTAGTATAAACGTATAACCTCTTATTTCTATCAACTTTGCGTTAGCCTTCTCAGCTATTAATCTAGCAAATTCTCTTCTGTCTTCTACTTCTATTCCTATTTTCACTTTTACTACTTTATGTTCATTTAGCCTCCGTTTTATTTCTTTAATCACTTCTTCAGTAACTCCTTTCTTTCCTATTCTAACATCGGCGTGGCTAGCTTTAGCCTCCTTTATCAGTCTTTTTAACGGGATATCTTCTGACCCAACCACAGTATATACATGTTCTAACTATAACTTTATTTTTTATCCTCCTACGTTCTGTTAGCCCCGGAATTAAAGGCACGAAACACTTTCTACAAATTTTTCTCTTATAGACTAATGGAAGCTTAAATCTGAATTTACTTGAATATGTTAATGCCAATCGTACATATCTCCTCGCTAGTTCTATATCTCCTTCTTTTACAATTTGCTCAGCCATGTCAATAAGTTCTAAAGCTCTCTTCCTATGTTCTTTTACTACTTTTATTTTCATCAACATTGATCTTCTTTGTGAGTAAAATTAATCTCATCTTATTGGACTCTTCCCTTGAACTGATACCAAAAGAAATCTTATCTCATCCGGCAGTCATAGTAAACGCTAAGAAAAGAGAAAAGGATCCGCGTTACATGATCTTAGACAAATCACTCCATTACAGTGCAATGGCTAAGCTTAAGGACAAGGAGAAGAGGGGCAGACCGGACATTGTTCACTTATCACTGCTGAATTTCTTGTATTTGGAGGACGAGATAAAAGGTGAAGTCTTCATACACACAATAGACGGGAAAATAATCAGTGTGAGAAATGATACTAGAATACCTAAGAACTACGAAAGGTTCGTGAGCTTAATGGAACAGTTGCTAAGATATGGTAAAGTCCCGGTAGATTCGGATAAGCCTTTTATGGAGATTACAAGTGAGAGTTTAGGTTCTCTAAAAAAGAAGTATAAGCTAGCAGTCCTTTCTGAAAACGGAGAAAAAGTATCTTTAAAGAAGATTTGCGAGCTAGGTGAAAATTGGTTAATAGGTGTTGGAGCGTTTCCTCATGGAGACTTCTCAGAAGAAGTAAAGGTAAATGCGGATGTTTTTTACTCAATTACTGATAGAGTTTTAGAAGCCCATCAAGTAATATGTAGACTGTCATCTGCTTGTCTCTTATTTCTTGGGTTCCTTAGAATTTGAAGCATCGAGTATTTTAGCTTTAGCAAAGATTATTCCGCCTGGTGTAGGGTTTAAGGATATTACCTCAAATCCATATTCTTCAAGAATCTTCTTAAGGATTATTGAGGCACAAGTAGTAGATTCCAGCCCAAAACCTGTACCTGTTATTCTAATATCAATTGTTTTACCATTTTGTTTTATTGCAATGTCCTTTATTGGAATAAGTTCTTTAATTTTTTCATAAAGCTCAACTAGATCGGATAGATTGCTAGCTTTAGTCTTTAGGTAGGACGCTAACTGGATTCCAGTTATCTCACACACCTCTGATGCCTTATTTTTATCATATTCGTAGGCTAGCTTAATCATATTTTCCAAGTACCATACTGTAACTGGAACTATTTCTAAGTCTTTTACGGTCTTGTAGTACTCGACTAAAGAGTTTAAAGTCTCAGAATCTCCTCCCTCTTTTAAGATCTCTAGCATTGCTCGCAGAGCTAAGTTAGTGATAGCATACATTGTATAGCCTTTCTTTTTGACCTCTTGTTCTAACTCCTCTATCAACTCAGCATCTGCAGCTAGGTTCGCCCTTGGCAACCAATCATCACATAATTTAATTTTAAAAAGTATGTTAAATAGCTTATCTTTATATAATTTTATTAAGAATGTGGAGTGAATAATGCTATATCCATTAGTACAAACAATATAAGCAAAATTACGAAACCACCTAAATACCAGTTATCATATTTAAATAGAGCTTTTATCAAATCACTGAAAGAATTAATTTCTACCTCTTCTTTTTTACTCTCAGCCATAACTGATCCCAATATTTCATTTAACTTTTAACTAATAAATTTTAGTTAAATGAAGAGAAGGAAGTCTAATTAACAGTGTTTTATTTAATAAAGTCTTATTATTGTGTAAATATCTTCATTTTTAAGTTTTTAATAAACTATTACTAAGTTGTAAGGTCCATTATAAGTGGAAGAAAGTTCGTTCATAGTCACTGTTATTATGTCCAGTCCTAAATCCCTAAATATCTTGTGAAGTTCATCAGATTTCGATTTTTCTTTCACAAGGACTTTCCTATCAATAACTAGAAATGACATATCTTTATTTTCTGTAATTATTATATTTTTATAGTATAATTTAAAGAAGTTTTTTAGGTCAGTCGAATACTTGAAATGGTAATTATTTCCGGTAAACTCATAAGCATCAACTCTGCTTTTTTCAAAAATCTTTTTGTTTACTATGACACTATCTCTTTCTAGAAATCTAATGAAATTAAATATAGGTAATTTGTCATTAATATTATCAAGGTATACTTCACCTAAAGTTGAGTATCTTAATTTGAATAGTTTGGAAAGACCCTCTACGTTAGTTGAACCTCCTATTTGAGCTAAAAGTAAATTATTTAGTTTATCTATGATTATATCATCAAAATTTAATAAAGATGGTGGGTAATCAGCAATTAGTGGCTCTTGGTTTATTTCCTTTTTTAAAGAATAATATAAGAATTTTATCTCCAACTTATTAGTAGAAATAGATGGAAATCCTATCACTGGAATTTTATCTATTAACGCGTATTTATGTAACCACATTAATTCTCCTCTTATTTTTTCAGAGAATACCCTAAGCTTAGGTACTTTTCTGTTCTCGTTCTCTGATATAATTACAGTGGGATTAAGAATGAAAAGGTTGCATAATTCTTCCCTATCCAAAGACAGTATTGAATTCTCTAATTTCTTTTTATCAATTTTTCCTTCTCCAATTGTTGATATTGACGTATAAACTAACTCGAATAGTTTTTCCCTTTCTACGATATCACAAACGTCTTTTACCTCTCCTAATTCTTTTAGTTTTTCTAAGAAATTTTCGTATTCTAACTTAGCCCTTACAGGGTTAACAAAGTCTTCTAATCCAAAGTCGAAAGGATTTAATGTCACTAGTTCCCATCTTCTAGGGTTAAAAACTAAAAATCTCATTACTAGTGATTACCTTATTAGATAAATGCATATAAAACTAATTCCTTAACTATTATAGACAGTTATGTTTACTCATGCCCAATTAATTCGACAAATGAGGGTCTTTGGCGATAATTATGATTTGTTAGCCTATACCCTTGGGGCCAAAAAGGATGATATTTTTAAGCTTATAACTAGTATGAAAAAGAATCTATATTTAACGCCGATAATTAAATTGGAAGGCTTTTCGCTGTGTAAAGGGTTACGCGACAAGAGCAAAATTTTGAGGATTAGCATTAAGGGTAGGAAAGCACTAATCGAAGAGAATAAACTGAAAATTAAGGAGATTAGGAATTACTCAGGAAAACCTGATGAGTATGATCCTGGATTGGATACATGGAACCCTAACTTCAACAAAAGAGCAGATTATATCAGAGTAGAACCTACTGAATTCGATTACAACAGAGGGTTAAAAGAAGGGGATAATACGAGGGTGATAGATGTAAAAGGGTACATAGTAGACTACGGGAAGAGGGACTTTTTTGTAGATTTGATAACACCGGATGAAGAAGTTTTCAATGAACTTGAATATTTCCCTTTTATAAGGGTAGCATATAAGCTTGAAGATCTGGAAGGATTAAGCCTACATTTAGTAGAATTGTATGTACCAGAAAGTTATCTGAATTTAGTTATAAAAAGCGTCGATTATATGTGTAGAATAACACAATGTGAAAAAGTAATTAGCTTTTCGTCATCAAAGGGAGGCTAAATTATATCAAGATTTATTACTTTAGGTAGTATTCCTCTTTCGGCAGTAAGTTTATAGAAAGTCTCTAAGCCCCTCTTTACGTCCGCTAAAGGTACGTTATATTCTTGAATATCAGCCCATATGGTCTTTCTAATAATTTCTTCTTCTATATTTTCATTATGAGCTTCTCTCATAATTTCAGCATCTTTCTTTATAATTTCGTCCAAATGTTTTTCTGCATAAGCTTTACTCTTTAGATAGGCTTCTTTGAACTTTATAGCTATATCCTTACCTAGATCTTTATTCACTACTACCATTCCCATAGGCATGGGAGCGTTTCCGGCAACTTGCTTCCATAACTCCCACATGCTAGCAATTCTGTGCACTTTGATCCCTAATTTTTCTAAGGCATACATCATTTTCAGTTCATGTACAGCAACTAATACATCTCCTTCTTTACCTAATCCTTTTATCTCATCAAGGACTTTTTTAATTATAACAAGCTTTCTATACTTACCTATAAGCAGCTTGTACAAGGTATATGCTGTTGTATTATGGCCATGTACTATAACTCTGGAATTCTTTAAGTCTTCTAGGGTTAAAGGCGACGTAGATAAAATGGGCATTCCGGTTATCCCGTCTATGGCTGAAGCTACGGCTTCCCCTATCACGTAATAATCTTGCTGAATATAAGGATACATTGCAGCAGATGGTACAGCTACATCTACATCTTTTTTCAAAACCTTCTCGTTAGTATCTTGTACGGTTGTAATCACTTCAAATTCTAAGTTAATCCCCTCGGGCTTTACTTTCCCCTCAATTAATGGTATAAATGGGTATAGGTCTCCTGAGTCTGCTAATGGTCCAACTTTTATTGTTACCATACCAAATTCTTGGTTAGTGTGAATAAAAATGTTTGTTGCGGTAGGTTCTACAAACAAGGCAAAGGTAGAGGCTGTCAAGGAAGCTCTCAGAATTATAGGTATGAAAGCTGAAGTTAAAGCCGTAAAAGTAGACCCGGAAGTACCTCCTCAACCAGTTTGCAATCAAACTTTTGTAGGTGCTAAAACTAGGGCTTACAAAGCGTTAAGATACACAAATGCTGATATTGGAATAGGAATAGAGGGCGGTGTATTTTATTATGAAAATAGAATGTTGGCCTATGCAGTGGTTTATGCAGCAAGTAAAGAAGGGATAGAGAATTTCGCGTTTTCAGCATCTTTTCCTTTACCTCCCTCAATGACTTCACTTTTAGTCGAAGGAAAGGAGTTAGGTGAAGTTACAGATATTATATTCTCTACGAAAGAGAGTAAACAGAGTGAAGGTGCAATAGGGTACTTAACTAAAATGCATATAACTCGTAAAGATCTTTACGTTCAACCTGTTGTAATAGCCTTATATCCTTTTTACAATAATGTAGATTAATGGCAAATAAAAAGAGAGTTCTAATACTAGGGGCTGGATTTGCTGGCTTAACTGTTGCTCACCGTTTGAGGGAAAATATTCCAGATAAAGCTGACGTTATAATTATTTCAGAATCAGATCGAGTTTACGACAATACAATATTTCCAGCTCTGCTTACAGACGATGTAAAAATTGAAAAAACGTATTTTCTTGCATCTCAAAAATTACCGTCAAGAGGTATTGAGTTCATCGAAAGTAAGGTCTTAGAAATACGACCAGAGTCTAATGAAGTAAAGACAGATAAAGGCACATTTGATTATGATTACTTAGTTGTTGCTCTAGGCGGAGCTTATGAAGAAAACTTCAATAAGATTAAGGGCCATGAAAATGCATTTATGCATCACACACTTGAGGGATTTTTAGGTATAAAAAAGGTTGTAGAAGAAAAAGACGAAATAACATCATTCATAGGTAATGCAATGAACAGTCCTATTGAAGGTCCCTCCTATCAAGTTGCCTTTATACTGGAATACTTGGGTAGAAAACTGGGGAAGAGGGTAACAGTGTATCTAGGTACACAAAGCCCTAAAGGTATGTTCGGGATGTTACCGGTAGATTGGATTTCAAAACAAGTGAACGAATACGCTGAAAAAAAAGAGGGATTAAGTTAATAAAAGGAGTTTATGTTAAGGAGATCTCTAGAAACAAAGTTTTGCTAAGTAACGGAAACGAGATTGAGGCTAACTTAATTTCAGTTCTTCCTACACTCTCCGCACCCGAAATAGCAAGGAAAGCTGGGTTAACAGACGAATCTGGGTTCATCTCAGTGGAACATCCCACTTTTAGATCTACTAAATTTAGGAATATATTCGCAATCGGCGATTCTGCAAAAGGTATGATTCCAGCAAAGACCGGAAGAGCAGCTATGATATCAGCTGAAAATGCAGCTGCTACGATAATAAAGGAGCTTGGTGGTAAAACTCTACCTTATTATACACAAGGAGTCATATGTATGATGCATGCAGGAGATTATTCAGGGATGTTAATATTTGATGTAAATAAATATGTTAAGAAAATAGACTTTAGGTGGGGCTTAATTTACAAATACCTAAAGAAGTTATATTCTGCTATGTTAATATCGTCTGCATTCAATGTACCATATCACATGGCGTTACCATATTACAATTAATTTTTTGTAAATCAATAAAATACATCTCCCTTAACTAGCTTTGAAAAGAGGATACCAAGTTCAGGCAGTTTTACAGTATCATGCTCATTAGGTCTAGGAACCGTTGATAAGTAAACACCGTAGTCTTCATGTTTTCCGTCCTTAGGTTCTCCATAAGGTGAGAATATTATGAAATCCTGAACTCTATTTACTATTTCTTTAACAAAGCTGTCAATCTCTTTATAGATCTCACACTTATCTATGCTCCCGTTATTTACTAAGAACCTGTCTAGAGCTGTCACATCTGCTATTACCGGGGTTTCATCTATGTTTTTAAATATAGCTTCTTTAACTTTGTTTAGTTCGTCCTTTATGGGAACAGTTTTGTCATAAGGTAATTTAACCTCTCCATAGGTAGGATTAGTTATAGGAATATTAATTGCAACTGCCTTAGTAATCTTGATTAACTTCAAGTCAGGGAGAGAAGATAGAAAACTGCTTTCGTTGATATCATCTGTCATTTCTAAAATGCTAAGCCATGCTGGAGTAGGATGGTTATTCTTGTTCTTATTAGCTACTACACCCCTGAAAGTACTACTGAAGAGCATTAATAAAGTTCTAGGATTACATTTCATAAAACTTGAATAACTCAACCCATCAATTCCTAAAAGCAACGGTTTCATATTATTCACCTAGCAATGCCTTAATTCTTGTCTCTATCTCTTCTCTAGGAACTGCTCCCAACACTTCATCTACTGGTTCTCCGTTCTTGAAGAATATAACTGTAGGTAAGCTCATTACCCCATATCTGGCTGAGATATCTGGATTCTCATCACTGTTAACTTTTCCAAAACCTACTTGTGGGTAATCATGTGCTAGCTCTTCAATTATAGGTGCTAATATAAGGCAAGGAGCGCACCACTCAGCCCAAAAGTCTACAACAGAAACCTTATGTGAGTTTATGAAAGAGTCAAAGTTACTGGAATCAAGATGTACTACTGGCTCTCTCATCTGCTCTTCTTTTTTAGATGCTACTTTAGCTAGTTTTTTAGCTTTTTCCTCCAAAAGCTTTTGTAACTCAGGATCATTTTCCTCGTTCATAACTATCCAGATAGTCTTTTCCTCGCACTTTAAAAAGTTTATTTTGTTTAATTTCTAAAAATGATGTTATGGTTGAAACTATCATAGTAGGTGGAGGAATTGTAGGTGCTGTCGTCGCTGATAAACTTCAAGATATGAACAAAGATGTGAAGATTATAGAAAAAGAACGTAAAGTTAAACAGCTTAACTCCAACCGGAGCATATGGGCTATTATACCACCATTATGTGGTGACTTAATGGAAAAGTGTTTATCTTCAATAGATTATTATGTGCAGTTATCACATAAGTACGGTGTTATATACAAGGAAATGAGTGTTATATCAGATAAACAGATAGGGAGAGAAATTTCGATGAACAAATTGAAAGAGATAGAACCTGATGTTACCGTACCTGAGAGTATAAAAATGTACATATACGAAAGGGCTCTTTATTTAGATGGAGAGAAACTTTTAGAAAAGCTAACGAAAAATATTATGATAAATGAGGAAGTAATCGGATACGAGATTAAGGATAATAAGATAACGAAATTACACCTTTCGTCAGGAGAGAATATTTCGGTGAATGGGGACGTTATTTTCTCTACCGGTTATCTCACTGGAAAACTTTTTGATATCAAAGATCTCGAGGTCTATAAGGGTCATTTGATCTCGAGTTCTTCTTCCTTCACTTTAAATAATATCTTCTTTTACAACGGTAAGATATTCTTAAAGAGAAGAAGTTCAGAAGTTATTATCAGCTCGGATGCAGAGAAAACCACAGATAATAAGATAAACTATGAGAAAGTAAAAGATGCGGTGAATACAGTTAACTCCATATATCCATTGAGTCATCGAATTTTAGTTAGCGTAGGTTTCAGGACAGCTTCGAGCAGCAAAAAGTATGTTATTGAGAAAATTGCTGAAAATGCGCTAGTTATTACTGGATTTAGATTTGGGTTTGCAATGGCTCCCTTTATTGTGGATGAGGCTTTAGGTCTTCTAAAGAGTGGGTCGTCATGAGAGTCAATTTCTTATTATCTATAAAAGACCCTGTAGGAATTACGATTAAAAAACTAGGGTATAAGTTTGATGAAATAGAAGATGATGTGATAGATTTCAGGTACGACAAGGGAGACGTTATTATTATATTCTCACGTCATGAGAGCTCTTCTAAGACTCCTTCATTAACTGTTCATTACCCTGGAAATCCGGGATCTAATGCTTTTGGAGGAGAACCTTTTAAACTAGGGATAGCCTTTCCTAAATTATTATCCTCAATTTTTAGAGAGATATTAAGTTTACCCGTGAATATCCAAAAGGCTATTGAAGCTACTCATCATGGTCCCACGTATCAGACTCATCCGGTGATCTTTGTTGAGATAGGTAGCGATATAACTTACTGGCAGAACGAGAACCTTGTGAAAATGATGGTTGAGGCTACTTTGAGAGGTGTGGATAAGTTAGATCAAACCGTATGTGAAGAAATTATTGCGGGAGTAGGAGGGACTCACTATACACCTTATTTTTCGAAGATAAGTACTTCTAAATGTATAGGGCATGTGGTATCCAAATATTACTTAAACGAGATAAACCAAGAGGTAGTGAGGCAAGTTATCATGAATTCTGTTGAGAAAGTAGATAAAATAATATTCGATAACGTTAATTCTTCCATTAAGAATAAAATTGTAGAGTATATAAAATGGATCGATAGTAATATAAAACTAGAGTCTAGATAGGATTTCAGTTGTTAAAATAGGAGTTCCGATACAGATTATCTTGCAGTTTTTTGCATTCTCGTCATTGCATTTGACTATACTTATGCTTGAATTTGGTAGTGAAATTCCCCAAGAACTAATGTCGTCTAAATCTATAAGATATGATAGAAAAGCCCTAATCGGGTCGTAATGACTTACGGCGATAATTGTTCCTTCCTCTTTCTTAATAGTATCTTCTACGAAGCTAACTATCCTCTTCATCAAGATCTCCCATGGCTCTAATCCTTTAGCCGAGATTTCTCTTTTGTAAACTTTTACTCTCCAGTTATTGATTTCGTCAATTCTAAAGTTATTGAATTCGCCTAATTCCCTCTCTCTTAATCTATCATCTATGATTGGCACTAGGCCTAACTCCTCTCCTATTATCGATGCAGTTTGGTAAGCCCTTAGTATAGGACTACTATAAAGTCTCGTTACTGTTGGGATTTTCCTTAACTCTTTAGCGGTCTCTTTAGCTTGTTGTCTACCTTCGTCAGTCAGTGGGTATTTGTTTATATCGTCGGAAAGAATTCTTTGAACATTTGAGACTGATTGGGCATGTCGAATAAACACTATAACAACCATGTTAAAGAGCTTTTATATGCTGATTATAAAAAATTGTTTTTGAATAATTTTCGATAAATTACCCCTTGTCAAAATAATAATAAAGTTTATCAGAGGGTATATAGCCAAAAAGATCTTATGGAGACAAAAGTAGGAATTGTAGGGAATAAGGTGATTCACGTCATAAGAGATACTGATCCTATATCACTAGCAGCAAAAGAGCTTAAAGAACATAACATAGGTGCACTTGTAGTAATAGATAATAATAATAAGATAGTCGGAATATTCACAGAAAGGGATCTAGTTAAAGTAGTTGCTGATGGCAGGACTGATGCAAAAGTGTCTGATTACATGACTAGAAATGTAATAGGAGTTACAGAAGATACAGACATAGTAGACGCACTAGAAGTTATGCTAGATCATGGTTTTAGACACCTGCCGATTTTAAGTAAAGACGGAAAGATAACCGGATTAGTGAGTATAAGAGATTTAGTGAAATCTTTATTAGACCCTCATGTATTTCAATTTAAAAAAGAGGCTTCGGAAGTCAAGGGTTCTGGTTATATATGTCCAGTCTGTGGATTAGAAATTGATGAATTTGGATATTGTGGTTGTGGCACAGGCTCTGGATAAATTTTTTAGTATAGTATTCATTTTTTATCTAATGATAATATTCTATGCGATCGGTGAAAGAGATAGGGCAAAGGAGCTTGTAAAAATTATTACTAAAACTAGATGGAAAACAGTATCCAAACATGCCATAAAAATTGCTAGTTCATCAATAGGTGCTTCTATAGTTTTATTCAAGCCTACAAAAGCAGGTCTAGCAGTAGCATTATGGTTAAAGAAAAAAGCCGAAGAGTTGGGTATGATGGCGATGGTAGGTTGGTTCACGCAAATCGAGAATATACCGCCTGAGGTGGAGGAAGCGATAAAAACTGATTTAAATAAGCTCTTAATGAAGGAGTTAGACGTTCCTTGGTCACCTGAGATTAATGTAAAAAATCCGTAAAAATACTTATTAATCAAAAATATAAATTTAAGTTAAAATAAATATTTTCCAAATTAGAGTTAAGAGAAAGGTACTAATTAACCCATTATCTGATTCGGTTCAAGTAATTTCTCGTTCCTGAATTGTACGGTATCATTACTCTTAGTTATTATCGTATAGTCCACTATGCCGGAAAGGTACTTCTGAATCTTCTCAAATCTTCTCTGGTCAAATGTCATAAATGACTCATCAATTATGAAGAACGGACTCTTGAAATACTCTTTCAGTCCTATCAATACTAATACCAATGCTATTGCAGTCTTCTCTGAAGTAGACAGTTTCTTCAAATCCATCTTCACATTGTCCTTCTTTATTACTATTCTATATTTCTCATCTATTTCAGCTGTATAATTAAATTCAAGATCCCTCATTAACGAGTTAGCCAGGTTGCTAAAAGTATCTTTCACTACAGTTAGTCTTCTAATGTATTCCCTATCTAGGGTAGAAATTTGATCTTCAAGATCCTTTATATTCTTTCTGAAGCTTTGTAGTTCTTCCATAATTCTTTTAGGTATGCCTATTCTTTGTAGTTCTAACTCTATATTGCTCCTTTGTTGCTGAAGCTCTTTTATACGCTTATCAAGTTCACTTTCTCCACTCAAGCTTAAGTCTTTGGTGTCAAGCTCCTCTATTTTTTCCTTTAATTCTCTAATTTGTCTCTGTAATGTTTCAATAGATTTCTGTATCTCACTTACCTCTAGTTTATATGTTTCTAGTTCTTTTTGCTTATTAGTTAATTGTTGTTCATATTTCTCTATTTCTTTTAGTTTATTAGTAATTGTATTAATCGTGCTTTGTATGTTGTTTATTTCCTTTGTTATCTCGTCCCTTTGTCTAGTTACTTCTGTTAGTTCTTTCTTTATGGTATCCAATCTCTCCTTCCAAATTGAAGGATTTACTTCATGACCACAGACGTAGCATACGGCTAAATGTCTCTCATCAGCCTCTTTTATTTCATCTAATACTCTCCCAAGCATTCTGTAGTCTACGTCTAGGTTATACTTTTTTGAGTTAAGATTTTGTAACTTTGTGTTAAGTTCTTCTATCTCTTTTAATAGATTTTCTTTAGAAATAGAGTTCAGATGCTTTTTTAGTTCTTCTATCTCTCTCTCAATTCTTTTTTCTTTAGCTTCCTTTTCTCTCAATTCTTTTTGCCTTACTTCAAGTCTTTTTTCTAAGTCTTCTAATCTATTCTTCTTAGTTATCTTGATACTATTTTCAGTGTTTATTCTTATACTCTCTCTGTCTTTTTCTAGTTTCTCTAACTGTTGATTTATTGCCTCTAATTGTTTCATATAATTTTCAGCTTCATTATATTTCTTTTGATATTCGTCATATGTTGCTTTTATTTCTCCTAGTTTATATTGTAAGTTTTCTTTTTTCTTCTTAATTTCATCAATTTTTGATGCCGCAGATATAAACCACTCTATGTTCTCGTCCCCGACTAATATTCTGGCTACTAACGGGTTCTCGGGTGAGAAATACGATAGTAGTAATGCATTTTTATCATCCATATACAGTTTTTTCTCCTCCTCTATCCTATTCTTAATTCTCTTAAATCTTCTGTAATATAATTTGCCGTCTATTTCAGCTTCAACATACCCTTCATCACTAAAAACATTCAGTAAATCCTCCGCTGTTATTTCCGATGTTAACAACGAAATCAAAGCTCTCGCTAACGATGTTTTACCATATGCATTAGGCGCTTCGTATATAGATATACCCTTCTTTATAGAGAGATAAAGTTCTCTGTTAATACCACCTACATTATAAAGCCTAACTTGCATCAATCATAATACGTGATACTCACCTTAAAAATATTTTGATTAAACTAATAACGATATTAAGGTTTAGGCTAATTCTAATGACATTTATATCTCTTTAGGAAGAATGAAAACAGTTAGCTCGTACTTACTCAAGTAGAATTATTTTATTTTTATTAAGAATTATTCAAGTAATTAAGGGCTAACCTCTCTGTTATCAAGAGAAAAATAAAGTTTAAAGTAAATTGCAAAAGTATTAATCCTACATGAAAAGAAAGGTTATTTTTGATACAGATACAGCAAGTGATGACACTATAGCTCTCTTATTGTCACTAGAATTCTTCGACGTGGTAGGAGTTACAGTAGTTGCTGGAAATGTGAAGTATGAAAATGAGATAAATAATGCTTTATTTACTTTAGAATATTTTGGATATTCTCATGTACCGGTCTTTTTAGGGGCTTCTAGGCCAATTAGAGGTATTTGGAGGACGGTTGAAGAAGTTCATGGAGAGAAAGGTATGGGGAGGTTGGATATACCAAAGCCCTCGAAAAAACCAGAAAATATTTTTGCAAGCGATGCGATAATAGAACTATCAAAAAAATATAATGGAGAACTAGAAATCTTAGCCGTATCACCTTTAACGAATTTAGCATTAGCGTACTTGAAAGATCCTTCCATAGTAAAGAGAATTAAGAAGGTCTGGATTATGGGAGGTGCTTTTACAAGAGGCAATACGACGGAAATCGCAGAGTTCAATTTTTGGGTCGACCCAGAGGCTGCTGAGATAGTCTTGAAAAGCGGTTTTGATATTACAATAGTACCGTGGGAAATAACTGAGGAAGCCGCTACAATAACAGATGATGAGTGGTCAAGAATTTCATCTATGGGTACAAAACGATCGAACTTTTTCATCAAAGTTAATGAAGTTCTAAGAGAATACTCCAAAAGTACAGGGGCTAAGGGTAGTGTACATCCAGATTCACTAACTGTAACTATTGCTTACGACAACAGTATTATTCTCGAATCTGTAAAGAAAAGAGTGGATGTAGAGGTTTGTGGAAAATCAAGGGGGGCTATGCTGGTGGACTGGTATGATATGACAAAGAGTGATATAAAGGCAGAAATAGTTACAAAAGCAGACTCCTCTAAGTTTAAGAAGTACCTATTTGAGGTTCTTTCAAAAGCTTAGAACATTCTGCAATAACAACGACGTTTAGGGATTTAACATTTATTCCTTTCTCACTCAGTTCTTTATATAATCCCTCGAGGTCTACATTAACGTCTATAATTTGATTAGAGTCTTCACAGTAAACATTTACGTGTAAATCCCTCTTAATTTCATACCACGTTATTCCGTTAACTTCGAACGAATTTAGTAGCCCCGCTTTTTCCAGGGTATTAAGCGCGTTATATACTGTGGATAAGCTTATACTTGGCTCTGATTTCTTAAGCTCATTATATATCTGCTCACCGTTAAAATGACCTCCACTATACAATAGTTTTAGTATTGACAGTCTCTGAGGTGTAACTTTCAATCCTTTTTGTCTTAATAGGTCAGCTAAGTCTATTTCCACAAGTAATAACTACTAACACAAAACAATTTAAAAATTATTTACAAATGTGATTTATTCTATAATTTTCATGGGATATAGCTCAGACCTTATAATTGGAAAAGGCATTTTATATTGATGTTTAGGTACAATTCATGTGCATTTTATGGATATTTCTCTGTAAAAACTTTAAATGCCGCGGGTAAAATTGTTTTTAATAGGCAGGATCACCTCTGGGAGTATGAGTATTAACTCAACGATGACCAGAGGGCCAATGTTTAAATTGTGGATTCCTCCTCGTTATCTTCAACAGTTCTTTTATCTTCGACACCCTCCACTTTAATTATCCGTTTGATGATGTTAATTTTTTCATTAATATTTTCAAGGAAGATAATAAGGTCCTCTCTTCTTCTCTTCAATGATAAATGGAAGGGATTCTCTTCATACCTTCTGTCTAGGAAGAGCAGCTCACGTTCAACTAACTCTTTCTCGTTCTCATAATATACGTAAAGCTCTATTATATCAAGGATATCTTTCCTTTCCTCGGCTTTTAAAGAATAATAAGGGCAAATATAGCATAGAAGAGGGTGGGGTGTAGCTCTTCTATCTTTTCCGATCCACTCAAGCAATATTGAATCTTTTTTGATTACATATCTGGAACAAACTCCATTCATAAAGTAAATGCAGCTGTCCCTCTTCTTTCTCCCCTCTTCTATCTTGTCTTCATAATTATTTATCTCCTTTGAAAATACCATGTCAGCAATTAGCTCTCTAAACTTCTCCATCAAATAATATACTATGAATTTATGAGTTTAAATTTCATTATGATATACCATGGGAATAGTAAGAGAGCCTATAATCGTGAGGCCGCACGACTCATTGTTACATACAATAAAGATTATGACGATGGAATATGTGCCTAAGTTGATAGTAGGGGATGAGAACGGCAATCCTTTAGGGGTAGTGACACAAAAAGATGTTCTCAAGTTTATAAGTAAAATGGGAAGTAGAGAGCTTGATAGCGTTTACGTCTCCGAGGTTATGAGAAAGGATATAGTGACGGTTACAAGTGACATTGAACCGCTCGAAGCCGCTCAAATATTGATAGAGAAGAAACAACCTATGCTAATAGTCACCTCGGACAGCGGGAGAATTCTAGGTATGATAATAAAAAGCGACCTATCTCAGTATTACGGTAGTTTGATTAGAGGAATACAAAAAATTTCGGAATATATGTCTAAAAATCCAATAATTATCAATGAAAATTCTAGCATGCATGAGGCATTGAACTTAATATTGTCGAACGACATCAGCAGATTAATAGTGGTCAGTGACGGGAAAATTGTCGGTACAATAACTACCACAGACCTCTTATATTTAGCTCCAGTGTTGAAGATGAAAGAAGTTAACGTAAAAGTTAAGGAAGTAATGACACCAACTATTGTTATAGTAGATGAATATGAGGACCTAAATTACGCTGCTAGATTAATGGCTAATAGAAAGGTCAAAGGTCTTCCCGTAGTAGGTGTTTCCGGAGAACTAAAAGGTATACTGACTACAACTGATATTGTTAGAGCGTTAACTGACGAGAAAATTAGAAAATATCTTCTAGAACTTAAACTCTATACTACTACCTTTTAATTACTTCAAGCTTATGTTCGATACTGTTTTCTTTATCTCTCCTATCATCTATTTTAATAAGGGCGACTATCCTCTTAACTCCCATCCTTTCCAGTTCATCATTAATTTCTTTCAGTATGTATCCAAGTTTGGTTATATCGTCTAGTTCTAATGTGGTCATTGAGGGTGAAGGGTAGTATTTTATACCTAATCTATCTAGGACATCAAAAACCTTCTTTATATAAGGCGAAAGGCTTGTACTAGATGTTCCTATCGGTTCGACACTTATATCTACAAGAACTTTTTTAGGCATACAGAAATTCTATCACTTACACTTAAAAAAGATAATTTTATAAGAACTGACTTGGCCACCACTCCTCTTGTTTAGGTTTAAACCCAAGTAATCTCATAACCCTTTTCACATCATCCCTACTGATCCTTACGTCTTTGTGAACTTCTAATAACGGGTACGGATACCCTCTTACTGAAATTGCCGCTAAAGTGTTTATGAATTCTAACAGTTTTTCTCTTTCAAAAAAGTCAAATTTCAAGATCCTACTATCTTTATCTAGCCTCACTAATGAAGTATAAAATTTTAGGTTTGACAATATCCTGCTTGCTTTTTTACTTACTATATACTTATCCTCGATTGTTTTCTCCATGGGTTGAGTATAACCGATACCTTGAGTAAAGAGCTCTAAAACTACTACATCGGAATAGGGTTGACCAAAGATGTCTGATGACTTACTGTTTTTAGATATGAATAGAAGTTTCTCTCTATATTTCTCTATAAGCAGCGAGATGGCATAGTGATTTTCTGCAACTAATAACTTGTGCATTTTCTCCTCGCTTTCTCCCTCCTTGAGGGAAATAATATCATCAACAGTAAATACATCATCTATATCCGAAATTTTCTCAGTTACCTTATGTCTTCCTATCTTTTTTGCTAAACTTCCGTCCAATAGGATTAGGTCGGCTTTGTCCCCATTCTTTATTGCCAGTTGCAATTCCATTAATTGCATAACAAGCGATATTCTTTCCTTAGCATGATTACCGGGCCTGAAAGCATCAATTAGTGCCCTATCGTCTAATCTCTCTATATTTCTTCCATCGTACAATACAGCTTCAGCATCAACGATAAACACTACTCCTGATCTAGTCTCTTTAGACCACATTCCACCGTCAATAGCTAAAATGTTTTTTGAAGGTATGTTAGTTGGAGGTAGATATGTAATCCACTTGGTATCTAATTTTTCTTTAACCATGGCAAATAACTGATTTTTTAGTTCAGCAGTGCTTACTAGTATTCTTTGTTTGTTTTCTAGTATTTCGTTATATAACCTGCTGATCATTAGATACTACCTCCACCTTGCTTATGCCGCCTTTCTTTTCTAACTTGAGTACATAATCTCCAGCCTCCATTAACTCCTCTTCGTGAGTTACAAGAATAATTTGGTGAACTATTTCAAGAGATGATCGTATTATGTCTATTAACTCTCTCCTTCTGTACTCATCAAGATTAACCGTTGGTTCGTCCATAATCAATACTCCGGCATCTTTCATTAGAGATTTAGCTATCGCAAGCCTTAAGGCTATTGCAATAGCTGTTCTTTCCCCACCGCTCAAAGCATTTACAGGAACTTCGTCTCCTTTATCATTATACACTACTATTGCGCTAGCTTTGTTCTTTCCCTTAACTCCCTGCTCAAAATTAAGTTCTAAAGCTCTATATGTTAGATCAAATTTAGAAAGTATGGTTATGAGATTATTCTCTATGGATGTTTTTGCATTATTCTTGAGGTAAGCCTGAAGTTTCTTCTCGCTTAATATCTCCCTAAGTCCCTCTAGGTTCTTCTTTGCATCGGTCAGCTTTTTCTCTTTTTCCAATTTCTTTTTAATCTCTTCCAGCTCCTTAAGGTCGTTATCTATGGTAGACTGTAGTGCTTTTATTTCTCCCTCTAGCTTTCCCATCTCTAAAGACAATCTGTTGTATTCGTCATTCATTTTTTCCACTTTATCTTTTAATTCTTGGTAATAGGCTACATCAAACTTAATTGTACTGATTTCCTCTTCCACTTTCTTCAGTTCATTTTCTAGTGTAGTCTTTCTTAGCTTCTCGTTTTGTAGAACAGCTAGCCTAGCTTTTACATCCTCTAACTTTCTTTTCAGGTTCTGAATCTCAGTAATCTTATTCTCAATTTGTTTCTCGATCTCTAATAATTTTTTATTATCATTTGGTAATTCAAACTCTTTAAGTATTTGTGATAATTTTTCTGTGTCTTCAGCTTTTTGTTTCACCTTCTCAGCTATTTCTCTATTTAGATCCTCGATCTCGTTTTCTGACACGCGGCTTACCTTCAAATATCTGTTATGATACTCTTCGAGTTCCTTTAGTTGTTCCTTAATCCTATTGTATTCCTCATGAGCAGGCTGGTAGTTCTTAACCTTCTCTTCATAATCCGCTTTTTGTTTCTCCAATTTTTCTAACTCTTGCTTGAGGTTTTCGAACTCTCCCTTTAGCTTCTGTAAACTCAGTATTTGAGATTGAAGTTGCATTATAGTGCTTTGTAATCTGTTAATATAATCAGACAAGCTAAGGTATTGCTTGTTTAGTTCCAGTTTTTGTTTATTTAGTTGCTCAATTTTTTCGGAAAGTTCTTGATAGATTTTTGACCTCTCATGTTCACTTAAGTCTCTTCCACAAACCGGGCATTTACTTACACTTTCAAGGGAATGTAAGTTGTTCTTAATAGATACTAGCTGCTTGATTTCTCCTTCTACCTCACTTTTCCTTGAAGTAATTTCCTCTTTTTCTTTTCTTTTCCTCTCTAACTCTTCATTTAACGATTCTAACTTTATCTTTAGTTCTTCATCATTAATAATTTTAATTTCTGACAGTCTTCTTTTCTTTTCCTCAATATTTCTTTTGATATTTTCTAGTATACTAATCAGCCTAGTATACTCGTTTTCCACATTCTCTAATTCAATTTTCTTTCTGTTAAGTTCTTGATATGTCTTCTCTTTATCTTCGAGCTTCTTCTTTTCCTCTAAATCAGATTTCTTTGAATTAAGTTGTTTAATTAGATTATCAAGGAATTGTGAGGTTTGTTTGATAGAACTGATTAGCACTTTAGCTTCCTTTATGGCATTCAGTTTGTTATTTAACAGCTCCTCATCTTTAACTTTCGCTTCTAAGTCTTCTTTTTCTCTAAGGAGAGCAGGTAATTGTTTTAACTTTTCTTCTATTTCTTGAATCTCCTTTTGTATAGAGAGCTTAGTTTGAAATAAAGCCTCTACTTTTGCCTTTTTGTCTTCGAGTTGTGTTATTTCTGTTTTTTTCTTTTGTAAATCTTCTTGAATTCTCTTTACTCTTTCAATGATGTCTTGTAATTGTTTTTGGTCTTCTTCTATCCTCTTCTTGTTATTATTAATTCTTTGCTCTATAATTTTATACCTTTCTTTTTCCCCCTCTAGGTACTTTAGTTCGTTATCTATATCCTTTATTAGTTGATGAATAGGACCATTAGTCTCTCTAAGTTCATTCATCCTTTCAATTTTTAGAATTTTATTCATTATTTCAGAAATATTATCAAAAATTTCCTCTATTTTGCCTTGTGCAATAAACAAAGTAGACGAGAAGACTTCTTCATCAGCGTTTATTAACTTATATACTGTAGCATCAACTTCTTTGGCTCCTCTAGCTAAGGTCTTATACCCGTTTGGAAAGATTTCCGAAATTGTATCCGTTATACTTCCCTTGATTAAACGTCTAATTTGATAGGTCTTTCCGTTTATTTCAATATCTAATTCTACTTTTGCTTCTTTGCTTCCTTTTCTAATTAAGTCATCTTGGTTTACTTTCCTTACTGGGTCTCTAAATAAAGAAAAGTAAATGGCATCTATTATAGAACTCTTTCCAGCGCCGTTATGGCCTATAATTACGTTAATTCCAGGCTTAAACTTTACATCCGATTTTTCATGACTTAGAAAGTTTTCAACATAAATTCTTTTTATCTCCATCATTTTAATCTAACCCCGCAAATTTCCTAAGGAGCTTATATACTTCATCTTCGTTTTCTTCCTTAAGTATTGAAAGTACTAACTTCGCGTTAGACTCTGTGTATTTTGCGACCTTGACTAAATACTCCATAATCATTTCATCTAGGGACGAAGTAGGAGAAACTTTAGGGTTGTTTTTTGTCTCGTCTATATATGACGTATTATCCTTCGCTATTCTGTAATACTCTGAGACTTTAGATAATTCTCTCAACTTACTTACGATTTCACTTTTCTTTCGTGGAGTTCCCTCAAGTATAATATGTAAAATTGGTTTTTTCTTGTACTCGTTTATTAAAGACGTAAGCTTGATAACTAAAGACTTAACATCTTTTTCTAGATTATCTGTATTAATCGTAACTTCTAATTGCGGTCTAATATCGGTATTAATGTAATGTATAGAAGGTTCACTAGTGGAGTAATCGATAACGGTTACACCTTTCTTATTCTTTTGGTATCCCTCGAGTTCTGCTACACTTATAATATCTGGTGAACCAGCTATCTCTATGAGCGTTCCTCCATCTAGAACATGTTTTATTCTATCATGGAAATGTCCTATAGTTATTATTCCAAATCCCTTGGGAAGATCTGATACCTCCAGCTGATAACTGTATTGGTAAGGTAATAATGGATTTACACCTTGATGAAGCATTAAGATGCTCTTCCTAGAGGAAGGTTTCATTTTTTCTAGTTTCTCTTTTAACGCGTTGGCTCCCGTCAAGGGAACGTGGGAGATGCCAAAAATTTCAACGTCATTTAGCTTGTAATAGTTCTTTTGATGATCAAGAAGTATTAATAAACCCTCTTCTTCTAATATTCTTTGCGGGAAAATATTACTTCCTCTCTTCGGAGAATCATGGTCACCGGCAATAGCAATCAAAGGTATTTCTTTCTCTTTTAATCTCTTAAGCTCTCTTAAGGCTACCAACATAGCTTTATTAGGTGGTTCGTTCTTGTCGAAGAAATCACCTGTATGTATGACAGCGTTGACTCTTTCTTTAATACTTATATCAATTATTTGCCTGAAAGTGTCGTATATATCTTCTTCCCTGAAGTCCTTATCATATTGTCTTTTCCCTAAGTGTGTATCCGAAACGTGTAAGATCCTCATGGTTATCCCCAGAAGGCTGTATCTATGTGCTTATTTTCATCCTCTTTAACACTCTTCCATTCTGAGATTAGATCGGGGTCATTTCCAGCTAATTTTCCTTCGAACTTATCTATTTTAACTAAAGCAGGTAACTTAACGATATTACCTACTATTATAGCCTCCCCTGTATCCAAGGACGATAACTCTTCTACCAGATCTTCACTTAGATTATCACTTGTTTCCAGAACGTATTTTTTGTCTGTAGGTTCTACTATCTTAAGAATTATTTTATTTGTCATCTGGCTCAGTATATTTTCGTCAAGACCTTTAGGTCTCTGACTGACTATTATCAAGCCTACACCGAATTTCCTGCCTTCTCTGGCTATTCTACCCGCCCAATGTTTAGTTAACGTGTTTTCATCTTTCGATAATAGAACATGAGCCTCTTCTATTACAGATATGATAGGGAACTTGAGACCGCCGGTTCTCTTAATCTTATTCTCCTTTCTGGCATGTAAAATTCTTCTTAAGTAATGGGCGACTACAGCGTCTATACCATCCTCGTCTAGAGAGCTTAGGTTAACTACATTTACTCTACCCACTTTTAGTCTATTTATTACGTCTCCGAAAGTGAAGTCTATTACCTCGCTGTACCTATCCGCAAAGTCCTCTATTTTATTCAGTACTTCATCTCTACTATCTTTTCTTTTTTCATCCTTAGATACTTCATTAACTTTCTCTGTCAACAGCTGAACGAAATTTGTGTTTAGTTCAGCGAAACTAATGGTATTCTCGGTTATGCCATTTTTGACTTCCTCAACAAACTGCTTGAATGCCCTCCTTAAAATTCTATATTGAATTATAGCGTTCTCTCTCAGTTCTAGCAAGGTTGCAAACTCACTAACTGTTAGAGACAATGGATTAATCTTCGGTTCTATTTGGTTTAATCTAGGAATCTCACTATCGTAATATTCTCCGTGATAATCGAAAATCAGAACTGAGCCGCCGTTCTCGGCTATCCGGGATGAAAGCACGGCTACGGTATTGGACTTTCCAGATCCTGTTGCAGCTAAAATTGCTAAGTGTCTAGCCAGAGAGTTAAGTTTGATTTTAACTTCTACGTTAGTTCCTATCACTCTACCCAACCTTATTTCACCATTAGAAAACACACTTCTTAGCTCTTCATCTGTTGCAAGCCTTATAGGTGACCCAGCTACTGGAGGTATATCAGGTCTTGATAACGTACTGTTTAACTTGCAAAGTAATTTAATCTTGGCCTTTACAAAGTAGGGGATCGAGTTATTAAATTTCTTAATTTTTTGTATGAATTCTATATCGCTTAAATTATTATCAAGGAGTGGGCTGCCGGTAAAAGTCTGGGTGACTAAACCTAAAACTTTTTCGTCATCGTATTCTATTACAACGTAATACCCGTTTCTTATCTTCTTTTCAAGAAGGGCTGTTGCTTGTTCGGTAGTTGCTGAACCTACTATATATCCTATCGTCATATCAGAATAATAGGCTCGATAAACATTTAATAATTTTGCGAAAGTATATAGTATTACCAGATCTCAACTGATCTAGAACAAATAAAACTTATCCAAAAGAAAAATAAGAATAAAAATCAATCGTTTATGCAGCTACGTTCTTTGCTGTTTGGGCTATTTTTGCTTCTTCCTCGGCGTATGCGCAGAGCATTGCTTCTACGTCTGCGTAGCCTTCAGCTTTTGCTGTTAGGGCTACTTTGTTGTAAGTATCTACGTGTTCTTTTCCTTCTTTCTCAGCAAACTCGCTGAGTAGTGCTTTGACCTTTAAGAGCTCGCTTACGTTCTTTGCTGTTTTGGCTATTTTTGCTTCTTCCTCGGCGTATGCGCAGAGCATTGCTTCTACGTCTGCGTAGCCTTCAGCTTTTGCTGTTAGGGCTACTTTGTTGTAAGTATCTACGTGTTCTTTTCCTTCTTTCTCAGCAAACTCGTTTAATATTTTTTCGAGGGCGAGATAGACCATTTAGGTACCCGACTTATCTTTATCTTAATCGGATATATAAAGATTTGTTAAGCATTTTTCGTATATATCTAAAAAAATTTAGTGAAGTTTAGGCTATATTTACGTTAGATTCAAGAAGTTTATCGTAAATTTCCTTAGCTTTTTGATAGTAAATCTCCGCTTGTTTCGTAAGCTCTTCTTTCTCTTTTATATCACTGACTTTTTCTGACAAGAGCTTGCTTAAGAGGTATACAGTAGACGTAAGCATAAATTCCTCTTTAACATCTTCACCTTTCTTATTCTTGATTTCATTTAACCACTCTCTCATACTGTCAACTCCCATATATTTTATGAGTTTTTCAAGTATTCCCCTCGCGTGACCTAGCTCTACGAGGGACTTCTCTTTTACCATTTGAGACTCTTCCTTTTTGTTAAGTTGGTACAATTTTTCTGACGTGAATGAGAGAAGTAGGTGGTCTTCAGAATTAGCCATAAACAGCCCTTTTAGTCCCATTTGTGTTTGTGTTCCTTTCATTTAACCCTCAATAATTAAAAAGCTCTCGTGTTATAAAAATATTTGAAAAAAGGTGATGAATAACTCCAATGCTGAAGAGTGACGAGGTAACCCGAGTCTGAGAAAGAATTTTCATATATTGACGGATAATATTAATTTGCTATGATCTCCTCAAAGAAGATGAGGGCTCTGGAAATAAACAGCGAAGCCTTAGGAGTACCTACATTATTACTCATGGAGAACGCCGGCAGGAACATTAGAGATGAAATAATAAAGAGGTTTAATCCTGAAGGCCTTAAGGTCAAGGTATTTGTGGGACATGGTGGAAAAGGTGGAGATGGATTAGTAGCGGCTAGACATCTTGCAGGAGATGGGGCAGAGGTAGAGGTTTTCTTATTTGGGGAAAATAAACACAAGGATGCTGCCTTAAACCTTAATGCAATAGAAGAGATGGACTATTCCGTAAAAATAACAGAGGTAAAAGATATATCCCAACTTTCTCCAGTCCAGACTGACGTATTAATAGACGCAATGCTCGGTACTGGATTCTCTGGTAAACCCAGAGAGCCTTTTGCGACAGCAATAAAAGTTTTCAATGAAAGCAAAGGGTTCAAGGTTTCCATAGATGTACCATCTGGAGTAGATCCTGATACTGGTGGCGCACCAGGAGAATATGTAAACCCCGACTTGATAGTGACATTCCATGATCTAAAGCCCGGTCTTCAACGTTTTTCGGAGAAAACGGTCGTAAAGAAAATTGGAATTCCGAAGGAAGCAGAGATCTATGTGGGACCTGGAGACGTTGTCATAAACATAAGGAAGAGGGATTACAGAGCCAAAAAAGGCGATAACGGGAGGATTCTAATTATAGGTGGAAGTCATACTTTCAGTGGTGCTCCTACGCTATCAGCACTAGCTGCTCTGAGAACCGGAGCCGATTTGGTTTATGTCGCCTCTCCCGAAGAAACAGCAAGGATAATAGCTGGCTTCTCACCTGATTTAATATCTATAAAACTTAAGGGTAGAAACATATCAAAGGAGAATTTAGAGGAGCTTAGACCGTGGGTAGATAGAGCGGATGTTGTGGTTATAGGCCCCGGTATGGGTATGGAGCCTGAAACAGTTGAAGCCTCTAGAGTCATCGTAGACTACCTTAAGTCATTAAATAAACCAGCTGTAATTGACGCCGATGCTCTCAAAGCCAATGCTGGGAGGGAACTTTACCCAAACGTTGTAATAACTCCTCATGCTGGTGAATTCAAGATTTTCTTCGGAGAGACTGTAAAGGAATCTATAAGGGAGAGGGTTAAACAAGTTATTGACGCTGCTAAAAGGTGTAAATGCACAGTATTACTGAAAGGTTATGTGGATGTAGTAAGTAATGGTTCGGAGTTTAGGTTGAATAAAACTGGTAACCCTGCTTTGGCGATAGGAGGTACAGGTGATACACTTACGGGAATCGTGGCTACGTTTATGGCTCAAAGGATTGATCCATATACTTCAGCATATATGGGGGTCTTTGTGAACAGCTTAGCAGGTTCTATAGCATATCAAAAACTCGGTGAACACTTAGTAGCTACAGATATAGTAGATCACATACCTGAGGTGCTGAATAATCCGGTAGAGGCGTTCAAAAACAAAGTATATAAAAGGATAATCAAAGACTAGGATTTAAACGCTTTTTTATTTCCCTCTCATTTTCTTTACTATTTCTAAGGCCTTATCTGCGTGTTCTTCTGCTTTCTTTAACTTCTCAAGAACCTCTACGATTTTCCCATTTTCATCTATTATAAAAGTGACTCTTTGTGCACTTGTTCCCTTTTCATTTAATACTTGATAAGCCTCGCTTATCTTTTTCTCTTTATCTGAAACAACTGGGAATTTTGCGTTGTATTTCTCAGCGAACCTCTTTTGAGTGCTTAAAGAATCTACGCTTACTCCTATGACTTCAGCGGATAGTTCCTTGAACTGATCATACAGTTCAACAAACCTCTGTATTTCCCTAGTACAGCCTGGTGTGAATGACTTAGGGTAGAAGTAAAGAACTACTATTGATTTGCCTTTATAATCGGATAGTTTAACTTTACCAGTGGTTGCTTCAGCTTCAAAATCAGGGGCATCTATACCTTTACTTAACGGCATAAGTAATCATCTAACCCACAAGTTTTAATAATTTAAGCTTTTATATCATATTTTCACACGCGTTACTAATATGAGGAAAATACCTAAGACTATGTCAACTCAACACCCTGACAATGCCAGAGTGCCTGAGTGGAATAAGGGCGAAGTAATAAGCGGTGAAGGCGAAGTAATTGAGGCTTTTTTAGCGTATTCCCATTATGGCGTGGATGAGGTCATGTGGGACGCAGAGGGAAAAGACGTAGATACTCACGTAGTTAGAAAACTACTTTCCCAATACCCTGAGTTTTTCAAGGAAAAAGTATTAGGTAGGGACATATTCCTAACATACAGAATTCCGAACCCGAAGATTGAGGGAGCAGAAAAGAAGGTATTCGCGGAAACTCTTCAAAGTATTCCGATCACCTATGACTTGGCAGAGAAATTCTATGATACAAAACCTACCCCTCCGGTATTCGAGGTGATTCTTCCTTTCACTACTGATTACAAAGAGTTGATCTCTATCGTAAAATACTATGAGAACGTGATAGTCAATACAGAGGACGTAAAACTCGTCGATGATATTTACGTGAAAGACCTTATAGGTGAGATAAACCCTAAAAAAATCGAAATAATACCGCTCATCGAAGACAGAGATTCTATGCTGAGAATAGATGAGATACTAGGCGGTTATGTTAAAGCGCTTAGACCTCCTTATATGAGGGTGTTTCTGGCGAGGTCGGACCCTGCAATGAACTACGGGATGATATCCGCTATACTTTCGGTGAAATACGCACTTAGTAGGCTAGGGAAGATAGAGAAACAACTTAACATATCTTTCTTCCCTATGTTAGGGGTAGGAGCATTACCGTTTAGAGGTCATTTTAGTCCTGAGAATGTAGATAGGACAATGGACGAATATAGAGGTGTTTATACTTATACAGTTCAGTCGGCTTTCAAATATGATTATGAAGACGATCAAGTAGTGAGTGCCATAAGGAAAGTTAACGAGAGGGAAGTTCAGGAGAAACCTATACTGAGTGATGATGAGGAAGAGATTCTTAAAAAGATAGCTAGATTGTATACTGAGAGTTATCAACCTATAATAGAGAACTTGGCAGATGTTATAAATAAAATAGCTCTTTTACTACCAAGAAGAAGAGCCAGAAAGTTACATATAGGATTGTTTGGATATTCGAGAAGTACAGGTAAGGTAACGTTACCCAGAGCGATATCGTTTACTGGTGCGCTTTATAGCCTAGGTATACCTCCTGAAATAATTGGAATTTCCTCTTTAGGCAAACTTAACGAGAAGGAATTCGAGGTATTTTCACAGAACTACAAATACTTTAAGTATGACATTCAATGCGCTGCCAGATTCATCAGCTTAGAGTCCCTTGAACTAATCAAACAAATTTGGAACGTGGATAAGGATACACTGGATAAGATAAAAGGAGATATCGACTTCGTAGAACACCAGTTAGGGATACACATTGGGGGAAATGACTACGTAAGTAGAAAGCATAACTTAATGACAAGTCTGGCGTTATTGGCGTTGAAAGAAGGACACGTAGATGAAGCTAAGAATTACCTTTTAGAAATGGCTAAAATAAGAAGATCATTGGGATGAGAGTATTAGTAAATGGATTATTACAGTTTGACTCGGGTAAAACTACTTTTTCCTTATCTTTATTATCAACCTTAATGCAAAATGGAATAGAAATTTTTCCTCACAAACCAGTGGCTGGTCATAACGCTTGGTACAGCTTTTCGACACTCTTGAGAAGTGAGGAGTTAAACGCTCTAGTTGGGAATGATGCGCTAAAATATTATGACGAAATAATGCGATATAAAAGTGAAAAGAGCGGAATAACAAACATAATAAACGAGATTAACCCATTTGCAGTATTACTAGCACCTCCAGATTTACAAAAGATAAACTTTGATGTAAGGCTTTACAAGGAACTGATAAATGAAGGAGTTATTGTAATGTTACGTGTCTTCGACTGTGAATCGGTATTTCATTTCTCACTACAAGATTTCGAAAAGGTTATCCCAGAATCATTAACGGCAAAAATTTTACACTTACAGAAGATTTTTAAGGCTACCGAAGTTTCTAAGGAAAAACTTCGAGAGCTTGTTGATTCTTCGCCTATGATAACCGAGAAGTGTACACGGAGAGTCTTTCAGAATTACAAGAACGTATTAATCGAGTCATATAACGATGCACTTTCCCCTAACTACGCATCTTTAGATGTAGATTTAATGTTTGTAGTTACACCGGGTAAAGTATTCTTAATTGAGGAATTTAAAAAAGTTATAGGTCTCTTTACTTATCCTCCATGGATAGTTCCCGTTTCATCATTTATGAAATATGTTAGGGTGGTGAGGTCATGGAATATCGAAGTAGGTAGGTATCAATTAAATGATAACCTCTTGGATTTCGTTCTCAAATTTATTGATAAAAATGAGTAAATAAGAAAACAAAGTATAAAATTAAGGAAATAAGTTTTTAGATGATGTCAAATATTTTAAATTATGCAAGACAAATATGTCGATGTAAAAGGTGCTAAAATACACTTTATTGAAGAAGGAAGTGGAAAACCTTTTCTCCTATTTCACGGTGCGAGATTTAACGCTCATACATGGGTCGAAACTAAGACAGTAGAAAGTATATCCAATGCGGAATATAGAGCAATCTCGGTAGATTTTCCAGGCTTTGGTAAGTCTACTAATGGAGACTTTGAATCACTTTCATCTTTTATAAAGGACTTTATGGACACCTTAGGGATAAGCAAAGCATACTTATTAGGTGCTTCCATGGGTGGAGAAGCAGTATTAGGATTCGCTGTAGATAACCCGGACATGGTAGATGGATTGGTATTAGTCGGAGCTGTAGGTGTTCCCGCTTATAAGAACAAGTTGAAGAACTTAGTAGGCAAGAGAATTCTTCTGATTTGGGGTGAGAAAGATTCAGTATCTCCTAGAAGTAATGCTGAGCTTATAATGAAGACCTTAAACACGGCGAAGCTTGTGATAGTAGGCAAGCAACACGCATGTTATCTAGATGATAATGTAAGGTTTAACAACGCTATAGTCAACTTCCTGAAGGGAGAGTGAATTATGGATGAGGAGTTGAGAAAAAAACTAATGGAAGTTCTTAAGGATAAGAGACTTCTGGAGGTAATGAAACATTTAAGGAAGGCTAATGTTGACTATGGAAAGTCAATAATGTTGAATACAAAAATTCCCATTCAAGAAGTAGTCGAATTACTAGACCGGCTAGAAAGGTTGGGATTAATTGAAAGAGTTCATGGTGCTACGCTGAAAAATACAGAAGCAAAGTTTAAGCTCAGTAAAGAAGTTCATAAACACCATACTTACTACACTTTGACCAGAGAAGGAGACCACTTATTAAGACAGTTAGATGAGAAGGAATTGATAAAGGCATATATTGATTTAGTTAAAAACGACCAGTTCGCCTTGGATATTCTTAAGATAGCTGATGAGGTAAATGCAGATCACGCTCTAACTTATTCAAAGCTTTTGCATAAGCCGTTAGAAGAGATAACACATAAGTTAGAGGAATTGGAGAGAATGGGTCTACTAGAAGAGGCTCAAGCTAAAATAATAAAATTTAGGGAGAGAAGGTCTAAGCCAAAAAAGGAGACTAGAACACATCATAAGTACTACGGTCTTTCAAGGATAGGAGAGTTAGTAGTCAGGGAGCTAAAAAGGCAAGGCGTAATACCAAAGTAGAAGACTCACATAGTTTCCTTAACTAGTTTATACATTTTATTTAGAATACCTATTATATCGCGTTCCTCATTAAGCTTCTTCGATATTATCTCGTCGTTTTCCCTAATGATTTTTGTTATAACGTCGTTTACTTTCTTCCTCAATAATAACTCCATCATCTTAATTCTTCTTTCTCTTATTCTCTTATCGAAGATACCTTTTTGCTTCAAATATTCCAGATGTTCCTCAAAAATATCTACAGTTTCTTTAATCCCTACTCCTTTAGTAGCTATCGTCTTTACAAGCTTAGGCTTCCATCCGTCTCTATAATCAACTTCTGCTGTGTCGATAGCAAAGCGTAAGACGTTAAACAGCATTTCTGCTTCTACTTTATCAGCTTTATTTACTACGTATACATCCCCTATTTCCATAATTCCTGCTTTCAAAGCTTGTATTTCATCCCCAGTCCCCGGAACGTTTACTACAGCGATCGTGTGAACTCCGTTTACTACGTCTGTATCTGTCTGTCCAGCTCCTACAGTTTCAACTATAATTCTGTCGAAGCCAAGACCGTCTAATGCTTCAATAAGCATCAGTGCCTCAGAAGATATACCTCCTAGATGGCCCCTCGAGGCAATACTCCTAACGAATACATTCTTTTCCTCAACACTTGTCAATCTTATCCTATTGCCCATGAAAGATCCCATGCTAAACGGACTTGAAGGATCTATCAGTATTACACCTACTCTATGACCTCTACTTACATATTCTTTGATTAACTCTCCGATTAAGGTGCTCTTACCACTTCCGGGAGAACCTGTTATTCCCACTACATGAGCTTTTCCTGATCTCTTCATTAATTCTTGTAAACTCTCTAACCCTTCACTGGACATATATTCAATCTTTGTTAAAAGACGTGAGATTGATAGCTCGTCTCCCTCAAGCGCTCTTTCAAGAAGCAATCTTTAAGCCCCTCTTAGTAGCTACCGCTTTGGTTATTTTCTCGGTAATCTCCTTCAAACTTGATCCGGGTAAAAATACTTCGTCAACTCCAATCTCTTTCAACTTAGGTATGTCTTGTGGGGGAATAACTCCTCCTACTACCAGCACTACGTCGTTTAATCCTTTTTCTTTCATTTGTTGAACTACCAAAGGAACCAGTTCTAAGTGTGCCCCGCTTAGTATGCTAACTCCTATGACATCCACGTCTTCTTGCAAAGCTGCTTTAACTATTTGCTCAGGTGTTTGTCTTAATCCCGTGTAGACTACTTCCATACCCGCATCTTTCAAAGCCCTTGCAATTACTTTAGCCCCTCTATCATGTCCGTCTAAACCTAACTTAGCCACGAGAACCTTAATTCTTCTCTCTTGACTCATCAAATATAATACCGCTTATACTGTTTAAAATCTTTATATGCATGAACAGAAGAAAAGCCAAGTATTAAAAATAATGGGCCCGCGGGGACTTGAACCCCGGACCACCGGGTCTCTCTCTTCCAGATACCGCTCATCCCCCGTAAAGGGGTCGTTAGACCCAATGTTCTCCATATCTGGAGCCCGGCACTCTACCTTGCTGAGCTACGGGCCCATTATCGATCATGTACTAAAATCGATTTGGAGACAAAGAAAATAAACTTAACTGAAATGAAGGAAAGAAGTTTTGGGAGGATAGTAGAAAAGCAAGACTACGTAAATCAGCGCTTGCAATCTATCTTCACGGTTCCAGAGCCTGGAAGCTCATCATATATCATAAGGACAAGCCGAATCCTGTTTTAAGACTTTTCTCCTAGCGTAACTGCATAGAGGGCATAGTGAGATCACAACATCCTCGTTATCTTTCTCATTTAATAGTTTATTTACAAAGGAATTTATTAAATCGACGAAGTCTTCATCGTTTTCCAGCTCTTTCTTTATTTCTAAGTCTCCTCTCTTACCTTTAATAAGATAGTTTACCTCCGCAACAGATATACCGAGTAGTTCAGCTATATCTTTTTGAGAATAACCTCTTTTAATTAACTCCTGAGCTAAAATACTCCTAATTGCAGGTATCACGTCTTTTATAGCAGTCTCGCAAGGAGCTTGAGTCTTTTTGCTTATTAGCTTTTTTCCAGTAATGGTTGTTCACTACAATAAACATTCGTATTATAATTTAATAAAAGTTACTTTAAACTTTGTTAATTTACTCTCTCATAATTTTTAATTATTTTTAACTACAATTTAGCTTTAAATAACCAAAAACCTCATCAACATCTTCACTAATCGTAAATCCGAGCTTTTTCCCTATTCTTATCATGGGATAATTATCTGGTAGAGTGTAAAATTTCACTCCACACAATTTATCTTCTTTAGCCTTCTCTATCAATTTTCTCACAATCTCAGTTCCTATCCCTATTCTTCTATAATTTGGGTGAACGACTAGAGCGAATTCACCATCATTATATAAAGTTCCTTCTCCTATTATTTTTCCTTCAGATTCGGCTACTATAGTGTAATGATCCCCTCCGCTCACTATCTTTTTTGCTTCTTCGGGTGCAAGCCTATGATAAGAAAAGAAACGTAAATAAAGATCTTCAGGCGATAAAGAGTTATAAAGTTCTAGAACTTTTTCCCAATCTTTTTCCTCCGCTTTACGATAATTTACTTGTAGCTCCAAACTCATATTTATACTTTAGTAATCTGGTATAAAAACACTTACGATAATAAAAAAGGTGTAAAAACATGGTTATTTATAATCTACTTTTTTCTCTCTTACATGATGATTAGTAAAATAGCTGTAGTTGGAGCAGGTACAATGGGACATGGAATAGCTGAGGTAGCTGCACTTTCTGGGTTTGAAGTTGCTCTAATAGACATATCTTGGGATTTTTTAAATAAGGCTAAAGAACGCATTTCAGAGTCCCTGAACAAGCTAGCAGAAAGAAAACAGATAAGTGATGCTAAAGCTGTCTTGGATAGAATATCCTTTAACACCTCTTATGACATTGCTAAAGATGCAGATTTTGCCATTGAGGCTGTTCCTGAAAAGCTAGAGCTTAAGAGAACTGTGTTCAGGACTTTAGACACTGTTATGCCGTCACATGCAGTCTTGGCAACTAACACGTCGTCTATCCCCATTTCAGATATAGCAGAGGCGACAAATAGAAAGGAGAAAGTGATAGGGATGCACTTCTTTAATCCTCCAGTTATAATGAAACTCGTGGAAGTAATTCCAAGTAAATACACAAATCGAGAAACAATAGACTTAACAATAGACTTAGCTAAAAAAATGAATAAGATCCCCGTGAGTTTAAAATATGAAATACCAGGCTTTGTCTCTAATAGGATATTTATCAGACTACTTCAGGAAGCATGTAGGGAAGTAGAGAGCGGAGAAGCTAAAATAGAAGAAGTTGATAGTACTGCTAGGAATAAACTTAAGTTACCAATGGGCTTATTTGAACTTGCTGATTACGTAGGACTCGACGTGGTAGTAGATATTTGGAATGTACTGGTTGTCAGAGGAACTCCTGATGTAAACTGCTTAATGTTCAAAACCAAAGTAAACGAGAAAAACTTGGGGGTTAAAACAGGAAAAGGATTCTATACATACCCCGCCCCCGGTAAATACGCTAAAGTCCAACTGCCCGAATCAAGCAAGGTCGATCCTGCTAGGTTGCTCTCACTTGCCGTTAATGAAGCTAGTTGGATGATAGAAAATGGTATAGTGTCTGCTAAGGACGTAGATACGGTAATGATATATGGTTTCAACTTCCCAAAGGGGTTAATGGAGATGGCAGATGAAGTAGGTCTAGATAAGATATTGAAGAACCTCGAGGACATATATTCTAAGGGTTATCAAGCGTATAAGCCCACGGAGCTTCTTAGCAAACTTGTGTCTGAAGGTAAGATCGGGAAGAGCAAAGGAGAAGGCTTTCACAAATATTAATACTTTTTAAATAGTTTATACAATCTAAGTATATGTCAAGTGTATTAGCCGAATATGAGGCGATTCATCAAGAACTCAGGAGAGAGAATTTTATAAGAAACGTATATCCTCCAGACCCCTCTGAGAAATTGTGGAACAAAAAAGTGATGACAATGCCCAGAGAAGAGTTAGAAAAGCTGAAGACATTCAGGCTTAAGAGAATAGTCAAATGGGCTTGGGATAACATTCCGTTTTACAGAAACTATTGGAGGAGTAAAGGCTTCGAGCCAGGCATGATCAAGGGCTGGAAAGATGTTGTGAAGATACCGATTCTGAGAAAAGATGAACTGAGAAAAGATCTTCAAGCTAATCCTCCGTTCGGAACTATAATGCATCCCGAGCTTGCCAAGAGAATAAGATTTGTAGGCGCTACATCTGGTTCTACGGGTCTTCCGACCTTCCAAGGTTGGGGTGCTTTAGAACTAGACTACTTCCAAGAGGGACAAGCTAGGTACCTTTGGTCTTTTGCTGGAGTAAAACCAACAGTAGTTTATGCCAATTACCTCAACATGAGCGGCTTCTATAGTTGGGGTCCCCCAGTAGTTGAAACTGCAATGTGGAGATGTGGTGCTACAGCGATTGCTGGAGGAGGAGAGACTTTCTTCTCATGGAAAAACAGACACATGTTGATATTCAAATTGTGGAAAGTCGACGTATTCGCAACAACCCCATGGCTGCACAGACTTATTGGAGAGGAAGCTAAGCTTGAAGGATGGGAAACACCATTCAAAGTCCTACTACTCCACGGAGGGGCTGCGGCAGAAAATACAAAGAAGAAACTATTCCAAGTACACCCTAACGCTAAGTTAGCCATAAGTGTTTGGGGTACTACTGACGGCCATATGGCCATAGAGGTACCTGGTTCGGAAGGACAATTGGTAGTGTGGGAGGACATGGAGATATTCGATATAGTAGATCCTAAGACCGATGAACCAGTTTCCGAAGGGGAGAGAGGAGAGCTAATAGCAACATTGTTAAATCATTTCACCATGCCTTTGATCAGGTACAGCCTAGGTGATTATGTAAAGAACGAGTTCATAACAGATCCTGATCCAGTATATGGTATTACTCACATGAGATTCGCAGAACCTATACCTGGAAGGGTTGAATGGATGTTCAGAGTGAAAGGTAAACTATTATTCCCAATATATGTTGAAGACGCTGTAAATGAGATACCTGATACGACCGGTATGTTCAACCTTGTGATTTACGATAACGAAATGGATAAGCTGAAGATTAAGATAGAGACAAGAAAGGAATTAGTTGATCCTCAATACGACAGACAAGCTAAGGAGATTCTAGCCAGTAGATTAGGTATAAATCCTGATGACGTAGAGATAGAGTGGTTAAAACCTGGTCAGAGCGTCTGGACTGGATATAAGTTACAAGTCTTCCTTGATCAGAGAAAGAAGAAATAAACGTGTAATAGATAGAAAAAATAAAAAGATAAGGTAAAATACACTATATTCTTGCTCCTTTTTTATTTATTATATCCTATTTATAAAATTGATAATTTTGGTTATACGAAAGTTTAAAAACTTTAAACACCAATGTATACCCATGGGACTAAGAACTGGTGAGCAATATTTAGAGGCAATAAAAGTTAGGAACAAGGCTGAAATTTACGTGATGGGTAAAGAAGTAAAAGACGTAACCACTCACCCATTTCTTAAACCTTCAATAATGGCATTTAAGGCTACCTTTGATGCTCCGTGGGAAGAGGATACCAAGGAGCTTGCAAGGGCATGGAGTCCTTTCATTAACGAAGAAGTAAACAGATTTAATCATATTCACAGATCGTCAGATGACTTAGCCGCTAAGGTAAAACTCTTAAGAAAAATAAGCCATAAAACTGGAGCTTGTTTCCAGAGGTGCGTAGGTTTTGACGCACTTAACACATTGTATATCATAACGGAGTTAATGGCACAAAAGGGTAAGACTGAGCCTAAAGAAAGATTTGTTGAGTACTTGAAGACTGTTCAAAAGAAGGACTTAGCATTAGCCGGAGCGATGACAGATGCAAAAGGAGTCAGGACATTGAAGCCGAGTCAGCAAAAGAACAAAGACGCTTACGTGAGAGTTACAGAAGTAACAAAAGATGGTATATACGTTTCCGGTGCAAAAGCAAACATTACAGGTGTAGCTGCCAGCGAAGAAATAGTAGTACTCCCAACTAGGGCAATGGGTCCTGAAGATCAAGACTACGCTATAGCATTCTCTATACCTACTGACACAGAAGGGATTAAGATCATAGTTGGAAGACAATTAAACGACGCAAGGAGAATGGAAGGAGGAGACATAGATGCATTACCTTATTTCTACAATCATGAGGGGCTGGTAATATTTGACAACGTATTTGTTCCAATGGAAAGGGTGTTCTTACTAAGGGACTGGCAATACACTTCACAGCTCGTGGAAATATTCTCTGCATACCATAGGCAAGGTTACGGAGGATGTAAAGCAGGTCTGGGTGATGTAATAATCGGAGCCACATACAACTTAGCAAAGCAAGTTGGAGTTGAGAAAGCTTCTCACATTCAAGAAAAGTTAACAGAAGAGATTTTCCTCACTGAGACAATGTATGCTGCAGGAATTGCCGCAAGTCTAAATGCGGTTCAGCCTTGTCCTAACTGCTGGTGGGTAAACCCTATGCACGCAAATGTTACAAAGCACCTAGTAGCTAGGTTTCCCGCACAGATATCACAATTAGCAATAGACGTAGCAGGAGGAATTATAGGAACTGCTCCAAGCGAGTGGGATCTAAAGAACCCTAAACTAAGAGAGTATATTGCAAAATACTTACAAGGAGTAGAAGGTTATACTGCTGAAGATAGATTAAGAATGGTAAGGCTTTTAGAGAACGTGAGCATTGGTGTTGCTTTTATGATAGAGTCAGTTCATGGTGCTGGTAGTCCAGCTGCCCAGAGAATAATGTTCAGTAGGCTCTATGACTTAAACTATTCAGAAGAAGTAGCAAAGAAGTTAGCTGGAATGAAATCTAATGTGAAGTTCACTGAAAAAGCAGAACCGTGGAGAGAGAGTGAAACCGAGAAGTTAGCGAAAAGTAAGTCAATTGAAGAGAAAAAGCAACAGTAAAGTATTTTGTTTCTTTCCCTTTCTTTCTATTCAGTAGTTATTTTACTCTAACTAACAAATCAAATATGAGAAAATAATCTAAATTTTCTCTAGGGGGTTAATTTCTTTTTTACTAGTTTGAAATAAATAAGGATGTTAGACACAGTCTTCATACCCTACGAACGCGTCATAATCTATGTAAAGTAACCGACAGAGGGAAAAAGAGCATTGTTAACAAGATCAATTACATTAACCTAAAACCATAGTGGGCCATACTACCTTAAGCTCATCTACAAGAATTTATCTATTTGTACAGATATTGTGTTTTTCCGAATGCACAGTCAGAGATTACATCAATTAAATTTCCGGAATGTAAGGACTAGAAATTCATTTTTGGCTAATAGGCTGGTTTTCTCAGCTGAGCAATACAAGATACGTCAAAGAGGTAAGAAGTATTATGTTTACAAGGCAGAGAAGGTTGATGGCAGTAACATAAAGGAAACTTACATTGGCCCCTTAGTTAAGACAATTGAATCTTAATTAGCGGGGAGGGGGGTTAGGGGAGTACCGTTTGTCCCTACACTCTCATTTCACTCATTTATGTTCACTCATGATCAAGTGTAGGGACTTAGCCCTCAACCACCTACCAAGTTGGTCATGGGTCTCCTTCGAGCCCAACGGCACGGGGCTCACATCTCCGTGTACGGGGCTTGGGGCATTGCCCCCATCGGGTTGATAAACCTCCTTAGTTCTCATCATCCTCTTCACGAAATTAGTCAATAAATGAATACAAAAAGACTTCTATTGTTATGAAAAAGGATTTAGCCCCTTAATGTGGGGGCGGCGGGATTTGAACCCGCGACCACCAGGGCCCAAGCCTGGCATCCTAGTCCAAGCTAGACTACGCCCCCATACTGTTGTTTTTATTAACGCGTTATTAGTTAAAAACGTTTCGCTCTAGCCTTCTCGGACTAATAATCACTTGACTCGTAATAGATGTAAAAACAAGATTTTTATCTCAAAGTTTTAGCATGTGGCTTAGATGGTGAAGTAAGTTAGTGGTGCGATTATTTAATATATGATGCAACAGCTCAATACGTGATTACGGCTTTATTAATTTGTTCAGGTTCACAGTATACTATAACGGAATTATTCTAAACGTTTATTTGGTTGATGTGATTTGGACTATTAGGAGGCTTAAGTCTTCAATCTCTAAACATTAAACCTGAAATGCTCTTTACATTAAACGATTGTTAATACTATAATAGTCCAAAAATTTCAATTAGGTCTTTGTTTCATCTCTAATTCAAGAATTAAATTAGACAAACCAATTATTACAAATGGCTCCAAATTAAAATTCATTCCCATATTTAGGGGAAAATTATTAAGAGAATATCATAAGTATGACTCAACTTAATACCGTAAGGTTTATTTATGATAGTATCGTAAGATACCATGATAAGATATGGCGAAGGTAAAGTTCAAGTATAAGGGAGAAGAGAAAGAAGTAGATACTTCAAAGATAAAGAAGGTTTGGAGAGTAGGAAAAATGATATCCTTCACTTATGACGACAATGGCAAGACTGGCAGGGGGGCTGTAAGCGAGAAAGACGCTCCCAAAGAGCTATTAGACATGTTAGCAAAGGCTGAGAAAGGAAAGTAAATATAGAGTAAGTATATATCAATGTTTTTACTTTTTTATGTTTTCTTGTTTTTTCCGTTACTCTCCTTTATATGATACGCTGAATTGAGCACTAGGCTTATTTCTGATGTATTTAGATTATAGTGATCACACTTGAAATGGGATGAACGAAGGATAGCCATCATAGAGGAGTTGAAGAAACAAGGGATAAATCCCTATCCACAAAAATATGAAATAACCCACACTATCCCTGAGATAAGAAAATTTGAAAGGAGTGATAAACCTACTGAACCCTTCATATTCGATATTTCTACTGCTGGTAGGGTGGCTAATGTAAGGCGTCACGGAAAGATATCTTTTGTAGACATATTTGATGAGGGTGAAAGGTTACAACTACAGCTCAGAGTGAATGACCTAGGAGAGAAATACGAGAACTTCTTTAAGATCGTAGATCGTGGGGATATAATAGGTGTAAGAGGAGACTTATTCTACACAATGAAGGGAGAGCTAACACTTAGAGTAAAAGATTACGCTATGTTGGCAAAGGCACTGATAGAGCCTCCGGATTGGACTAAGATGTCCCCAGAGTTCCGTTACGCCCACAGATATGTAGATTTTCTCTACAATGACTCAGCGAGAAAGGCTATGGAAATCCGTCATACTACTATAAGAACTATTAGAGAATTTTTGTACTCTAAAGGTTTCGTGGAAGTTGAGACCCCAATTTTGCAGCCAGTATACGGCGGAGCGTTAGCAAGGCCTTTTAAGAGTCATGTTAACTATCTCAATGAGGACTGGTATCTAAGAATATCATTAGAGCTTTACCTCAAGAGGTATATTGTTGGAGGTTTCGATAAGGTCTTTGAAATAGGTAAAGTCTTCAGAAATGAGGATATAGACGTTACTCACAACCCCGAGTTCACGTTGTTAGAACTCTACTGGGCTTATGCAGATTATAATGATATTATGAAGTTAACCGAACAAATGATCCAAGAGGTTGTCAGGAAGGTTAAAAGTAACGATCTTAAGCTAACGTATACGATTACAGGAAAGGAATATACAATAGAGTTTTCCCAGTTCAGGAAAGTACCCATGTTAGATGCGGTATCGGAAGCTTTGGGCAAGAACGTTGAGGAGATGACTGATGAACAATTAAAGGAGCTTATGAAGAAGTACGAACTGAGACCCAGAGGTGACACCTACGTTAGGGGACTTATGATAGAGAAATTATTCGATAAGTTAGTAGTTCCCAATTTGATTCAGCCTACGTTCGTAATAGATTATCCGATAGAGACTACGCCCCTTTGTAAGCCTCATAGATCAAAACCGGGACTTGTTGAGAGGTTCGAGCTTTTCATAGCTGGTATGGAGTTAGCTAACGCATACACCGAGCTTAATGACCCTATCCTACAAGACCAGTTGTTCAGACAAGAGCAGGAAATGTTTAAGAGAGGGGACGAAGAGGCTCACCCCTACGATAAGGACTTTATCAGGGCGCTAAGTTACGGGATGCCACCGACTGGTGGGCTTGGTATAGGTATAGATAGGCTCGTGATGCTGCTCACAAACAATATGAGTATCAAAGAAGTTATACCCTTCCCGATGTTGAGTGCTAAGCTTATTGAGGAGGACTGAGAGATAGTAGTATCGCTCCTATCAATACTACTAAGAGAAGTCCTTGAATAGTGTAGGACACGTTCTCATTTAATCCAACTTTTTTGACCAGCTCAGTGAATATTTTTCCTCCGTCAGTAATTATTAGAGGTGCACCGTTAAGTAGCGCCAAACTAAAGTTTATTGTGAACATCCAGTACGCAAAGTCTAATATAGCATAAAGTATAGGTGGGTAATAGTAAGTTAAGTAAACTCCTATTTTGTGGTCTGGGGTCGTATTCAGAGTTTTAGTTACCACGCTACCGTTTGGAAGTAGTAAAGTTATGTTAACATGTGTTAATTGGCTCAAATAGTAGTCGAACTGCTCAGGAGTATTTACCTTATGTCCGCCAACAGCTATTATTACTGAATTAACTGGTATTGATGCATTGTAAGCTGGGTAATGAGGTATTTCAGAAACTATTTGAAGTCCTTGGGAGATTAAAGGCGGTAGGTAAAACACAAAGGGAAAAACTATTCCAGCTAATATTAGGTTCACTGCTATCCCTGCTGAGATTACTTTCAGTCGTGCAGACATTGGAGAGCCCATGAATTCGTCTTCATCTGGCTCAACGAAAGCACCAGGGAAGAAAAGAATTAGTAAGACACCCCCTCCTTTCACTTTAATTTTATTTGATGTAGCAGATATTGCATGAGCAAGTTCGTGGAGAGTCACTGATATTCCGATGGCGAGCAATAACCAAGGTACTTGATTGATCCCTATAGTTACACCCGGGATAATTGGAGTTAATCTCGGTGCTTGAGATTGTGCTATCTGACTAGGTGATATGAAATAAGCGTTAATTAAATTCAGAAACACGTATACCACTAGTGATATTCCACCCACCATTGACATAAGTCCTAAAATAAGAGCTACTTTCTCGAAAATTTTGTAGTACCCTTTATTGGCAATATTTGGAAACCACTCACTTCTCGTTCCCTTTTTCCAGAGCAAAAGGAAAGGATATATTTGGAATCCGTGTCTTTCAAGTTTATTCTTAATTAGGTATAAAGCCAACCAAAATACTACTAGCCCTACGAAAAATAACTCGGTAGTGTTCATATTTTATAACTAATTCCAGCCACTATTAAATCAGATGGAAGTAGAATATAGTGAGAGGCATTGGAAGTTGTTAGCTGAAAAGAGAGATAGGGCTTTACGTATTCTCTCTACACTACGTATGTTGGGGCAAGAAGGTTTTGCATATGGTTCCGTTGCAAGAGGAGACGTTCATGAGGATAGTGATATAGACGTGGTGGTATTTTCGCCGGACATCTTGAAACTTGACTTGTTAAATGCTGATCACAAGTTCATTGTTCAAGCTACACCTTTTTCGACTCCGAAAGCTTATATTTCTTTAGACTCCGATGAAAAAGAGGTTATCTCTTTCCCGTTATCCAAAATGTCGAGAAAGGAAGTAGAGTTTTATTATTTTGGTGGGCTGGTTTCTACTCAAGATATAGAAAAAGGAATAAGAGTTCCTGGAGTAAACAAGAAGTTAATGATAATTATCCCTACGGAAAGAGGTCACATGGAAATACCTCTCAGAGGTAACGAGGATTATGCAGCAAAAGTTTTGAAGAACGTATCTTACGACACAATTTTAGAACGTGAAAGACTATTGACTAAAAGAGAAGATAGGGGTCACTCAGGTGTATTTCTTAAATACGAATTGGACAGAGAGGAGAGTTTTGAGAACGCTATCAGGAATTTATATAAGGCTAACAAATATTTCCGTAGAGCTCTTGATGTTAAGAGGTAGGGTAGGAAATCGACTCGAGATAGAAAGTAAAGACGTTAGACCTACGCACATTAAGGAATTAAAAACATTTCTAGTGTTTATTAACGGGAAATTGTTAGGTAAAGCTTACTACTTTTCTGGAAGGGGTTATTACACTCCTTGGCTAGAGATAGATTATGATCCATGGTTGAGAGATGAAGGACTAGAAGACGAATTTTTCTCCTTTGTGTATCATTTCTTACCACCTGGTGGGAAGTTTTTCGTGACCTATTTGAAAGACCCAGAAACCAGGAAGATGCTAATTCAAGGATACAATCCTGCAGATACCCCACTGGGTTTTTCCCTAATTAAAGCGGGGTTTACTTGGTTTAAGGACTGGTATTTTCCCGAAGGCGGTAACGAAGGGATTCCTAAATTACAGGCTAATAAGGCTTACAATGAAGAGGACGAAATGAGGGAGTTAAAGGAGCTATTAGGTGAAGTTAAAAGGGAGGATGTAAGGAAATATATTGAAGAGAGAATTGCTAAAGGGAAATCCTGACATAGGTGTTTATACTGCATTACCCAAAGGTTGCGAATTATGTAGGTTAGGGGGTAAGCTCGTAGTTTATATAACCGGAGAGTGTGGAGATAGCTGCTATTATTGTCCTGTAAGTAAAGAAAGGTTCGGTAAAGATGTAATGTATGCTAATGAGGCGAAGGTAGAGACACTACGTGATTTCCTATATGAAGCTTACAGAATGAACGCCTTAGGGGCTGGGATCACTGGTGGAGATCCAATATTAGCACTCAACCGAGTTGTAAGATTGATCAGAATGTTAAAAGATGAGTTTTCTTCAGACTTTCACGTTCATCTTTACACTAGTGGTAGGTATGTAACTTACGACGTTTTAAGAGAGTTACAAGCTGTAGGTTTAGATGAGATAAGATTTCACCCAGTTAAAGATGAGTACTTTAAAGCTATTGAGAAGGCTCTTAACTTCAATTTTGACGTGGGAATAGAAATTCCCTCAATACCTCATGAAAAAGATTATCTCGAAAAAGTCATTAAGTGGGGTATTGAGAAGGGAGTCAAATTTATCAATATAAATGAATTGGAGCTTACGGAGAGGAATTTCCAACCCCTTAACGTTCAAGGGTATAAGGTTAACCACGGTCTTACGGGGGTAAAGGAGAGCGCTGAAGTAGCGTTATCACTACTCAGAAAATATGAGACGTGTAATTTAGCATTACATTACTGTAGTTCAGTCTATAAAGACGTGGTTGAGACTAGAACTAGATTTTTGCGGATAATCAAGTATTCCTCCAAACCTTACGAGCAGGGGACTCCTGAGGGAACAGTAGTAAGGGCTATTGTCAGGAGTAATATGGACTTGTCGGATTACGGAGAGAAGATAGGCGAGGGTGTATGGGCTATTTCACCTGAGTTCTCTAACCTTTTTTCGGAGGTATTATTAGTAGAAGAACACCCAGACCAGAGGAGATTAAGAATATCAGAAAAGTTAGTTTATCCTAAATCTGAGTAGTGCAACTATTCCAGTAAGGTTTTTCACTTGATAATAAATAGTTGAATCCTTTGGTACGATCATTACTCTTCCTTTTTTCCTTTCGACATCTTCCAATACTGGTTCTATTTCTTCTCTCGTATCAGCTGATAGGTAATCTTCGATTACAAGCAACGTGTCCACTGCACCATACTCTACAGCTTTTTTAACATCGTCCTTCCCATAAGCTATAAGGCCAGTGTCTTTCGACAGATTTTCCATGATCTTTTCCATAACTTTTACCTCTTCTGCTAGTTCGTAATCTCTGTAGACTTGGTTAATAACATCTCTTCTCAGGATCTCATTCAAGCCGTTTCTGGTGGCTGAAGATACGCTATCCATATAGACCTTTACGTTTTGTAAATGTTTTGCAACTATTTCCTTAAAAGGACCAGGACCGGCTAATATCACTACGTTAGTAAAGAGAGTGTTTAGGTAGCTCTTTATCTCTTCAGCGACTTCTTTAGCGTTCTCTTCTATTATTCCTTCATTCTCTTTGTTAGGAGATGGTAAACTTCTCTCTTGTAATATTCTAACCCCTTGAGCCATCGGTATTGCTATTAAATACTCGTCGAAGTCTACTAATGCAATAAGTAATTTCCCTTTTTTCTCAGCTTGTCTCTTTATTTTTTCTAATGAGAACTCAGACCACTTTTCCTTTATTATCATTATTTCGTCTCCTAGATCTAGGTTAATAGTGTGATGAGCCCCCTTTATTCCGAACTTCTCTGGTGCATCTAGGATTATTCCATGTATTCTGAGCCTTGACGTATATTGTTGAAATTCAGTATGATCTACTTGAAGTTCTACTGTCATGGGTATTCTCCTACTCTCCTTTCCTATGCTTACGTCTCTTGTAGTTCTTGCTATTACTATATCTCCTTTTTCAAGAATCAAGTGTAATATCCATAAGTCGTCCTCGTCTTCCACGTGTAATTTTATTAGGTTTTTCTTTTCGTCAATTTCTAAAATCCTCATTGCTAAATAAATTAGTGTGGAAGTTTGGTAATTATAACTAATGCGAACGAAGACGATCTTAACGAGATCTACGCAATAGAACTTGAGAGTTTTGAGAATCCTTATCCTTACTCTTTACTAAGGGCTTATTATTTTTTAGCAGGCGACTTATTCTTAGTTGCAAAGGACGAGAAAGGTAAGGTATTGGGATATTCTTTAGGCGTGATTCAATACGGTTACAGAGGTCATGTGGTATCTATTGCAGTAAAAAAGACGGAAAGGAAAAGAGGGGTGGGCTCTATGCTTTTAATGCAACTAGAGTCGAAGTTTAGATTAAAAGGTTGCTCTCACTCGTATCTTGAAGTTAATTACAGAAATAGAGCTGGAATCTCTTTCTATAATAAACTTGGATATAAAGTGGTAAAATTACAATTAAATTACTATGGTAGAAATCAACATGCATTTATTATGGTTAAAGATTTGCTAGATAGAATTGGATTTGAGTGATTGATTGCCTTTATAATACATGAGAAGTGGTATATAATTTATGATTAAAGACTTTTTCATACTTGATTTTTCATATGACGTAATTGACAATATACCAGTCATCTTTATCTGGGCAATTGACACTGAAGGACAAAGGATTGTTCTTCTAGAGAAAAGTTTTAGACCGTATTTCTATGTTGTTGTTGATGAAAAAGAAGTAGAGTATATTATAGAGGAAATAAAAAAGCTTAGTAAGTCTGGGTCTCCAATAACTAATATAATTCCGATCAAAGGAAAGAAATTATTTGGGCAACCCGTTACTGTATTAAGAATAGAAACACTGATACCCGCTTACGTTAGAATATATAGGGATGAAGTTCTTAAAGTTAAAGGAGTAAAGCAAGTGTTAGAGGCTGATATAAGGTTTTACATGAGGTACTCAATAGATAAGTACATAAAGCCATTCCATTGGATTAAAGCTGAGGTAGAGGAGGTAGAAAATATTAACTTCAGGGTTAATAAGGTCTATGAGATCAAGAACATAAAAGAACAGTACGTAGGTTCCATACCGAAGCTTAGAAAGCTTTCTTTTAGCATTCAAGTGTATTCTAAACAAGGCTCTCCTAATCCTAGAAAAGACCCTATAGTAGTAATTGCAGTTAAAACCGACGATAGTGCGAAGCAGTTCGTGGCTTCCGATTCTGACGATAAACAAATAATTAAGGAGTTTGTTGCTTTCTTTCAGGAGTATGATCCTGACATTGTTTATGGCTTTAACACTAACTCGTTTGATTTGCAGTATCTTTTGGAGAGGGCTCATTCTAAGGGCTTAAAGCTAGATATTGGTAGAAGAGTTAATGGGGAACCCTCACAAGGTGTTTACGGGCACTATTCGATGACTGGAAGATTAAACGTTGACTTAGCTGGCTTCGTGAACTCTGTATCAGAGGTAAAAATCAAGACGCTGGAGAACATATGTGATTACTTGGGGATTGTCAAAAAAGAAGATAGAGTTAACTTAGAGTGGTATGAGATACCTAAGATGTGGGAAGATAAGGATAAGAAAAACAAGGTGATTCAATATGTAGCGGATAATGCAAGGTCTGTATATCTTCTTGGCGAATCCTTCCTACCTTTTGCAATAGAGTTAACGAGGATCACTGGACTCCCACTAGACCAGCTATCTATGGCGAGTGTAGGTTACAGAGTGGAGTGGCTATTAATGAGAGAGTCGAATAAGTACAACGAGCTTATACCTAATAAGGAAGAGAGAACTGGCGAAAGTTATGAAGGGGGGTTAGTTATATCACCTATTCAAGGAATTCATGAAAATGTAATAGTCCTCGACTTTTCATCAATGTATCCCTCTATAATGATCAAATATAACGTAGGCCCCGACACGTTAGTTAAAGGTGAATGTAATGATTGTTGGGTCTCGCCCATAGGTCATAAATTTAGAAAGGAACCACCTGGTCTATACAAATTCGTATTGGAGAATTTGGTAAAGGAGAGGAGGGAGATTAAATCTAAGTTGAAAGAAACGAAGGACGAATATGAAAAACGATTGTTGGATGAAAGACAAAAGGCGTTGAAAGTTATGGCAAATGCTTTTTACGGCTATATGGGATGGATCAACGCAAGATGGTACAGTAGAGAAGGTGCTGAGGCTGTAACGGCATGGGGGAGGAGTATAATAAGTGATGCTGCTAAGATCGCTACGGAGCATGGGTTCAAAGTGATTTACGGTGATACGGACTCTATATTCATAAAAGGAAACGGGGATATAAATAAGCTCCAAGAAATAATCTCTCAGAAGTTTGGTATAGAAATTAAGATGGATAAAGTATACAAAAGGGTACTCTTTACAGAGAGTAAAAAGAGATATGCAGGAATAACAGAAGACGGAAGGATTGACATTGTAGGATTTGAAGCTATCAGAGGAGATTGGTGTGAGTTGGCTAGAGAAGTGCAAAGGAATGTAATAGAAATCATACTCAGGACGGGGAAGGTTGATGACGCTGTTAGATACGTGCGGAAGACTATTCTTTCCCTAAGACGTGGAGAGTTCAAGATAGAAGATCTCATAATTTGGAAGGGCTTGGATAAAGATGTTAATGAGTACGCAATTACAGCTCCTCACGTAGTTGCAGCAAAGAAGGCAATTAAAGCAGGATACTTGGTGACTAAGGGAAGTAAGATAGGTTACGTAATTGTTAAAGGTACTAATAAACTTTCGGAAAGGGCTGAACCTTATTTCCTTGTGAAGGATAACTCTAGAATTGATATTTCGTACTACGTAGATAATCAAATAATTCCATCAGCTATGCACGTGTTAAAAGTATTTGGTGTAAAAGAAGATTCTCTTAAAAGTGGTGGTACGGACATACTAAGCTTCTTTAAAAAATAGAAAGTGTCTTAGGATATAACATCAGAGATACTCAGCAATTCAAGGTTTTTAGGTCTCTTTGAAATACCTCCTATTCTAGCTCCTATCAGCATACTTATATTTTTGGAGGAAGCTAAGTCTACCAATCTTTGTGTTATTACCCCATCAAACACGATATATTTGATCCTGTTATCGTTTGTATTCTCCAGCTTTTGGACTATATCTCTAACCTGGATTTTTTCTATTATGTTCCAGTTCTCATCATAAAGTATACCTTCTAACGTCCCAGGCAGTTTCTTTATTTCTTCAACTACATTAGGCGGAATGTTTATGGTTATTTGTTGTTGTCCTGACTTTTGAATCTGTTCCTCTTTAATACTTACGTTAGTTACAGACACTTGTTTAGTCTCTGGAGCTATCGCCTCTCTTATGGCTTGCTGAGCCTCTTGTTGCTTCTTTAAGTATTGAGATACTGTCATCATGTTAGACAATGCTTTAGCTATCTCCTTTCCAGTTAGTTCTTCAACTTCTTTTCCTGCTGGAGCCCTAGCGACATAATCAAGTTTTATGTTGCTCATCAGTAATTGCTTAAGTATTAAGTCTCCTCCGTGATCACCGTCTAAGAAAGCTATTACTGTTTTCTTTTGTTTTGCTAGGTCTATTACGCTTTGAGGGATCTTACCAGTAGCTCCTTCAATTGCAATGGTATTTCTATACCCGTATTTGAGTAAATTTATTACATCGGCTCTTCCTTCAACTATTATGAGTTCTGGATCCTTTTCTATATCTGGGCCTGCGGGCAATTTTTCGGGACCATATTCTATTATTTCTCCGGTCTTTACGGCTGAAGATATTTCATAAATAACTTCTCTTATGTCAAGTGTTCTTATCTTAGACCAATTAGATAAAATTTCCTTTGCTCTGTCAATTATTCTCTTTATCTTTTCCTCTCTTATATCTTGAATTTCTACTAACTGGAATTTTGCATTATAGGGTCCCACTTTATCTACGTTTTCGACCATAGCGGCTATTAATGCAGTTTCAATTCGATCTAAGTTAGAAGGAATTATTATTATTCCTTCGCTTCTACCTTTAGTAGTATTTATCTCAACTGATATTCTACCTAATCTACCTTTATCTTGTAATTCTCTTAAGTCGAAGTCCTCTCCAAATAAATTCTCTGTTTGTCCGAAAACTGCTCCTATAACATCAGGCTTATCTACAATACCCTCTACTTCAAATTTAAGGACTATGTTATATTTCATTTTTCCACACCTTCTATTTATCTACTTACACTCTTTTCAAGATCTGAGATAAGGGATTCGTATTTGGTCTTCGAATAGAGTCTTTTTCTAATTGGATCTAGGATCTCATTTAGTCTTCTCGCTGTTGCAAGCTTTAAGTCTAATGGATGTAATTTGCCTTCAGCGAAAGTTCTTTCTAGTTCTTCATAAGTCTTAAACTCTATATCTCCTCCATACTTTACATCCCTTTCCACTTTCAGGGTAGCTCCCTTGTTCGCAAATATAATGTACTTATTAATTTGTAGAACTGGATTATCTTCTATAACTCCTTTTGGACAATACGCGCTTCTCAGTTTAGCTTCCACTAGTTCGGGTGGGTCATGAACGAAAATCGCAGTTTCTGGTTTGGACTTGCTCATCTTTATAGAAGCTAAATAGTCATCTTCATCCATCCCTTGAACGTTCATTCTTTGACCTCCTTGAAGTCCTACTAATAAAGGAGTGTGAATCGCTACTATCTTCTTCTTGCCCAATTTATCAGCTACATCTCTGGCAAGCATGTGAGCCTTTCTCTGGTCAGTTCCTCCTAGGGCTATATCTAGGTCTTGGTAGAAAATATCAGAAACTTGCATAGCTGGATAAATTAATTTTGAAGTATCAAGCTCAGCTTCTTCGGCTTTTCTTCCCATTATTGTAAGAGCTCTCTTCATCCTCGCAAGGCTAGTACTCTTAGCTACTTTAATTACTAGAGCCCAGTAATTCGGGTCTTTCACGAATTCATCAGCATAAACAACTTTTACTTTACTCATGTCTACTCCATAAGAGCTTAACACCTCTATTGTGTATTCTCCGGCTAAGCGAATTTTCTCTAAATCTCCTCCTAGCTTGTCATTTATCCATGCGTGCCACGTGGCAACTAATATTGACATATCAATGCCTGCCTCGATTAAGTCCTTAACCTTCTGTGCCCATATTAGCCAACCTATGTGGAATAGCCCACTAGGTTCAAAGCCAATATATCCCTTTAATCTATTTCCTTCTTCCAGTTTTTTCTTTAATTCTTCTAGTGTTACTATTTCTTCCGTATTTCTCTTTATTAGATTCAGCTTTTCGTCTACGTTCAAAGTAAGCATCCCCAAAATAAAGAGACTAAAATAAAATAAAAAATCCTATTCTTCAGTGAGTTGCTTAAGGAATAGAACGACAGGATGAGTCTTGCCCAATTTTTCAACTAAATCGTTGATTATGAAATTAAGATCTATGTCGTTTTCTATCACTTTTTCGATAAGAGCCTCTGTAAACTTATAATAATTAAAGAATTCCCTTTCATTAACCGATTCTTCTCCCTCATCAAAAAGCCTGAAGCTGTCTATTGCTTTCTCGCTTTCTTTTATCTTTCTCATCAGGGAGGTAAGATATTCGTCCACAACTTTTTCGATACATAAAGAAGTAGTACATAATTCGACTTTATCGATTATCGATAAGGGCGATGGTGGCATAACTGGAGCCCGAATAATATTGTAAAAATCAACTAAAAAAGCTATTATTCTCCCATCACTTTAACAAGAACTGTTCGAGTTCTTGGCCCATCGAACTCTAATAAGATTATTCTTTGCCAAGTTCCAAGATCCAACGTTCCTCCAGTAATTGGTACTACTCTTGAATTTCCGATTATAGAAGATACCACGTGAGCATGTCCGTTATTATCAATTATATTATGCCTGAATTCCCCCTCTGGGGGAACTAACTTTTTAGCCCATTCTATGTAATCACTCATTAATCCCCTCTCGGCTTCATTAATAGTTATTGCACAAGTTGTATGTTTTACTATAACATAGGCTATACCTTCATTCACACCTTTTATACTCTCTTGAACTAGGTCTGTTATATCTATACTTTCAAAACGACTCTTGGTCTTTACTTGAAACTCCTTTGAAAGTATTTTCATATGCTTAATATTGCAATTCCTTTTTTATATTATATGGACTTAGAAGGTATCGCTAGGAGATTATATCCTAATATAGAAGAGATAAGGAAAAAAATTATAGAGGAAGTTGAGTTCTACAAAGGGAAAGATTATCAACTCAAAGAACAGTTAACAGATGCTTTAATAGAAGAAGTTAAAAAGTCTATAATTGCATCAAAAATAGAACCACTCCTTTCCTACCCGGTAACCGGTCTCAAGGCTGGTGAGGCGGGATTAGGCTCTAGGGGGAAAGGCGACCATATAATTCATGAAAAGATCCTGAGTTTAAGTGGCTTAAATAAATTCGAAGATGCTAGAGTTAACAAGAATGTAGTAGTCTCGATTGACGGAATACATTCCCGATTAGCATACTTTCCCTTTTTAGCAGGTTTTCACGCTACAAGAGCAGCATTAAGGGACGTTATGGTAAAAGGTGCAGAACCGATAGGAGTTCTGGTTGATATACATTTGTCTGACGACAGTGATTTAGGAATGCTATTGGATTTTGAGGCTGGAGTAATGACCGTTACGGAGTTTTTAGGTATTCCTATTCTTGCGGGTAGTACGTTAAGGATAGGAGGGGATTTAGTTATAGGGGAAAGGATCAGTGGAGGTATAGGAGCCGTGGGTTTATTGAAGAGGGTCTTCTTTAGCAGGGATAAGATCGAAGAGGGCGACTATATAGTTATGACCGAGGGAAATGGAGGAGGTACTATAACTACTACTGCAATTTATAATGGTTTTTATGATGTAGTGAAGGAGACCTTATCTCTCGTAGATTTAGTTACATGTAGAGTAATTAGTGAAGAATCTATCGTCAACAAGGTTCACAGTGCTACTGACATTACTAATGGCGGAATACGTGCCACGGCTTACGAGTTGCCTGAAAACTTTGGTATTGAACTTGAAAAAGAGGTTTTTATCTCGCTTATAAACCCTAAAGTTTACGAGATGCTAAACTCTTTGGGAATAGATCCTTTGGGTTTATCCATAGATTCTATTGCGATTTTCACTAAAGAGCCTGAGGTGATACTGAAAAAACTTGCTGAGTCTGGTATAAGAGCTGGTATAATTGGCCGAATAGTGAGGGCAGATAAGGGTAAGCTTGTCGACGAAAGGGGAAACCGATTAGAAATGGGATTTAGAGAGTCCCCTTACACTCCGATTAAAAAAATTATAGGAAATAAGACAAGTTATAGCGAGGAATTAATTAGACAAAGGTTAAACGAGGCGTTAAAACTCGTAAAGGAGAAGAAAGAAAATGTATTGAAAACTTTAAAAGCAAGTTAGTAATTAGGTGTATAAGCTGATATTAATGTCGGAACAACAGCAGTTTAAATATATAGTTAGGCTTTTCGGGCAAGACGTAGATGGTACTATGAAGGTTCCTTATGCTCTTGCAATGGTTAAAGGGATAGGTTATAACACTGCAAGAGCTATTGCTAGTAAATTAGGTCTTGACAAGGACAGAAGATTAGGAGAACTTTCTGATGAGGATATAAAGAAGATCGAGAATTATTTGACTGATAAGAAAATCCCTGAGTTACCTACATGGCTGTATAATAGAAGGAAGGATTACGAAGAAGGTGTAGACTTACACTTAGTAACTTCTGATTTAATATTTTACGTCAGGAACGATATAGAGAGGGAGAAAAAGATTAGAAGTTGGAGAGGAGTAAGGCATTCTTTAGGACTTAAGGTTAGAGGGCAGAGAACAAGGACTACGGGTAGGACTGGAACTACCGTAGGTGTGAGAAGGTCAAAGGCTGCTCAGGCTCAGGCTCAAGCTCAACCTAAACCACAATCTTCCGGCGGTGGAGGTTCTTCTGGTGGTGGACAAGCTAAGAAGTGAGGTGGAATAGATGGGAGATCCAAGAAAGAGTAGAAGGAAGTGGGCAGGCCCGGGTCATCCTTGGATAAAGGTAAATCTAGACAGAGAACAAGTTTTAATAGGTAAGTACGGTCTAAGAAACAAGCGAGAGTTATGGTTAGCACAGACGATAATAAGAAACTTTAGGCATCAGGCGAGGTCTTTATTGGGTTTACCTCCAGCTGAAAGAGCTGTAAGAGAGAAACAGTTAATTGCAAAGTTATACAGAATGGGAATATTAGATAAAGAAAATGCAACAGTTGATGACGTATTGAGCTTAACAGAAGAGAGCTATCTGGAAAGAAGATTACAGACAATAGTTTACAGAAAAGGTTTAGCTAGGACAATATATCAAGCTAGACAGCTTATAGTTCACGGTCATATAGCACTAGGTGGCAAGAGAGTTACGTCTCCCGGTTACATAGTTCAAAGAGGTGAAGAGGATATGATAGATTACTATCCTACTTCACCGTTTAAACAACATCCACCAACACAAACTTCTGGAGGTGAGGTAAATGTCCAGCAGGCGTGAAATTAGGTGGGGTCAAGCAAGGATTTATGCGTCACAAAACAACACAATAATAACGATAACCGACCTTACTGGGGCGGAGATAATATCTAAAGCGTCTGGTGGCACTGTAGTAAAGGCTGATAGAGAAAAACCATCACCTTATGCAGCTATGTTAGCTGCCAACAAGGCGGCAAATGATGCGTTCGAAAAGGGAATTTCTGCAATTCACATAAAAGTAAGGGCGCCAGGTGGTTATGGCTCTAAAACACCTGGACCTGGAGCACAACCAGCTATAAGAGCGTTAGCTAGGGCTGGATTCATAATAGGAAGAATAGAAGATGTAACGCCTTTACCCCACGATACTATAAGGAGACCAGGCGGAAGGAGAGGAAGAAGAGTATAAAAAGGAGTACGAGTGTTTTACTATGTCTATTTCAGTACTTCGTAAAGATAATCTTTCTTTGTCATTAATAGTCTCAGAGTATCCTCTAGAGTTTGTAAATTCCATACGCAGAGCTTCAATGTTGTTTGTACCCACAATGGCGGTAGATGAAGTATATTTTATAGAGAATAACAGCCCCCTTTACGATGAGATTTTAGCACACAGGTTAGCTATGATTCCATTTACATCTGACGAGGCTTTAGAGCATTATCGTCCACCTGAAGAATGTGTGGACTGCAAGGAAAATTGTGATGGATGTTATTCTAGAGTATATTTACAAGTTGAAGGTAATGACCAAGGCTCTATAATGGTATATTCTAAAGACCTCAAATCCGAGGATCCTGCAGTAGTTCCTATAAACGACTCGATTCCTATAGTACTGTTAGGTCCAAAGCAGAGGATATCACTTGAAGCTAAACTTAGGCTTGGATACGGTAAAGAACACATTAAGTATAGTCCGGTTTCAGTTGCTATCCTGAGGTATTATCCTAAGGTTGAAGTCTTGGATAATTGTGAAAAAGCAGTAGAAGTTTGTCCGGAAAGAGTATTCGCGACAAAGGACGGTAGGGTTGTAGTATCAAATGAGCTTGCTTGTACCTTATGTGAAGAGTGTCTTAAGTATTGTAAGGGTAAAATAGAAGTATCAGCAGTAGAAGGAAAGTACATACTTGAGATCGAGTCAACCGGCAGTTTGAAGCCAGAGAGAATTTTAATAGAGGCAAGTAAAAGCTTAATACGTAAATTAAATGAATTAAAGGGCAAGTTAGAGGTTGGATGAAAATGGCAAGCACGAACGTTATGCTAAGAAAGCTTATATACACTCTCGAAAAGCAAAAAAAGAACCTTTGGTTAGCGGTAGCTGAAGAACTTAAAGCTCCTAGTAGAAAAAGAGCTTACATTAACTTATATAAAATAAATAAGCACACGAAACCCAATGATATTGTGGTAGTACCTGGTAAAGTATTAGGTATAGGTTCACTCGATCATCCAGTTACTGTTGTAGCATTGTCCTTTTCTAAGTCAGCCAAAGAAAAAATTGAGAAAAGTGGGGGTAAAGTTATGAGTTTGTATAAGGCAGTTCAGGAGTTAAAAGACTTTAAAGGTAAAACCGTGAGGTTGATGAAGCAATGAGTGAACAAGTTCAGAAGAACCAAAATGAAGTAATAGTTAATGCAGAGAACCAGATTCTAGGAAGAATGGCAACTCATATTGTGAAACTCCTTAAAGAAGGAAAGAAGGTAATAGTAGTTAATGCAGAAAAGGCAGTAATAAGCGGTCCTAAATCTAGAGTTATACAAGGTTACAGCCTCTTGTTCACTGTTAGGACTATGCAGAACCCTGCAAAGAACGGTATAAGAAGACCTAGAAATCCTGTAAATATAGTGAAGAGGACTGTAAGGGGTATGTTACCTAAGAACAGAATGGGTAAACAATACTATAAGAACCTAATTGTGTATATAGGTGTTCCTAAGGAGTTTGAAGGTAAGCAGACGATTAGGTTCGAGGATGCTGATGTGAGCAGATTAAAGGGTAAATATATAACTGTAGCGGAATTATCTAAAGCCATAGGAGGTTATGTAAATGGCTGAGCAACAAAAGACTGTTATAATTACGTCAGCAAGAAGAAAAATGGCAAGAGCTAGGTGTTATCTAACTTCAGGTAAAGGTAGGGTCTATATAAACGATACCCCCTTGGAAATTCTACCGATAGAGGTATTTAGAATGAAAATAATGGAGCCTTTGTTACTAGCAGGACAGAATATAGCATCCTCGATCGATGCCAGAATATATACTAGCGGTGGAGGAGTAATGGGGCAAGCGGATGCTGCTAGAATGGCTTTAGCTAGAGCTCTAGTTAAGTTTACTGGGAGCAAAGAGCTTGAGCAGATATATAAAGCCTATGATAGGACCATGCTAGCTGGCGATCCAAGACAGACTGAGTCAGAAAAGTGGATGAGATACAGTGCGAGAAGATGGAGGCAGAAGGCATATAGGTGAAGTGTTATGATTATTCCGATTAGATGTTTTACGTGTGGCTCTGTAATTGCCGATAAGTGGGAGCCCTTTATAACTCGAGTCTCAGCAGGAGAGGAACCAGGAAAAGTGTTAGATAGTTTAGGAGTGAAAAGGTATTGTTGTAGGAGAATGCTTTTATCCCACGTAGATATAATTAAGGAGGTCATACATTACACCAGGCCGATTTGAGGTGGAGAAGATGAGTGAACAAGAAAAAGGTGGTCAATTATCTGAGGAGGAGAGGGCAGAACTTCAGAAGACAGAGAAAGGTCAACTAATTGAGTTATTAGTGCCTCTAGATATGTATCTATCATCTGGAGTTCATATAGGGACGCATACGTGCACGGCTTACATGGAGAGATTTATCTATAGAGTTAGACCGGAAGGTCTTTACGTATTAGATGTCAGGAAAATCGACGAAAGATTAAGGATAGCAGCTAAATTCCTTGCTAAGTTTTCACCTCAAGGGATATTAGCCGTAGCTTCAAGACCTTATGCATATACTCCTACTCAGAAGTTTGCGCAGATAGTTAGAGGTAAGGCTATAGTAGGTAGATTCCCGCCAGGAACTTTAACTAATCCATACCTATCTAACTATATAGAGCCAGAAGTTTTAGTTATAACAGATCCAAGAACTGATTTGCAAGCAATTAAAGAAGCTTCAAAGGTAGGCATCCCTATTGTAGCCTTCTCAGATACGGATGCTAAAGTGGACTTTATAGACGTGGTTATACCCGCAAATAACAAGGGTAGGAAATCGCTGGCATTACTTTATTGGGCTTTGGCTAGACAAGTATTAAGAGAGAGGAAGGAGATACCAGCTGACGGCGATATACCAGCAAGGGTCGAAGACTTTGAGACGAGGCTGGCGGAATGATAAGAATACCAGCAGTTGCTGGTGCATTTTATGAGGCAGATCCCGAGAGACTAAAGGAACAGATCAAGGGATGTTTTTTACATCCTTTGGGTCCTGGAGAATTACCATCAATTCCTAAAGAAAAACCTCAGAGAAGAGATAATTTATTTTTCATAGTCCCCCATGCAGGTTACATGTACAGTGGACCGGTCGCAGCACATTCCTATTACTATTTAGCACGAGAGGGTAAACCGGACACAGTTATTATACTGGGCCCCAATCACACGGGCTTAGGTTCTTTTGTATCAGTTTGGCTTAAGGGACAGTGGAGGACTCCTTTAGGTGAAGTTAAAATAGACGAGGATATTGCTATGGAATTAGTGAGGCTAACGGGTATTATTGATATAGATGAGAAGGCCCATTTGTACGAGCATTCTGTGGAAGTTCAGGTTCCTTTTCTCCAATATTTGTTCGATTCAGAATTCAAAATAGTTCCGATAGTTATAATGATGCAAACGCCCGATGTTGCGGAAATGTTAGCAGATGGTATATACAAGATAATGAAGATATACGAGAAAAAGAAGGATATTGTAGTGATTGCAAGTAGTGACCTAAACCACTATGAACCTCATGATAAGACGATCGAAAAGGATAATATGGCGATAGCTGAAATTGAGAAACTTGATTATAAAGGTCTTTTCAAAGTTGTTGAAGAGAAAGACGTTACTGCTTGTGGTTATGGGCCTATAATGACTGTATTATTACTAGCCAAAAAATTCGGTAAGAAACCGTATATATTGAAACACGCAACTTCCGGTGATACTTCTGGGGATAAATCAGCAGTAGTAGGTTACTTATCAGTGAGGTTCGGTGATTAGTCTTCCTATACCCCTTTTCGGAATACCCCTTAAGGGTATAAATAATCCCATCCTAGTTGTGTTCTCTGAATTTAACGTGAACGTTACAAAAGACGGTAAGATGAAACTACCAGAGAAATTTTACGATTTATTCGAAGAGGCTACAGGGTTTAAGTGTAATATATCCTTAGCATTTGATAAACATGTTCCCTACTCTTCCTCATACATATACTTGTCGGATCTGTATTTTAGAAGGAGCGTAAAGGAATGTGAGATACCGATATCAGAGGAAGAGATCCAAGACACATTATTAATGATAGATGACGCTCTTTTTGACTCGGAACTGATCAGAGCTCTTAGGTATGCGTTTAAGGTAGGTGTTCCCGTTCTGTATAGAGATGAAGAAGAGCCCATAAGGCTATCGTTACCTAACTTCACCTCTACTTATCTCTTCAGTTATCCAGTAGACCTTTCCTCTGTGCGTTATATAGATAACTCTTTAGTTCATTTAATAGGGATGATTCCGTTAGATTTTGTAGAAACCAGAGATCTCAATTTACTGTATGTCGAGAACGGTTTGTGGGAGTCTCTATATGGAATTCCATTCGTGACCAGAAAGGGTTGGAAATTAATATGGGATTTAAATTATGTTACAGCAATAGATGTAAGGGGTGCCTGAGATTACAATAAGTAACAGAAAAATAGAGCACGTTGAGATCTGCCTTTATGAGAAAGTTGAAGGATATACTTCCACATTACTGGAAAACGTGAGGCTAGTTCATCAATCATTGCCTGGTTTTTCGCTCTCTGATGTAGATACGTCAGTAATGTTTTTAAAAAAGAGGATGTCAGCACCAATAATCGTCACCGGAATGACTGGAGGAACCCCGGAGTTGGGGAGGCTAAACGGGCTCATTGCAGAGGTTGTTGAGGAGTTCGGCTTAGGAATGGGAGTTGGTAGCCAAAGAATAGCTATTGAGAAGAAGGAAACTAGAGAGACTTTCTCTATTGCAAGAAAATTGGCACCAAGTGCCCCTATCATTGCTAATATTGGGGCTCCTCAGCTGATGAAAGGTTATGGTATAAAGGAAATAGAGGAAGCCGTTAATATGATAGAGGCTGACGCAGTAGCGATACATTTTAACCCTGCACAAGAGGTTTTTCAACCTGAGGGTGAGCCTGACTATTCTATGGAAATTCTATATAAATTAAAAGATATTTCACGTAATTTAGGGGTTCCGGTAATAATAAAAGAGACTGGTTCTGGGCTTTCAATGGAAGTTGTATCGTTATTTTACTCTAACGGTTTTAGGTATTTTGATGTGTCAGGACAAGGAGGTACAAGTTGGATTTCAGTCGAAATGTTCAGAGGTGAGAGAAAAAACAACTGGAAGACCGAAAGTGCTAGACTTTTTTCTGATTGGGGAAATCCTACAGCCGCGTCAATTGTAGAGACCAGAATTAGCGCTCCAGACGCCTATATAATAGGTAGTGGGGGAATCAGAAACGGCCTGGATGCAGCTAAAGCAATAGCCTTAGGTGCAGATATAGGGGGATTTGCATTACCAGTACTGAAAGCTGTTATGAGCGGAAAGGATTCCTTGAGAGAATTTCTGAAAAAGAGTATTTTTGAAATAAAGGCAGCAATGTTCCTAAGTGGTTCTAAGACAGTCTCCGATTTAGCTAAAGCCCCTCTAGTTATAACGGGTGAGCTGAAAGATTGGCTTGAGTCAAGAGGGATAAGCTTATCTACTTTAGAGAGTGTTAGAAAGAGAAGAAAATGATTGATGCGTACTTCAATGAGATCCTGAAGGATATTAACGCTACGATAGCTAATTACATTAAAGGTAACGTCAAAGAGTTATACGAAGCGTCTTATTATCTCTTTCAAGCTGGAGGAAAGAGATTAAGACCGTTAATGTTAGTCGCTTCTTCTGATCTCGTCGGTGGTGAAAGGATACGAGCGATCTTAGCTGGCTCTGCCGTAGAAGTATTGCACACCTTCACGCTTATCCACGATGACATAATGGATCAGGACACACTCAGAAGGGGGATGCCTACCGTTCATGTAAAATACGGAGTGCCTATGGCAATCCTTGCTGGAGACTTATTACATGCTAAGGCTTTTCAAATTCTTAACGATGCTCTCTCGGGAATGGAGTCAAATCTGATAACCAAAGCTTTCCGCATTTTCACTGACGCTATTCTGGTAATCTCTGAGGGTCAAGCCCTTGATATGCAATTCGAAGATAGAAAGAGCATAAGTGAAGGAGAATACCTAGATATGATTAACAGAAAGACCGCTAAACTGTTCTCAGCGTCTACAGCTCTAGGTGCATTGATAGGAAAGGCAAGCGATGATGTTGTAAAGAAACTGGAAGACTTCGGATTATTACTGGGAATATCATTTCAAATTGTTGATGATATATTAGGTCTTACAGCAAATGAAGAAGAATTGGGTAAACCATTATACAGTGACATTAGGGAGGGCAAGAAAACTATTCTTGTGATAAAGGCGTTAGAAATGGCTAATGAAGAAGAAAAGCGAATAATTCTACAAAACTTAGGGAATAGGAACGCCTCTAAGGAGGAATTAAAGCAAACTGCGGATATTATAAAGAAATACTCTCTTAATTATGCTTATGAATTAGCCGATAACTACTATAAGCAAGCACTAGACAAATTAGATTCAATAGAATGGAAAAACGAATTAGCGGGAAAGGCTTTAAAATATATAGCTGAATTTACCGTAAAAAGGAGAAAGTAATGGAATACATAGAAAGGTCGTTTTTCCCGATAATACTTTCAATAGTAGTAGCTTTTCTAATTACCATTATATCAACTAAGTGGGTTATTGAGGAATCCAAAAAGAAGGGTTTTGTAGGAAAAGATATCAATAAACCTAATACGAGCGAGGTACCAGTGTTGGGAGGAATTGGAATAGTAGCGGGTTTCATAGCAGGCTCTTTTACATACTTAGTTAGTGATATAGACTTTTCCGGCTATGTTTCGGAAGTGGATAGGACAGTAGTTTCAGTATTAATCTCCTCGCTGGTTATAGGGTTTTTAGGATTACTAGATGACATATTTAATTTAAGACAGTCTATAAGGGCTTTCTTACCAGTTTTCGCTTCGGTTCCACTAGCAATATACAGTATCGGGCACACAAAAATATCAATACCCTTTTTAGGAATAGTCGACTTCGGGGTTTTATTTTACGTGTTAATTCTACCGGCTACACTAACAATAACTTCAAACGCTTTCAACATGTTAGAGGGTCTTAATGGATTAGGCGCAGGAATGGGTCTTATAATGGCATCAGCATTAGCATATATCGGTCTCAGATCAACTGGTCCTTCTTTTCACTCAGGAGTATTGGCACTAATTATGGTATTTGTACTTCTAGGGTTTCTCATCTTTAATATGTACCCGGCTAAAGTATTCCCGGGAAATATCGGAACTTATTTCATAGGTTCCGTAATCGGTTCAATAGGCATCGCGGGTTTTATGTATACGGCATTATTTTTCTTATATATACCATATGTGTTTGAATTCATACTCAAAGCTAGGACCAAATTTAAAGGAGTATCCTTTGGAAAAATTTCCCGTGAAGGTTATTTATACTGGGACGGTACACCTAATTCCCTTACGCATGTAGTTATGAAAATGGGAAAATTTAAGGAATATCAAGTGGTTATAATATTATGGATTATTGAACTGATATTTGCTATATTAGCAATAGTGTTTCAAACGACAGTGATCAGGATATGAAGTATTGCTATTTGTTTAAGTGTTCTTTAATTGAATAGGTAGTCAAGTTAATGATTTTTTAGTGTGTTAAATAGGTGCCTTAGTCCATTACAACTTCATAAAGAACAATTAGTTTAAGTGTCTATTCAGCTAGAGGCTCGGAACTAAACTCTTTTATACTCTAAGGAAGATCATAATAATTGCCGGGGTCGCCTAGCATGGTAGGGCGGCGGCCTGCTAATTTGGAGAGTTGAAAGCCGCTGGGGTTACTCCCCGCGCGGGTTCAAGTCCCGCCCCCGGCGCCATTTTGGGTTCTTTTAACTCATGATTTTTACAGTTATCAAAACTTTTTACTTACTTAAAGTAGTTTATCTTATGCGTGCGGCTGTTCTCTTCAACTACAAGGAGCCGTTAACAATTCAAGATATTCAGATAGATGAACCTAAAGATAACGAGGTCTTAGTACAAATTACAGCTACCGGTATGTGTCATTCTGACGTTAATGTATTTGTAGGTGCTACTCCAGTCCCACCTCCAGTAGTGGCAGGTCATGAAATAACCGGAGTAGTCAAGAAAGTGGGAAGAGGTGTTACGAGGGTAAAGGAGGGTGATAGAGTAGTATCAGCTTTCATTCACCCGTGCGGAAAATGCAGAAATTGCATATCAGGAAAGGAAAACCTATGTGAGACACAAGCCTCAGTCAGGCTTAAGGGTGTCATGTTTGATGGCACTACGAGATTAAAGTTGAAGGACGGTAGAGAAGTTCACATATTCTTAGGTGGGGGTTTTGCCGAATATGCGATAGTTCATGAGAACGCGTTAACCGTTGTTCCTAACGATATACCCCTTGAAAAAGCTGCACCTCTAGGGTGTGCTGGAATAACTGCTTATGGTGCAGTAAATAACGCGAAAATTGAGCCCGGGGAGACAGTAGCTGTAATTGGAGTTGGTGGAGTAGGTCTTTCAGTGATACAACTGCTAAAGGCAAGCGGAGCTGGAAGAATAATTGCATTAGGTACCAAGAAATGGAAGCTTGAAAAAGCCATGGAGTTAGGAGCTACTGATGTTATTAATACTAAAGAATCTGATCCAGTAAAGACCTTAAAACAGATTACGAACGGAGGACCTGATGTAGTTATTGAAGCTGCGGGTACTCAGGAAACTATTCAAATGGCTGTGGATGGAGTGAGAATAGGTGGAAGAGTTGTCTTAGTTGGTTTACCCCCAGTTTCAGCACAAATCCCCTTAAGGATTGCCTCTATAGTTAGAGGAGGAATCACGATTATAGGTAATTACGGTGGTAGGCCTAGAGTAGATATGCCTAGGCTACTGGAGCTAGTAAGGTTAGGGAAGTATGATCCTAGCAAACTGGTAACTGGTAAGTTCAAGTTAGAAGAGATCAATGAAGCTGTGAAGGTATTAGAAGAGGGCGAAGCTATAAGGAGTTTAATTGTACCATGAGGATTTCCGCTGCCATTTTCGATCTTGATGGAACTCTTGCTAATACTGCCTTAATTCATAAAGAGGCATGGGAAATAGGGCTAAAAAAGTTAGGAATTGTTACGAATGTAAAAATCGAGTACTTGCTAGGGAGAAAGACGTCAGATATAGCTAAATTGCTTGCAGGCGAAAGATGGAAAGAACTAGTCGAAGTAAAAAATAAGGAGTATCTACATCTAGTAGAGACAAAAGCGGAAGCTACGAAATGCGCGAAAGAAGTTACTTCTTATTTAATTCAAAAATTTGTTAAAATAGCTGTTGTTACTTCATCTAACAGAATCTCAGCTACGAAAGTCCTAAGTAAAATAGGAGTAAATTACGATGTTTTAGTCACGTCTGATGATGTAATGAAAGGAAAACCTGATCCAGAGCCGATAGTAACCGCACTAAATAGTCTTGGTGTCATGCCGCATGAAAGTATCGGAGTAGGGGATACTGAAGTAGATGTAGAGGCTTACTATAATTCACGGCTTTCTCGGATATTTCTCGTGAAGTCTGGCGTACCTTTTAGCGAGGAGAAGGTCAGGTCTAAAAACGCGATAATAATAGATTCTTTGTGTGAGCTGTTTGAGTTAATTTCTTAATCTTAAGGGATAAATTAGTAGATGGTCGGGGAGGGTGGGGGGTCTAGCCAGCCCCTGTAACCCGCATGGCTTAATGCGGGCACCAGTAACTCCCATACCATAATACCTGTTACCTCCAGATCCTAGCCTAACGATGAGTGCCGCCCGATGGGGCGAGATAGTTGCGGGTCTTCCCTCTGGAGGGAGGGAAGATACCGCATTGGCCGGGGGAATCGGCCAGGTCCGGAAGGGAGCAACCGTGCCCGGCTATCCGCGTTCATCGGTCACCGGCATGAGAAGGGCTAGGGAAAGTCTGGGGTAATAAGGGTTATGGTATGGGAGAGCCGACCGCTGCATTTTATTTTCCTTTTTATCTTTTCATTATTATTATTAGAAAAATAACAAATTATTTTGAATTAAACTTAGTTAATTTAAACTTGTAGGGTTTTACATAAGTAAATTTATAAAATTTTAATATTATAATGATAGCTGAAGTGACGCATATGGGTCTAAGGAATTTTATTGTTGCACTTTTCCAGTTAGACAAGGATTGGACTACAAGAATAGTAATGGGAATGCTAGTAATGGGTGTAATATGGGGATTGTTAGGTGTAATAGACTCTTTAATGGTTAGAATCCAAGAGAGTATGTGGACTACTTTTGGTGTGTTACCATTAACTCCACAAGAATACTACGCAAGCATAACATTACATGCTGAAAGAGATCTGTTCGGATTTGCACAACAAGTAATTTACGCAATCATCATATACTTTACGATTAAACTGTTAAACCTACAACCTAGAGCAAAGTGGCTGCTAAATCTGGCATTCATAGCGCTTAATATATCTATGATGTTCATGGAAGGCCCTATTTTAATAGTAAACCAACAAGGATTTGACAACTACTTCTCCGCTACTTCTTGGTACTACTTATCTCCTATAGGAATACCAGGTTATTCTCTCTATGTAGTTAGTCCGTTCTTCTTCATAGGATGGTTACTAAACGACGCATTCGTTTATCTTGCAGGAATATGGATCGTTTATCACTACTACCTAGCATCAAAGCAAAGTAAAGAGAAATTACCAGTTCCGCTAGTATTCTTCTTGATGATTATATTACTATTCATGATAGGTTATTCTGGAGTAACTGTAGCTGATGTATGGGATATACTAGCGTTTGCTGGTCTTGTAGGCTTAAATGCAATAGCTAATCAAATCGCATTCTGGATATTTGGCCATGCTGTAGTTTACATGGCATGGCTTCCAGCAGTAGCTGCAATGTACCTATTAATACCTACACTAGCTAACAAGCCTTTATATAGCGATAAAATGGGTAGAGTGGCCGCTGTACTATACTTAATATTTTCTAACAACATTCCAATTCATCACTTATACATGGTTAACTTGCCGATTGATCTTAAAGTACTTCAGGAGATATTAACATATGCGGTAACTGTACCAACTTTCATGACATTCCTTAACCTCTTTGCTACTGTAAAGGGCGCTGATGTGAGGTGGAACGTGATAACTGCCTTTACAGTAACTGGCTGGGCTGGCTCGATATTTGCCGGTGTAACTGGAATCTCTAATGCTACAATTTCAGTTGACGCAATAATTCACAATACGGATTGGGTAGTAGGTCACTTCCATGCAATGATTTTGTTAGGTATAGTACCAGAGGCTATGGCAGTCCTATACTTCATGTTGCCAATGATGACCGGTAGGTCTTGGTATTCTATTAAAGCTGCATGGACTCATTTCTGGGGTTATTTAATAGGTTCAATATTGTTTGTCATAGGCATGGAACTTGAAGGTCTAGATGGTATATTAAGAAGAGCTGAGATAATACCCAGAGTCCCATACTTAACTGATGCTGTGAACTTAGCTACTGCAGGTGCTCTTATAGCTCAGTTAGCCACTTTAGTATGGTTCCTGAACCTCGTAATGACATTAGTTAAAGGAAAATTGCTGAGAGCTGAAGGCTTAGGCTTAGGTCAACTGATCAACACTGTAGCAATGCAATTAGATTGGTCTAATACCGGCATAAGTTTAAGAAGTCTTGAAAATAGATTAAATATGAGATTTATGAGAAAAGCTTTATCAACGTGGTGGGGTCTTGCAATATTCGGAGGAATATTGATCATAATAAGTGCTATACCTCTATTGCTGGTCGGTGATGCATCAAATCCATCTAATCCATTAGAATGGACCTGGATTTCTTTATTAACACTTGGTATCATTTTAGCTGGTGTTAGCTCATTAAAGGCAGCTAACACAGTTTAAAGGGAATAGTTACTTTTTATTATATGAAGTTTATTTTAAAAGTTGTAAAAAATTGGGGTGATTGAATGGTTAGTAAAGAACAATTCGAATGGATTTGGACTGGATTTGCTATTGTACTTCTGGCAATAGTTGTAGTTACTACATTACCTCAAGTTTTTACAGTAGGTGGAGATGCAGCAGTAGTAACTCATGATATTCCGAGTAGTATTCCTCCCTCTGATGTTATTGCCACAACTGTAAATGCAATGCAATATGTATTTACTGTTAGCGAGCACGGGGGCGGTATAAACTCTGAATTAGTATTACCTAATGGTTCAACATTATCGTTCTACTATAATTTGATGGTAGTTCATCCAGGTCAATATCTTAATATGACAATGTATGCTGTTACGGGTAAGACTGCGACGGAAAACATGTATATACCAGTATATAACGCTAAATATGTAGTTGATACCCAGATTGTTCCAGGCTTAACACAGTATGCTGTGTGGTATGCCGGAAATGTTAGCGGATATCCAATAGCCTGTGGAGCTTATGCCTTTTTGGACGGTGAATATAATGGTCCTTGGTTCTCTTATCAGGTAGGTGAAATATTAGTGATTCCACAGTCTGGTTACGCTTCTCCAGCAGCAATCCAGAGGTATATTACAGCGTCAAATATTGCTCATACAAGTGCTTTGGTTGGTGATCCTTATAATCCACCAATAATAGTTGAGAACACTCCAAACCCTATACTTACAGTTGTCTCTGATAAATATGCTGCATTTAACGACAGTATACCTGGGCCAACATTTGTAGTTAATGCAAATTCTACTGTAACAATGAACATAATAATTCCAACTCCATCTGGAGACCATAACTGGCTATATAACTATTCAACTACTGGTGTAGCTTCTCCCATGACGGACTTGTATGTTGATGTGTATGCCGTATGGTGGAATGGTACTATAACTCCAGTTGCTACTCCTCAGAACATACAGTACAATACTCCTATGACATTCACCTTCACTGCTAAGGCTCCAGCTTATGTGTATGGAATAATTTATCCAGCATTCTACAATTACGATTTAGACGGGATGTCTAATTTACTTACTGGAGAAGATATGGGTTATGTTATGTCCTTATGGGGAAGTATTATTGTTGAGGGGTGAGATAAATGGTCAGTTTCTTTAAACTCTTAACTTTAGGATATGTCTTAGCTATAGCAGGGCTAGTATGGGAGATAACTGAAATAACTTTACATGCTGCTGCAGTGCCCTATGTATTGCCGTTTACTATATCGGCGTTTATAGGGTTTATTGCTTACTATCTATTCGTTTACTTCGCTCCAACAGAGGAGAAGGAGTCTAAACACTAAGGTAAAATTTTTTCTTCAAAATTTTTCCTTATTCTTTGAATAACTTCTTTCTCTTCAATTTTCTTTAATTCGCTTATCTTTTTAATTGTTAAAGACACGTTACAAGGTTTATTTCTTATGTACTTTTCGGGACCGAGAAATGGGGAATCGGTTTCCGTTACTAGATAATCTAAGTCGATCTCTTTTACTACCTCTTGTCTGTATTTATCTCTTATTAGTACTGGAGGTACTGAAATAAGACCCCCAAGATCAACTATTCTTTTTGCGTCTCTAATGCTGCCTTCATAAGCATGAATAGCAAAACGAACCTTGTAAGATGGTAATAAAGACAATAAATCATTCATCCCTCCTCTGACATGGATTATAGCAGTTTTTCTGTGTTTTTCGGCTCTCTCTAGAAAGAGAGAAAGAATCTTAATTTGCTTCTTTCTTAATTCGCTATCCTTTATCCAATAATAATCAAGGCCTATTTCGCTTATGATTTTAGCGTTGTTTGTTAGCTCCAAACATTTCTCTATCTCATTTTCCTTATCTTTAATGAATTCAGGATGGAAACCTACAGCAGCTATAATGTTCTTATATTTCTTTTCTAGTTCTAAACTTCTAAGATTACTTTCAAGGTCTACTCCTGCATTTACAATTGTTATTTCACATTCATTTACTATCGCATCTCTATCCTGATCAAATTCCTTTGAGTCTATATGAGCATGGACATCTATGTACATAAATAGACATGTATAGGAGCAATAAAAATGATTTATGAAAAAGAATGTGTTATAAAGAATAAAGATATTACTTCCAAGGTTCCTTAAGCACTTGTATCTTTACTACGTTTTCGTTTTCGTCGTAGATCACTCTAACTAGATCTCCTTCTTTTATCTGGAATTTTTGCCTTATTTTAGCCGGTATTGTCACCTGATAGTTACGTGAAACTTTAACTATTTCCTCTACACTCATTTAATTTACCTCCGATTTATCATATTAGTGCACTCAATTTAAAACTTTACTATAGTGATGAAAAGTCAGATTTAAAAAGATCATTAATAATACCACAAACAAGAGTAGAATTAGTTTTGTATAATAACTCTATTTTAATAATCACTGGCATAATTTATGAATAGAAAGTATATTAGTCTTGTATTATGAGAAAAATTTTATTGTGAAAAAATATAAATACTTGCATGATAAGAATCATAAATTGTGATACAAATGTCTCAAACACATATTTCTGGTGCTAGAGTAAAGCTACCTTCAGGAAAAGATGCGGGGCTAGTAGATATACTATCTTTCTGCTATGGACTATCCGAAACAGACGTACAAGTACTAGTTGCCTTGGCTAAGGCTGATGCTAAAGGGACTGAGGATCTTGAGGAAGATCTAAAGCTCTCAAAGGCTTCGATCAACAGAAGTTTAAATAAATTACTCGAAATGGGTCTTGTTATGAGGATAAAGGAACCTGGAAATAAGGCCGGGAGGCCAAGATATCTGTATAAGACAAGAGGATATAAGGAACTCAAAGAGAAAATCCTTGAAGATATAAGGAATTGTGCCGAAAGTATGGCAAAGCTTGTAGATCAGGAGTTCAGTATCTCAGAGACCTCTGAAGATATAGCGAGTGCTAAAAATCAGGGATTTGTAGAGTCTAAATAGCTATTTTCGAGTAATTTTACCTTCTCAGCTAAAATTCTCAGGATATTGTCCTTATCGTGAATGATACCGTTAACTATCACCTTACTTACGTATCTGCCGTCTACATAGTAAACTAAATGAGAGAAAAGTTTGTCTTGTGAAAGAGGGTAAACAAAATGACTGTCAATCAGAACCAAGTCACCAACGTACCCTTCCTTTATTAACCCTCCTTTAATTCCCAATAATCTATAGCCGTTTATTGTACTAGACTGGAATAGGTCAATTGCTTTGGTTTCCACATTCCAATACATCTGTCTCTGAAGTAATACGCCGATTTTCATTTCCTGAAACATGTCTAGTGAATTATTACTTGCTGTACCGTCAGTTCCCAAGGTAATGTTAATACCATTTTTTAGCATTTCTTTAAACGGAAAGCTACCTCCGGTGGCGAGTTTCATGTTCGATGTAGGACAGTAAGTAACGGTGGAACCATTCCTCTTAATAGTCTCTATTTCCCAGCTCGCTACCCAGCCTAGATGAACCATCTGAAGTTTCTGGTTAACTAATCCAAGTTTAGCTAGATACTCGACGGGAAATAAGCCATTTCTCTTCTTAATAGTATAGAGTTCTTTTCTGGTTTCTGATACGTGTATATGTATCCAAGTTTGTAGCTCTTCAGCTAACTGTTTTGCAATTTTCAGAGTATTTTCCGACACAGCGTAAATGCTATGTACGTTAATTATGGGTACAAAATACTCGTTCTTTTTTAATCTCCTTTGTTTTTTATCAATCTCATATGGGTCGAATAAACTATCTAAAAAAGTGTATCCTGCAAAAGCTCTTATCTTATACTTCTCAGCTAGTTCCGCTACTTGATCTGGGTTAAAGTACATATCTACAAAAGCTGTCGTCCCATTCCCTAACATTTCGAGAATAGCGAGCTCACTTCCAATTTTCATTAGCTCTTTTGTGAATTTGGTTTTCTCAAATTCCCATATCTTGTTTAACCAATCTTCGAGTTCAGCATCATCATAATAACCTCTTAGGACTGTCATCGGAGAATGAGTATGTGAATTTACCAGACCGGGGATTACAATGTAGTCAGAGCAATCTATCTCGTCTCCTTCTAATTCCCTACCGACACTTTTAATGATACCATTCTGAATTACTATATTCTCGCTCTTTCTTATCTCACCGGTAGGGTTTACAATATACCTGCAGTTCCTTAACGTATATGTGTTATTACGAATCTCCACTCGTATTCACTTATCTTAATTTTCTCGCCTTCTATCTTTAATTCTCTCTTAAAAAGTGGGGCATACACTACGAATGTCTCGGCCTCTCCTCCCTCGAAAGCCGGATTGAAACCGTATTTTTCAGCTGCTTTAATTATAGTCTCTACGTCTTGACTTTCTATAACTTTACCAACTAGTTCAAATGGAAAGCCGTAAGCAGAGGCGGATGTTATAATAAATTTAAAACCGTTTCTTATTAACTCCCTCATATACTCCTTTTGATCTTTCCTCCACAGGGGGGAGTAGGTTTTCAGTCCAAGTTCTTCCGATATTATATTAATGTTTAGCCTTTGGTAATCCGAAAGTAATGCCCCCGTTATTATTCCATCTATCCCTTTTACCTCTTTAGCTAATTTTAAAGCTTGTTTTAGATCTTCCAATTCCTTATCTTTTTCTCCAGATGTAGGATATTGGATTATGTCCAGGCCTAGCACTTCAGCTTGATATTTAGTAAACTCAACATTAGGGACTTGAAACATCCACGAATAATCCTTTTTCGGAAGGAGAGTTATAAGACAAGTTACTTCAAAACCTTTGAATACACCCCAATGAAGTGCAAAAGTGCTATCCTTTCCACCAGAGAAGAGAGTACAAACTCTCATAGCTCATAACAATATATCGTGTGTTCTGTAGGCCCTAATATACCTTCAGCCGTAACTCTTCTTTTTTCAACTAGTCTTAAGTTCGGATATTGAAAATCATTAGAGGCAATTCTTAGTCCTTTTTTACCATTCTGAATTATTAATGGTTCTAAAAGCTCGTTTGTCCTTGTTGATAAGTAAGAGACTAGTATGTCTGCTTTTGGTAGTAAGATCGGGGCTAGAGTTAACATATCTCCGCAAATTATTTCAAATTCTCTATTGTTATTTTTGTAAGCTTCTCTGCATAGTTTTCTATCGATTTCTACTCCTACAGCTAATTTTACATTAAATTCCTCCTTAGCTATTTTCAAAATATTTCCTATTCCAGCACCTAAATCTAGGACAACGTCATTTTTACCAGCCTTTACACACCTCAACATTTCCCTAGCGACTTCGTATGGTGTTGGTACAAACGGAACTAACACAAGTAATAATAATTAGGGAACCTTAAAAAGACGAGAATATTAATCTACTTTCACTTGCCATGATATTCCTAATACTGAAGTTTAGGTCTAACCATGTGTTAACGTTTTTTACTGCTAGTAAGTTTATCTTATTTAATTCCAGCTCACGTGTTCCAACTAAGTATGTTTTCTTGCTTAAAGAGAGTAAATCCATCATCCTCTTACACTTACTCAAATTCTGGCGAAGAAAACTTGTACTGTAACAAGCCAACAAGGGCTGGGGCTCGTTAACTAGTACAATCGAGATGTCGAACTCAGTCTTACCGCATAAGAACTCAGCTAAATTGTGTGTTACGAACGGAAAATCGCATCCCGTGACGAAAACTTTTTCAGATTTGACGTATTGAATTCCAATCTCAAGCCCCCTAACTGGACCCTTCCGCACATGATCTATGATCTGCCTTCCGTTCAGATTTGCTCTTAACTTATTAGCAATAATTATGGGATTACTAAACTCTTTGCTAACTCTCTGGAGAAAAGTAATACCGTTAAACTCGTGATCGCACTTATCTTCTCCAAACCTCTTAGATTCACCACCGGCTAATATAATCACGTCAAATGAGGAATTGCTGTAACTCAACGGTTTCTCCTCTTTTATATGTTTTACCTCTAGTTAATATACCAAAAGCGTTTGCCTTAGCAAGTTCACTATAAAGACCTGTACCCCACCTCAATGGCTTTGCATATACTCCCTCAGTTCTGAATAAGAAGACGGAATCCATCTTGTGCTTTACGCTTATATCCTGATCAAGGAAATAGTAGGAGAATTTCCTCACTTCTTTTCCTATCATTCTCGATAATATATGTAAACCGTGCTCGTGGAATACTGTGATTGCAGAAACCACTTGCCCAGGAAGGTTAATTACTGGAATGTCTCCTATCACACCTACACCTCCTCTTTTTATTACGTTTACAGCAACTCCTTCAAATAACAATGAACCCATCTCCCTTATTACTTTCTTTGAGTAGTCCTTGTCTCCCATTGAAGACCCGCCAATGAGGACTATATAGCTGCATTCCTCCGAGAGTTTTTTCATAGCGTTAATGATCTCTTCTTTATTGTCCTTGATGACACCAAAGTACTTACTTTCTCCGAATTTCCCTAATAAGTACAGAAGAATAGGTGAAATAGAATCAGGGATCTTTCCATTTTCATAATAAGGTACTATCTCGTCTCCTGATGCTATGACACAACTTTTCACATTTACTACATTTATTTCTCTGATCCCTTGTATTGTTAGAATTCCTAGATGGTAAGGAGTTAAAATTTCTCCCTTACTTATTATAAGGCTCCCTTCCGATATGTCTTCTCCAACAAATTTAATGTCCTTTCCTTCGAACACTTCCTCTACAAACTTGACCCTTTCGCCCATTATTTTACTAGCTTCGATTCTTGCTACTGCGTCTGCACCTTTCGGTATGGGGGAACCGGTAGTTACATAATACGCTTCTCCTTCTTTCAGTTCTGGAATTTCAGAAGAGGAGGGGTGAAGTGAGCCTACGATTTTTAGTTCTCCATATTTCTTGTAGTCGCTAACTCTAAATGCAAAACCATCCATGGCAGAGAGGTTTGTATCCGGTATATTCTTAATTGCATATACGTCTTCACCTACTACCTCGCCTACGGCATCATATATGCTTTTTCTCTTAGTAGGAGCTTTTCTGAAGTCAGTATTATCTATAAGCTTTCTCGCTTCGCTTAACGGTATTAGCATTTATTTTAAAATATGATTGGTTGAAAATAAAAGTTAATTATGAATAAATGCATAATTCAGGTAATAGGAAAGAAGGACTCAGGTAAGACTCTAACGATAGAAAAAGCAGTTAAGGAATTAAAGAGCCTTGGGTTCTCTATTGCTGTAATTAAGCATTCTCACCACGAGATCGATCTTCAAGGCAAAGACACTTTCAGGTTTTGGGAGGCAGGATCTGATTATGTGGTATTTCTTAACCAAAAAGGCATAATAATGGGCAGGTTCAGCGTTAAGGATATATTAGAAATAATCCCCGCGGATGTCATCTTAATTGAGGGTTATAAGGATGAACAGTTTGGTAGACTCTTTGAGATCACCAAACCGGAGGAATCCGATCTTATTTCACGAAAAATAATTGATTACGTTAAAGAATGCACTACCAAAAGTTATACTCATCGGTATAAATTGGTAGGCGACAGTGGAAAGGAACTCGACTTTAAGGATCCGCGTGTATTAACGTTATATAATTTAATGAGAAGCTTAAACTTAAGTGAAGTTAGGATTGATAAAGGGTCATGATGTAATAGCGATAACAGAGGAGTCATATATTACAGATGCCATATTTTTTATGAACACAAACAGGATAAGAAGGATTGCTGTGCTACGGGATAGGGAGATAATAGGTCTGTTCACAGTAGAGGAAGCGTTATACCACATCTTATATAATGAGGCAGATGAGAGGCTTAAGGAGGCAAGGCTTAAACCTGTCATAAAGTCTAACCCATCGTTAAGTGAGATAATTAGGGACATGCTAAGTAACAAAGTAGATGCAGTATTTATAGAAGGAGATGGTGGGCTAAAGATCGTTACATATAAGGACGTAATAAAAGAGGTAAAGTGGGATAACGCACATGATAGTATATCTTCAATATCTAAACAAGCTATCGTAGTACCCCCTTATGCTAGGATCAGGACAGCAGCTAGTGTTATGATAAATAACGGAATTAGGCATGTTCCCGTATACGAGGGGGATTTGTATGGGATAGTATCTGCAAGGGATATTGTGTACGGTTATCCGGAACTGGACTTAAATAGTGATGTAAGTAAGATTATGATCCCTGAAGTTTACAATGTCTCGGGAAATACGCCAATTAATGTTGTAGTTAAGGATTTATTAAGACTAAATATAGGTAGTGCTATTGTGAATAAAAGAGAGATCGTAACTTTAAAAGATCTAATAGAATATGCCTCAAGAAATTTAATAAAGGAATAAAGGTTAATTAGATTATGCTTAATCTTTTTCGCTGTCCTATTGACGGCTCACGCTTTAAGGACAAATGGATTTGTGAGAACGGTCATTCGTTTACGGAAATAGATGGGATAATAGACTTCATGAATGACGAAAAAGTCGAGAACCCTGACATATTAGAGAAAGTAGCAGGGGTTTATGAGCAATTATGGGCTCCTATTGGTATGTTTTTAACTTCTGGTGGGAAGACATACTCGTCTATAATGAGAAGCACAGGAGAATATGTATCAGGAAATCTTGTAATTGATATAGGAACTGGTACTGGAAAATTATTCGACTATACTAAATGCGAAGTATGTATTGGAATAGATATTTCGACTAAATTTCTGAGAATTCTGAAGAGAAAAAGAAGTAATGTAATAGCAGTTAGAGCTAATGCAAATAGATTACCCTTTAATAACGAGATAGCTGACGGCATATCGGCTATGTTTGTCTTGCATATGATCCCTTCGAAAGCCGTAGTGTTAAATGAAATTTTCAGAGTGTTAAAGGGAAAAGGTAAGTTTGTCTCATCTGTATTGACTAATAATAATTCGTTCAGTAGGTTTCTTGCAAAATGGTGGAAATTAGAACTGTTTTCAGTAGACTATTATGTCAAATTATTAAAGGAGGTAGGATTTGAAAAAATAGAATATCAGAAAATCGGTGCTTGGACTTTATTTAAATGTGCCAAGCCTTAAATAGGCTCAGGGAGTACAGTAGAAAACTTACACCGTTTAGAGCATTGAGCATTATTAAGATAGGACTTGTATATAGGAGAGAGTAAGCTAATACATATATTCCGAATGTTAGGAAGAACAGAAATATCGCAATATTGGTAAATGAGGAGAACTCTCCAGACCCCGTCATTAGAGAGAAAAGTTTTGTACTACCTGTTATAGAGTAAAATAACCTTTCTATACCAAAAAACAGCCCTAAAAAGTAAAACGGATAAGGATTTAACGTATATAGAACCTCCGTAAACGAGACGTGAACTTTTATAATTAACACTAGCGATGTAATGAACATTAATGTGCCAATGAGGAGATTTAATCCTCTTTTAGTTATTCTGTCAATTGTTGGATTGGCCATGCTAATAACCCCACCGGTGTTTGACCTAACTCGATATCCAGTAACTCACCTAAAAATATTCCCCCTAAAGTTCCTAGAATTAATCCTGCAATACCAGCTAATTGATAACCTAATAACGCACCTAAACTCCCACCAGCTACTTTGCCTAAATACTGGTCTTCTATTTTGTATATTTTAGCGAAGTCATAGCCACCGCTCTTTCCTTCCTTTGATAATAAATAAGCAAAATCCATAATTGCTTCTTTCACTTCATTTATATCATTACTTCTATAGACAGCTGTATATTCTTCAATTCCTCTATCCCTCTTAAAGTAAATTGGAATAAATCCAGATTTTGAAAGTGTTTTCAATGAATTTGTAAATTTACCATTACTATTAACTTTAAAAATCACTTTATACATATACTGTATTCTACGTTTAGTAGTAAATATTTTTTCATCCCCGTTTCATTGGTACGAAAATAAAACCTTAACCTTTAATTCTTGTTATTACAAACTTAACTATGGATAGTTATGGAGACAAATGAAGAGAAGAAAAAATACTATGCTGTTACTGAGATCGAATCGGTGGAAGTTCCCTCTAAATTTAGCAGTAGCAGATATCATGAGCACATTTCATCAGCTATTGATGAGGCTTTAAAAAAGACTGTGGACTATCTAAAAGCTGAGGGTTATGAAGGTAAGTTCAGTGCAAATATCAACGTATTCGTTAGAGAGGACAAATCAGTAAGGTTAATACAAACAGTCAAGACAAAATTAATAGTGAAATAATGGAAACCGAGGAATTATCGGAACCTCTGGAAAATTATCTGAAAGAAATTTATGAGCTTGAGGAATTGAGAGGCTACGCTAGAGTCTCCGACCTGATCACTATTTTTCGGATTTCCCCCGGGACTATAAGTAAAGCTTTGAATAGGCTGGAAAAACTAGGATTAATCATCAGAAAAGATAAGAAAATTTTACTTTCAGACGATGGAAAAAGAATAGCTGAAAGGCTCATCAAAGCTCATAGGCTTTCAGAGAGACTCCTCACTGACATTTTAGGTTTGGACTGGATAAGAGCTCACCAAATAGCTCACAGGCTCGAACATATATGGCCTGACGATGTGTTGGAGAAAATAGATTCAGTATTAAACTATCCCAAGACATGTCCTCACGGACATCCGATACCAGGAAGAGGAGTTATAAAAGGAGAGATAATGACTAATATTAAACCAGGAGAGGTAGTTGAGGTTCTAATGATCGTTAAGGAGGAAGAATGGATTCTAGCTAAAGCTAGTGAAGTAGGTCTTCTTCCTGGCAGTAGGTTCAGAATTGTAGAAAAGAAAGATAATGGTGATATAGTCTTAGAGGATATGAGCGGAAAAAAGTACGAGATACCTAAAGTTCTAGCTGAACAAGTGATGGTAAATGGAAAGCCTAACGGAGCTTGAAAAGAAGATATTAGTTCATATTTATAAATACGGCCCAGATAACCCTTGGTATATGGCTAGAAGACTGCTAGGAGAGTCGGGATGGGCACCTAAATATAACGAAGACGAGATCGAGAAAGCCTGTAAAGACCTAGAGGACAAAGGTTTATTACAGAGATTTCAAGGGGCACTTAAGAGAAGCGTAACATCCTCGGTTAAACCTTGGCTTAAAGTAAAAGCTAAGGAGTTGGATCATAAGCCTAAAGGGATATATTACGACTTAACTAAAAAGGGAAAGAAACTAGCGTCTGAGCTATATAAGGACTACTTTAAGAAGGATTAGAAATGTTTTTGGACAGTAAAGTGAAAGAAATTGTGAAAAGAATACTTGATTATAGTGACTCTTATAAGGCTTTATCAAGCAAGGTAAGAATTTCCAACGGGGAAATAAACGTAGAAGGTCACTCTTTTAGAACTCAAAAGCCTCTTCTCGTGGCTGTTGGTAAGTCTGCCTTAAAAGTGACAAGATTTTTCCTCGATAAAATGAAAATAGAAAACGGTATTGTAATTACACCGAAAGGTCACACTAACGTCAAACTACCCTTAGAGGTGTTAGAATCCTCGCACCCGGATATTACAGAGAGTAGTTACGAAGCGGGTAAAAAAGTCATCAATTTGTTACTTAAGGAAGATTATGACTTGTTGATTTTCCTTATCTCTGGTGGAGCTTCAGCTCTAATGGAGTATTCAGATATTTCTTTAAATTATCTTAAAGAAATTAATAAGGCTCTGGTTACATCGGGTTTAAGTATTGAAGAAATAAATATTGTAAGGAAACATCTTTCTCTCATTAAAGGTGGTTGGTTAGCACAGTACTCAAAATCTCCTATTTTAACGTTGGTTGTCAGTGACGTACCTGGAGGTGATCTTTCGAGCGTGGGCAGTGGGCCTACAATTTTAGACTTCTCTACAAAAGAGGAGGCAGAGAGGATTATGAAAGATATAGGCTTAGAAAAATATGCGGGGTTTCTGAAAGAGACACCGAAGACGTTAAAAGTAAAAAGCTACATCTTTAAGATTCTCGACATCGAAACTGTGTTAACTAGATTAAAGTCTGATATAGAGAATTCAGAGATATTAAGTAGCGAAGTGAGAGGTGATGCGTATTCGTTTGGTGTTCAATTAGCAGGTATAGCGAATACTCAGTTCAGGGTTTCGAAAGGAAGAAAAGTCCTGTTATTTGGAGGCGAACCCGACGTAAAGATAACCGGGAAATATGGAAAAGGAGGAAGAAATGGTGAAGTTTGCTTGGGCTTTCTTAAATATATTAAAGCTAATGCAAGGCTTTATGCCATCGCCACTGACGGTATTGATGGAAATAGTGAATATGCAGGTTGTTATATGAATAACGAGCTAAAAATTAGTAGTGTAGATATCCATAATGCGTTAATAAACCATTCGTCCTATGAACTTCTTGAGAAATACGGTGTCACAATAAAAACTGGTTTTACGGGAGACAATGTTAACAATGTGTATATATTGGAAATAGGAGAGTAAACTCAACCTAATCAAAATAGAAGTTTTAACATAATTTCTACTTAATCTTTATTCGTCAGATAAGTAATATTTACCTCTGTGCTTTTTAAATCAACAGACTTTAACTACACTTTATCTATTAAAGATTTCAATTTCGACAAAGATTCAAAAAATGTTAATTATTCTTTATTTACTTTATAATATTTAACCTTTTCTCAAAGTAATATTTATTAACGGGAATATATCTATTTGGTAATATGAATAAACGTACAAAAATCTTTAAGGCAATATCTTCCTATATAATAATAGCAATAGTTGTTATAGCAGTAATAGTAATAGCAGGTGTTCTATTACTATATCATCCATCTAGCAGTTCTAGTATCTCTTCAACATCATCAATGTCATCTACGTATTCTTCTTTGATGACCACCAGTTCAACCTCCTCTAGTTCATCGGTTACAACACCTCCATCAGCTAATAATACTGTAGTAGTTTATGTTGCTGGTGCCTATTTATCGATATTTAAATATTTAGCTCAACAATTTGAGAAGCAATACGGTATTCCAGTTGATATTAACCCCGGTGGTTCTTTTGGACTAGCGGCTGAGATTGCACATGGAGCTCCTGCAGATGTCTTTGTTCCGGTAGCTTATATTCAGGCTGTTGAGTTAGAAGGGCAGAACAACCCAGGTTGGGCAATTGCCTTTATATCAGACCAGATGGCTTTAGTATATTCTAACTACACTACGATGAACCCATATTGGAACCAGCTATACAGTAACTATACAATGGCAATGAAGACTAACAGTACTAAGTACTGGTATAACTTCTTCTATCTACTAACTACTAAGTTTAGTCTAGGTATATCCAACCCTAGCTCGGATCCAGAGGGATTATACGGTTATCTGATCCTAAAAATGGCTGGCTACCTCTATGCAAATAAGTCCTTTGATTACTTTATACACTTAGCTAATGAAAGTAATGTAATTCATAGTGCACTTACTACTGCTGACTTTGTAGCCCCATTAAAGGCTGGAGAACTCGACTTTGTCTTCTCCTATAAGTCCTATGCAATATCTCAACACCTAGACTATTTGCAATTACCACCATGGCTAAGTTTCGGTTATTATCCTAATGAGACAAGCTGGTATAGCTTCTTCTTCTATAAAATAACAGTAAACGGACAAACTCTAAAGATATACGGTAACCCAGTGTATTTGTATATAACCATACCGAAGAATGCACCAAACCAACAGTTGGCACTAAAGTTTATACAATTCGTGATTACAAATGTCAATGAGTTAGCGATGTTCGGCGTTACTCCTATAGTCCACCCAGTTTTGTTCTACGAATCACAGTCAGATGTACCACCACAAATTATGAATTTGTTGAATGAGGGAGTATTAACATATGGTGGTAACTTCACGGCTGTCTAAGGTAATATCTTTTTTTCTATCCATCCTTTTAGTAATCCCAATAATATATTTAGTAATTTACGGTTATGGACCTTTTTATGTTAGATCAGTAGCCTTTGGAAAGGAGTTAATAAGTGCTATAGAACTTTCCTATTTTTCCTCCGCTATCGCTATAGGCGTTATTATTTTCTTGTTTACACCATTGGCTTACTTTCTAGCCAGAAATAGAAACCCTATAATAGAAAGTATAGTAGATATCCCAGCTTCAATACCTCACCCGCTCGTGGGAATAGCCTTAGTATTCATAGATAGTCCCACTAACATAATAGGTAAATTCTTAACTTCTCATGGTATCAATTTCTACTACTCGTATCTCGGGCTTATCCTAGCCTTAATTATAGTCTCAGCTCCCGTGTATATCCGATCGATGCAGAGTTACTTCGAGGGCTTACCGTTATCATATGAGCAATACGCTATGAGTTTGGGTTACTCTGAACTCAGTGTTTACTTTAAAATGATCTTTCCTATGTCTGTTGGAGGAATAATCTCATCAGGACTGACTTCAATGGCTAGAGCGATAAGCGAATTCGGTTCTATTGCAATCATCGCTCCGTTCGTTCAAGGATGGATCTTTAACGGAGATTGTGTAGCCTCAGTATATATTTATAACGAGTATCAGACGTATTTTAATGCGTCTATAACTGCATCAGCGACTTTGATTCTCTTCTCCTTAATATTGTTAGCTGCAGCAAGAGTATCTAGGCTACTTCTCATTAAGAAGGGATACATTTATTACTAATTAACTTAATTTCATACTAAATGAAGAACCCAACCTTATCTGAACTAGTGATGAAAGGGTTGTTCAACGGATGGCGATAAAGTTGATATGTAGAGAGATAGAATGTGTTGAAGGAGTAGTGAGAAGGATATTAGAGGAAAACGGTTATTCTCTTGATAATGTTAAGATTAACGTTTCCGATATGCCTTATAACGAGATAGTTAGATTTGACGGAAGTAATATATATATTAACTCTGTGAAATTCAGAAGTTTCGCTACAGAAGTTGGAGGGGATTCTAAGCTTGTGTCAGCGTATCTAATAATAGTGTCGCTCTACGCCGTAATAAATGACAAACAGAGAGTAAGAGAGTTAGTTAAAAAGGTATTTGGAGATGGATCTCTGGAATCTACTATTTTCAATTTGTTATTTAGCTAACCCCCAGCTAAAATCCCCTCTTATCTATTGCTTTTAAGGCTTGAGACACCAAATCGCTTACAACCTTTTCTGGGTCTTTAGCTTTCATTACAGCACTTGCTACTCCTATTCCATCAGCACCAAGCTCTATAGCCTTGTATACGTCTTCACCGCTCGTAATTCCAGCTCCCGCTATAAGGTAAACTCCCTTAACTTTCTTTATTTCGTCTACCGCCCTGGTAATAACTTCAGGTTTTGCTTTAGAGACAGCGATTCCGGTACCAATAAGTTCTGGTGGTTCGATGAGTATTGCGTCAGGGTTTAATATTCCCATAGAATGAACTAATTCGTATCTATCTACACAAACTACACTTTCCATTCCTAGTTTTCTCATCCTTATAATTGCATCATGGATTTCGTCTAATCTAATTCTCCTTTCGCTGTGGTTTAGTAACGAGCCTTTCCCTCCAGCGTCCTTTACCATTTCAGGAAGAATTGATCCAGTTTTAGCACCGTGATCTAATCCATCGACATGCTGTGCGTATACTATTAGTTCAGTTTCTTTACTGAGTCTATATATCATTGTTGCTGGAACAGAAACTATTATAGGAACTCCATACTCCTTACTTACCTTCTCGATCTTCTTAGAGATTTCCATCCCTTTTTCTCCGTAAGAATTCTCATACGCTTTGTAATTTATTAAAATAATTGGCGGTTTCATAACTTTAAATAAAGGGATTAATATTGAAGTTTTGCGGAATAGATTTAGCTGTAAAGAGACCTTCAACATTCGGAGTCCTGAGAGGAGACATAATAGAAGTTTATGAAGGAGACGAAGACCTTATTCTTCAGCTTTGTGCTACTTCTGAAATCGTAGCTATAGATTCTCCACTATCGTACAGTAAAGGATTTAGAGATGTTGACAAACAGATGATTAAGCGAGGCTATCGTGTGTTACCACCGAGTTGGATGGAGAGCCTCGTGGCCAAGGCAATCAAATTATCAAATTTGTTAAGGGGGACAGTGATTGAGACTCATCCCACTTCATCTCTTAAGAATATAGGTTTAGATTGGAGGAGATATAACGTTAAGAAAGATGTAATAGACGCCGTGGTCGCTACTCTAGTTTCATTATTTTATGCGAAGGGTGAAGCGATGGAAATCAGAGGTTTGGACGGAGCTATATATCTACTCCCTAAGAAAAAGATCGAGATATTTAAATTGTCTAAAAATATTTTTACATTCCTAGAATAATTTATCTAATTCCTCTATTAATTTATATATTTTACTATAGAAAAATATAGCTATAAGTGTGCTGACTAAGATCGAGATAATTATATCAAGTAAAGGTGAGGCGGCTATTATCCTTGCTAGTAATACAGTGTAATTAATCATTATCAGCAGAAAGATTCCCCACATGAATATTTGTATTATTGGCCTAAACTCTTGATTTTGAGTTTTTCTAGTGTAGTAAAGAATGAAGAGTATTAGTAAAAATGGAGTCAGCACTATTAAAGACAAGGAAAACAAGGCTAAGTAAGGAGAAAGAGTAGCTATTAAGTCAGCTAAGTATATTGAACTAAAAGTCAATGTTACACTTAGGATTGAGAATTTCAAGAATGACGTAAGAATTTCTGGTGATTTAAATGTTATATGACCTAAGTTTTTAATTAAGCTATCAAATCTATCTAACCTTAACCTTAAATACATTTTACTTATTGTCTTTAGGACTATCTGGTTTCTTGAAGTTAAAACGCTAGCTATTGTGGAGGATACAGCTACGAGTACTGTTGATATATTATAAATTGTAGCAACGGGAAGTCCCAGCTGTAATGCGGTAAGAGATATAACTATTCCGAATTCGCTTAATGAAGTCATAAATAATCCAGTTCCATAAGCCCTCAAGAAATCGACTCCTGAAAACCAATAGGCAGTACTAAAGGCAAAGAGTTTTGTTAAAACGAGAATTACAGAGATCAGTATGTAATACAATATAAATCCAGAAATTTTGAGATAACTTCCGGCAATAAAGAAGAAGAAAATTAGGGTAAAGTCAACTAAAGGTTTCATATACCTTATTATCTTTTCAGGATCTGTTGACGCATAAGAAGTACCTATACCCAGTAAAAAGTTAGCTAACGTTGAAGGTAAGCTCAGTATGGAACTTAGTAAGTTGAATAAAAAGACGGATGCTACGCTAGATAAAATTACAGACTCTTCAGACTTTGCATACTGTAATGTAGGGTTTATGAGAACTTTTGATACAATATAACCAAGCGCTAATGAGGAAAGAGAGGTAATGAGTAGATTGAAAATATTCACGTCTCCTGAGGTTATAATGCCTAACGCGACGAAAGCTAATGTGTCTTCAAGTGAGGCAACAGAGAGAATAAGTTTGAAGTCGTTTTCATCTAACTTACCTTCCCCGAGCTTAAATGCAATTGATGTACTGGTGTTAAAGCCTATTATGGCAAGTAAAAAAGTCTGGATTAAAGAGAGTTTGATCGCTAAACTAATTATAGAAATTACAATATAAACAAATAGAAATTCTATAATCACTATAAATAGTGCTCTTCTGAACATCTTCTTGAGATCTACGAGGTTAACGGAAACTCCCATTTCAAATGACAATAAGTTTACAGCGAGAAAAGAGATAAACTGGAATTCTGGATTATTATAATTCAACCCTAAGAGTTCTCCTATTAGACCGGACACAAGGTATGCGAGAACGGGGGATATCCTAAGCCTTCTAAGAACTAATCCGGAGAAAGTTGCTATTACTAGCGTTAGTGTAAGGATTGTATTAGTGCCTTGTATCACGAATAGTAATATTGATTTTATAAGTATATAAGTAAAAAATGGTTGATTATAATGGTTATTGTAAGAGTTGAGAATGTAGAAAGCGAGGCTTTAAGAGATAACCCTTTAAAAGACCCTAATGTAAGGAATGTCGTTCACATAGTCTCCGACAATATTTCTAAACCCTTAATAGTTATCTATCTAAGCGGTTTTCTGTCTTCTTCCATTTCACTACTGAACTATGATCCTTTGGGGGGAAATATTGTAGAAAAAGTGGAGAGGCTTTCTAAGGAGGGTAAAATAAATAATACAGTTGTAATACTTCCAGATCTCTTTACTAAGTTAGGCGGTAACCAATATATAAATTCAACTGCAGTAGGCCTATATGAAGATTTCTTAGTTAAGGAATTAATACCCTATCTAAAAGAAAAATACGACAGTGACAAGATAGTTCTCATGGGCAAATCTTCTGGAGGTTACGGTGCAATAGTGCTAGGAATGAAGTATCCCGGTCTAATTCAAGGAATAGTAGACCATTCAGGCGATGCTTACTTCGAGTATATTTACATTCCTATGTTTCCTTCTGTTATCAGAACCCTGAGAAAATTCAAGGACTATAAGGACTGGCTACAGAAGTATTGGAGTAAGGAGAATAAGAAGGAAAAAGAGGATTTAAACGCACTAACCATCGTGGCAATGGCTGCATTTTACTCACCTAAGGGGGAGTATATCGAGTTACCCTTTGAAGTGGAAACGGGTGAAATTATAGAAGAAGTCTGGAAAAAATGGATAGAGAAGGATCCAGTTAGAATGATAAACCAGTATCACGAGAATTTGCGAAAACTCAGGATGGTATACCTTGATGTAGGTCTAAGGGATGAATTCAAGATCAATTTCGGTATGAGGATTTTACACGAAAAGATGAAAAAACTAAACATCCCCCATATCTATGAAGAATTTGAAGGGGGTCATTTTAATACTAGCTTTAGATATGATATATCTTTATCTTTAGCGAGTAGAGTATTTAATGAGGAAGGTAATGAGAAGTGATAATACGCTTTCAAAGAACGGGAGACTGTTATTCATTAAGTGACGTTGTTACAGAGAGAATAGGACAGTGCGAAAGGTACGACGTAATCGTCATAGAAAAAATAGACAAAGAAGTGTTGAACAAAATAAAGGGAACTGATATCAAAATTTTCGAATGTGATAAAGGAGAGGAATAGTGCATAGAAAAAATAAGAGACTCAGTATATAGAGTTACAAAATCATGTAAATTCACATGAATTACAATGACCTCCCTTAAAATAAGTCCAGTCAGCGGAGAAGTAAAACTCACAACATACATTTTCTCCATTCAGAACCTTTGGTAACCATATTTTATCGTCAGCCCACATCTCCTCATAAATAGGTTCATTTAACCACATAGGTATAGCTTCATCAGTTTTAGTAGGAATCCCGGTGAACTTTGTAATAAGGAACACGTGCATCTTTTCTGCTTCTTCTCCGTGTATAAACAAGATCTCGGCTACCTTCCTAAAGGACTCAATATTTACTTTGATTTCTTCATTGACTTCACGAGTGATACATTGCTCGGGCGTTTCACCTTCCTCAACTTTTCCCCCAGGGAATGTTAGATATCCAGCTCCTAAGCCTCTGATTTTTCTTATAAAGAGTAAAAAATTACCATCCCTTATTATTCCTAGGCATGTCTCCTTCATTTGGCTGGAAACCCAGGTTTAACTAGTCTTTTCAAGTCAAGTATGGTATTGATTTCTTCATCCTTATATCCTAATTCTCTCAGTGCTTCCCTTATTGACATTCCCTTAGCTAATTGTTTACCTATTTGAGATGCCTTATCATATCCGATTATCGGAGATATGATAGTAACTAATGAGGGGCTACTTTCGGCGTACCTTCTCATCTTTTCTACGTTTGGAACCATACCGTTAATAACTAAATCTGACATTTTACTAAATGCCTCAGCTAATAAGGTCTCCTCCATTACGAGATCGTAACCTACTAGTGGAACACCCATAGCCAACTCAAATTCACCTAGCATTGAAGCGAACTGTATAGCATGATCTAAACCTACAACTTGAGCACTTACTAGAAGAGAAGCCTCTACAGTTACCGGGTTAGTTTTACCAGGCATTATACTGCTTCCAGCTATTTCCTCTTGGCTGGGAAGTTCAATCTCATTAAACCCTGTCATAGGTCCTGAAAACATCAATCTTATGTCTTGCCCTAGTCTATATAAGTTCACTGCAGAAGTCCTCAGGACTCCACTTAGCATTAACATATCGGTGAGAAGTTTCAAACCCCTGAATTTATTTGCGGGTTTGAAGCCCATAGAAGTGATTTTGTTTATCTCATTGACTACTCTCTCCTGAAACTCAGGATGTGCATTCAGCCCAGTACCTACAGCTGTACCTCCTATGGGAAGTTCTTTTACGTATTCCAGTATTTCCTTCAACTTTCCTAAGTCGTGTTGAAATGCATCAGCGTATGACAATAATTCTTGACCTAAAGTTACAGGTAATGCATCTCTCAAATGAGTCCTGCCTGATTTAACTATATCGTTATATTCCTGACCCTTTTTATTCAGAGACGTGATGATCTTTTCGTATGCGGGAATTAGAAGTTCATATGCTGTTTTCACTGCTGCAATGCGTATTGCAGTAGGTACGGTGTCATTAGAAGACTGCCCAAGGTTTACGTGATCGTTAGGATGAACTTTCTTCCCTGAAATTTCCGTAGCTCTCTCAGCAATAATCTCGTTTATGTTCATGTTTAACCCGGTTCCAGAACCTGTTTGAAACACGTCTACAATCACTTTAGAGTCAGATTTCCCTTCCATTACTTCTTCAGATGCTTTCATAATAGCTTGTGCTATTTGTTGATCTAATAGTCCTAATTCAGCGTTAACTTTAGCACACGAGTACTTAATAGCTCCCATAGCCCAAATAATTTGCCTAGGGAACTTTGTCCCAGTGTTCATAAAGAGTTTCGGAGCTGTTTCGGTGTATTTCATATTGATTCTATTTAAAGAAAGAGTGTTACTTAATAATTTCGATTTAATATGCGTAAAAGATGGATTACTGATAGCATGACGATAATATTATTAGATCAATCCTTAAGTTTAGAGTGATGATAGTAATAAAGAAATTCGAAGTGAGTTACCTTAACACTAATTGTTATTTAGTGACTAAAAATAATTTAGGGATATTAATCGATGCAGGAGAGAACCCAACAGAAATTATATACTACGTTAAAGATAGAGGAATAGAATTAAAGGCAATCCTTGCTACTCATGGTCACTTTGATCACATTTTGGGTGTGCCTGAGTTAAAGAAATACCTAGGCGAAGTTGTATTCTACTTACACAAGAACGATGAACCGTTGGTTAAAAACGATCCCCGAACCTCTCACATTTCCGTAGACGATTATGTTAAAGAAGGAGAGATGGAATTTGACGGTATCAGGGTTAAGGTGATCGAGACTCCGGGACACACTCTAGGTAGTGTTACGTACTTAATAGAGAATAACTTATTTACCGGTGATACTCTCTTTAATGAGAGCATCGGTAGATACGACTTAGGAGGAGATAAGGTTCTCCTAAAGAAGAGCCTAAAAAGGTTAATGGAGCTTGATGATTTACTAACAGTGTACCCAGGACATGGTTTTCTTACGACATTAGGTTACGAAAAGTTGCACAATCCGTTTTTAAACGGGGAAATAGATTGGTAAAATATGACTTAGCATGAACGTAAAGATACTTAAAGTGGAGAAGTTAAACGACGTTATAGAAGTCGAGGGTTTAGTACCTGCAAAATGTGCTGTAGGGTACTACGATGTAAGAATTAAAATACGCGGTTTTAAAATCATAGAAAGCAATTGTCAGTGTGGTCAACCAATTTGTCCGCATGCTGTAAAACTGCAGTTAGCATACCTAAGAGTCTCTAGATGACCAGTTCTGTTTCCAAAACGTGAGTAATGCATAAAATGAGGCGAAGTATTGTATTACTAACGCTATTGTACCTATTAGGAAAGTCTTAAGTTTTTCCCTCATGATTAATTTTGCCAAGGCATAGGAAAATGGTATTATGGAGATTGTAGGTAGTATGTGGGTTATTATTAATATCGCTATTAATGATGGTCTAAGTCGTAAAAAATGTTCAAAAATTTTGACTGAGATTAGTGATAAGTTAGTTCCCCCAGTTAGTAATACGTTCAAGATACCTTTCTCTACTATCCTCTCAAACAAATGCGAGTTTAATATCGAATGTATATCAAGAAATAAGAATAGAATTGACAACAAAGGTAGCATATTTAGGTAGGTTACGTTAAAGGAATATATTAATCCTCTTTTATTTATAACTCCTTCTTTTATTTCCTTTATAAAGATTAGGTAGTTAGCTCTAGTCCAACGGGTTACTTGTTTGGCGAAAGCCATAACATCATTAGGGGGTTTTGTATAAACTATAGCGTCTATAGCCTTTACGGCCTTATAACCTTTGATAATCACGTATTCTGTGAGATCTCTATCGTCTGATAGGATCATTTTTCTGCCGAATATTCTAGGGTTTCTAAATTCCTCTGATAATACATAAGGCTTTATTAAATCGGTTCTATATAGGACACACTGACCACTTAATATTATAGCACTCCCAAAGTAATTAACTGCTCTGTTTACCAATTCACTCATACTTTCGAAAAACTCCGCGTAGTAATAGGACCATTTTTTACTCTTTATCATTCTGATGTTTGCACCTACTCCCCCAACATCTTCTGTCATATAATTCAATAGTTTTTCTATACTATCCTTCGATATTATAGTATCACTATCCAGTAATAGGACTAGTTTAGTTGTCACATATTTTATCCCTTCAGATAATGCAACTCTTTTTCCTGACCTCTTTTTAAGGCTTATGAAAAGTCCTTCATGTTTCTTTACTATGCTTCTGTATGGTTCATCAACACCATCCCCTACTACTATTAACTTGAGACCTATTCGGGCTATTGATTCTATGACTTGTTCAAACAGTCTTACATCTTCTTTGTATACTGGAATTAATACTGTAATGTCGGATTTTGTAAAATTGGTATTATTACATCTCTTTGGCTTGTATTTAAGTCCGTAGTATGTGGTAAGTATAAAGTAAGTAATAGTTAATGCTGTAGATGACATTAGGAACATAACGTGAGCGCCTAAGATTAACATTCAGATATCAAATAAGATATCGCAATATAAAAATTTTAGTCAAAGAGAAAAACTTTTGTAGGTCCTAGTTTAACTATTTAACAAATAGATATACGAGAAATTTAATAATTATCTAGTTAATTAAGCTAGTAGTTTATTTTAAGACTAGTATCAACCTCGACGGAAAAGACCACCTTTTATACAATATCTTTATATGATGTAAGAAAAATTTAATTTATTTTAAGTTTGTATTTATTTTATGACAAGGTTAATCATACTAGGAAATGGAAAATTAACAATATTATATGATCAGGGCTATATATTGAGAGAACTCTACTATCCTTTACCCATAGATAATCACCTGCATCAAGCTAAATTAGGTATATGGAATAACGGGGACTTCACTTGGTTAGATCAACTTAATCCTAAGATTGGTTATGTAGAAAACTCACTATCTTCATTTGCCGAGGTTGAAGTCAACGGGAGTAAAATAAAGCTGGTAGATGCTGTAGATATTGCTTATGAGATTTTTGTAAGAGAGGTTAGTGTTACCTTATCAAAGTCTAGTGATTTGAGAATTTTCTTTCACCACGATTTTCACCTCAACGGTAATGACATAGGGGATACGGCGCTCTATGATCCGTTTACATCCTCAATTATTCATTATAAAAGAGACAAGTGGTTTCTCTTTAAGTGTGATATACCGTTTTATCAATATGCTACTGGATACAAGGAGACGGGTAGATATTTGGGTACTTGGAAAGACGCCGAAGACGGTGAGTTATCTGGAAACCCTATAGCACAAGGTTCCGTTGATTCTGTTGCCAGCATCAGACTTTTTTCGTCTAAGATCTTTTATTGTTGGTTAGTTTGCGGTTCAAGTTATGAGGATGTAGTGAGGAAAAACGATTACGTAGTTAGAAAAGGTCCAAGAGAGCTAATAAAGAGAACCCAGAACTATTGGAAAGCGTGGCTCAGTAAATTAATAGACTACGATAATATAGTGAAAAGAAGTGCATTAATAATTGCCGCTCATTGGCAAAATAACGGAGCCATCCCTGCTGCCTTGGACACTGATATATTGAGGTTTAATAAAGACACTTATAATTACGTATGGCATAGAGATGCTGCCTTCGCAGCTATAGCTCTTACACTTTTAGGATATCAAGATCAAGTTAGGAATTTACTTCTATTTACGAAACCTCTTCTCTATAACGGTTTTTTGTTTCAGAAGTACACATGTGATGGTCATTGGGGATCCACATGGCATCCTTGGACTATAAGAAGTATCCCGATACAAGAAGATGAGACAGGGTTGTTAATACATGTTGCATGGCTTCACTTTTCAAAATTTAACGATATAGATTTTATAAAACCTTTATACACACCACTTATAAAAAAGGCAGCCGACTTCCTAGTGGCTTATAGAGATGAAGAGTCTGGCCTTCCTTTACCCTCTTACGATCTATGGGAGGAGAGACTCGGTACTCATTTCTTTACGTCTCTTGCAGTCCACACTGGGTTAATTGCTGCTAGTAAGTTTGCTGAGTTCTTTGGCGAAGAGAACTTAAAAGAAAAATATCTCTTTGCAGCCAACGAAATTAAAAGAGGATTAAACCGTTTCTACGTTAGTGATCACTTTGCAAGGACGATTTACGAGGACGGTAGTGTTGATAAGACGGTTGATGCAAGTACCCTTTTCGCTTCAATATTAGGCGTTTTTGACGCAAAAGACCCTCGTGTAATAAGTAATAGGAAAATCATAGAGGATAGATTGTCTGTTAACGGAGGTATAATAAGATATGAAAACGATAGTTATCTCAAGGTAACCGATACACCCAATATCTGGTATATAGCGACCTTATGGTTAGCCCAACAATACACTCTAGAAGGCGATAAGGAAAAAGCGACCAAATATCTCAACTGGGTTCTCGGTCACATTCCCTCTACAGGGGTAATTCCGGAACAGATAGCACCAAATGGTTCATATACATCTGTTGCACCGTTGGTTTGGAGTCATGCGGAGTTAATTCGGACAATCTACATGCTAAAACATCTATGAATCGAAATTTATCTTCTTAATAATGAATTTTAGAACACTTATTTTTAATCGCTTGAAGGAAAAACAAAGTCATATGAGATTACAAATATTACCTTGGTTCATTCTTCTAATACTATTATCACCAATTCTTCTTGGCATACAAAATTATTTTGTTTACTCCGATTCACCTTTCTTGACGCCACAGTACGGTAGTGTAGTCGTAAAGCACATATTGGTCAAATACTTTAACTACTCTGAAGAAGACAACATATACGTCCTTGTCTCAGGAAACTATAGCCAAGCATTCAAGGAAGTAAATAATTCCCTTAAGTACTTGTCAGATGCGAAACTGATCACACCGTATGACTACTTAAATCAATCCAACCAAACCTACTTTAAACTCATTTCGCCTATAATTAACTCCACATACGAAAAACTTTTACCGCTTCATTCTTTATACGTAAACCTTACTAAAGAGAGAGCGTATATTTTGCAAAACTTTTCCATTTTTGAATATGAGCTAAACGTAACTTATGGTATTCCCATTCACAAGTTTTATCCAGTTGGAGCTGAAGCGGAAAAGTTCTATTACATATACTCTCAGCTAAATGGTAGTGAGCTACAAAGGGCTAGGAACGCAAGCTTAGCCGTATTCAAAGATCCGTTCGTTCTTCTATTCTCATTCTCGAACTACTCCAATACCTCACTAGTCCGTTCTACTTTATTGAATTTCTCTAATTATTCATACCTAGTAAAGATTCTGACAAGGGAGAGTGTGCCAGAGAACGCTTTGGTTGATCCTTTTAGTTACGCTACCAACCAAGTCGAGAGTGAGATTAAGCCCATGCCCATATCTTTGTCTAATTTTCATCGAGACGGGAAGTGGTTATTCATTATACAAGTCCCGAATAATGAGAGTTTAACACAAATTGAGGAGTTTATGAGTAACATTAACGCTACAGTCACCGGTCACCTTCCGATTTATGCGGAATCTGGAATAGCTACTGAAAAGGATCTAAAAGTAATTGACATAGTGACGGTGATACTCCTTTCAATTTTCTTAGTATTGTTAATTAGGGCCCTAGTACCTATTCTGATACTGATTCTAAGTGCCGTAATAGGTCTCGAAATAGCTTACGCTTTGCTATTCCTAGCTACTTTCTTCGGCTACCATATTTACTATATATCGGGGCTTGTAATTCCTCCTATAGTATTTGGAATTACAGTAGATTATTCGATACTGTTTCTATATAGGTATTTTGAGGAAGTGAGAAAAGGTACGGATAATCCAGTCTCAAAATCTTTCAGGACTGCTGGAAGAGCTCTATTATTTAGCGGTCTTAGCATAACTCTAGGGTTTTTGTCCTTCATTATATCACCGTCTCCTCTCCTGAAGAATATTGGCATAGCATTAGTAGTTGCTTCTGTGTCTTCGCTTGTACCCGCATTGTTCTTTATCCGGAGTGCACTATTGGCAATTCCACAAAAGTACATTAAGTTCCCCAGAAAAGAGCTACCAAACCCATTCGACATAAGGCAGAAATACCTTGAAACTATGAGCAGAGGGGCGATCAAATGGAGGTATGTTATATTGGGAGTAATGGTAATACTCGGCTTTTTAGGTTATAGCGCGTTTATAACCCATACTACTAACGTTGGCATAAACGAGATAGTACCACCTAATAGTGAAGTTGTAGCAGGTGAGCAAGAGTTAACCCATTTTCTCAACTATAGTGTGGACTATATAGTGATAAAGGGAAATCCCAACTCTTCCTATACTCAGATCTATAACCTATCTAAATTTATAATAGATAATAACGGATTAGTGTACGGTCCTGCTTCTATAGGGTCAACATTAATAAAGAACCAGACCTATCTAACTAATCTTTACTTTTCTCACAACTATACGTTGATTGAAGCGTACATACCGTATCCTGTTTTCAGTAACGGTGCAATTAACATCACGAAACAGCTAATAGATATGGGCTATTTGGTTGGAGGCAGTAATGCGGAGAGGATTTACATTGTTGATAATACCGTCCACGTTTACTACACTTTCGTTTTACCTCTGACAATAATTCTAATAACAGTATATTTAGGTATAGTATTAGGTTCTGTTATTGTTCCTTTGAGATTGTCTTTAACTCTTCTCTTAAGCTCCCTAGTCGGAATAGCGCTAATGTTCACTATATTTAATCAAGTTTACTGGTTATCACCTCTGATAGTCTTCGCCATAATGTATAGCTTAGGCATAGATTACGACATGTTCATTATAATTAGAATACTAGAAGAGAAGGGAGAGGAAGAAGAAAGGATCGTTAAGGCTGTGAAGAACACTGGTCTAGTCGTTACTGCAGCAGGACTAATTTTGGCAGGCGCGTTTATGTCTTTAGGATCAGCTGATATGAGATTCTTACAAGAGATCGGAATACCAGTCGGGTTAACCATACTTTTTGATACGTTCATTGTGAGACCGATAATGGTACCGGCAATCATGGCAATATTAAAGGAATATAATTGGTGGCCCGGGCTGAGAACGGTCGAGAAGTATGTCGTAGACGAAAAACAGAACTAGCAGGAGATCAGCCTTATCTTTAATTTTCTCTTTTTCCAATGTATGTATGAGGATGAGCCTTACAAGGGCTGAGAAGTGATGAAAGGATCCTGCTGAGCTCCTCGAGTGTCTAATCGACCTTGCTAATTTTAGGTATTTTAGATATATCTATTTAATTCATTGGTTAGTTTTAAATATTTTAGATATATCTATTTAATTCATGAACGGTAGGGTCACTAAACTTTTGTCAGCCATCTTTGTAATCTCAATCTTAGCAACTACTTTTTCAATAATTCCTAGTCAAGCAGTAGTATCTAGACTGTCCTTCATTACGGTTCCTCACTTAACACAATTAATAGCACCCGGGATGACGGAAGTCCCTATAACATTATCTATAACTAATCTAGGTTCTACAGTTTATAATGTCAACATAACCCCCTTAACTAAATACCCCTTTGAGACATTCTCATATTATGAAGGTACCGAGAATATAAGTATACCAATATTTCAACAAGGTGAGACGATCAACGTTACCTTCATATATAACGTATATCCCAACGTGACTGACGGGATATATAAGTTATACTATGAAATCTCTGGAACATTACCTAATGGGACTAATTTTACTAAGGAGCTTTCTGTAGATATTCCTATTTTAGGATATGTCTCAATTTCAGCAAGTTCTGTATGGGGTACAATATCATCTCCCCTACTAGTAGCTCCCGGAGAGAATAACGTACCGTTAAGTATAATCTTGATAAATTCAGGTAACGTAATAGCTAATAATGTTAGTTTAATTCTGAAGAATCAATTTCCTATTAAGTTCTCACAAAACGTAGTAAAGGTAGGATATTTGCCAATAGGACAACCCGTTACAGTTACGGTATATTCAAGCATTTACCCTAACGCAAGTGAGGGAACATACAGTATTCCCGTCGAAGTAAAATATTTTAACGGTGCGACGACTGTAGACAACTTAACAGTAGCTGTGAACGGTTATCTCAATTTCTCCGTTACAACTATATGGGGATCTCCTCAGTCTCCTATTCTAGTGTCGGCTGGCGAGTCCCAAGTACCTTTAACTTTCCTAGTGAAAAATTTAGGTGATGTCAGTGCATTAAACGTATCCTTGACGATAAAGAGTGGATATCCATTAATATCATCTCAGAATTCGGTTTACATAGGAGTAGTTCCAGCCGGCGAGGAAAACTATGGAACAATAACAGTTAGTGTATATCCTAATGCCTCTCCCGGAGTTTATTATATTCCGGTTACCATAAAATTCTTCTCTAACGCGAGTATTAAGGAGTTAGTTCCCGTTGAAATATACCAAGTAAATATAACAGTAAATACTTTAACAATTCCACCTCAAGTTTTTCCAGGATATTATGACGTAAGAGTTGTACTTCTAGTCCTGAATTACGGAGAAGGAATTGCAGAGAACGTAAGTGTTTCTCTCAGTAGCACTCTTCCGGTAGTATCTCCAGATGAAATAGAGCTAGGAGCTATACCTTCGGGTAAGATAATAAACACTACATTTTTAATTAACGTTCCTAACTCAACATCCCCTGGCTATTACTACCTTAACTTCACAATAAAGTATGATGGTGGTAAAATAACCAAGTCTTACAAACTTCAGGTGTATCCTAAAGCTGACCTCGAGATAGTTGGTGTTTACTATCCTACTATAAACCCAGGGTCTACTAAAGTTCCAATTACTTTAACGGTTAAGAACGTAGGAAATGTAACAGCTCAAAATGTGAAGGCGATATTAGGAAGTAGTGATGTAATATATCCTCATGTAAGCTCGTCAAATCCTCTGATGGGATTGACTGCTTCAGAGGCTTACTTAGGAGATTTAAAACCAGGTCAGGAGGTTAATGTCACATATGTCGTGGATGTTAGTAGTGGTGCTCAAGTAGGAAACTATGAGGTTACATTAACATTATTGTGGAACCAATCCGGTTCGCTATTTCCTTTCATACAAAACGATAGATTTACTATTCACGTTAGTCCTACAGCTTTTGATAATTTAGTAAATGAGGGCGTGACATTTCAAGTTGGGACTTCACAATATACTGTGGGCTGGCTATATGTTATTATAGGAGTTATAATAATCATTTTAGTGATAGTAGTAGCAATAAGGCTATCTATGAGGAGAAAACCTAATGCTGGAGGAGGAACTTGAAAGAGCAAAGAGAGATTATTACAGATTATTTGTTTTGATTAACTCATTAAGGTGGAGGGATTTTTTATTAAATTTCATGACAGAGTTTATAAAAAGAAGGAATAAAGGTTCGTTCACTATAGGTTATGCATTTCACCCGTGGATAGAAGGTGCTAAGGATAGGTTTCAAGATCTGAAATCGTCCCTTGCCATTAATTCGGTAATAGATATAGATTATTCTAAATACACCAAATATCTCGGGGCTACTTTTGATATAATGATATTAGACGCAATGGATGACTTTAGACCTAATTACATCTCTGCACTATCAGACTCGGTCAGAGGAGGGGGAGTAATAGTTTTATACAGCGACAATATAGAAAATAATAAGTTATTTAAGAACTCGTTAATTAAGGACGGTAAAGTGGATAACTTCTTTGAAGAGAGATTCCTGCAGTTAGCTAAAAATCATGAAGGGGTATTAGTTATTGATGAGAAAGGGGAGAGTTTTAAGCCTTTAACCCAAAAGGTTCAGAGACCGGTTAGGAACATTCCCGAAGACCCTCACGTAGATATAAGGCTCCATGAACTGTGCCAGAGTAAAGACCAAAATAAAGCCCTAGAGGAAATGAGATTTATTTTGGAGGGAGAGGACAAAAGGATACTAGCCATAACGGCTCCGAGAGGAAGGGGTAAGAGTTCAGTAACGGGCCTTTTCTTGTCTTTCCTAGTTAGTGAGCATAAGTTCGATAATATAATTGTCACTTCTCCTACTTATCTCTCTGCTCAAGAGATTTTTTTCTTTCTAGTTAAAGGGTTAGAAACTCTAGGGTTAAAATATAAGTTAACGAGATCGAAAGATGGGAAAATCCTCGGCGTAGCTTCAAAGGGGGTTATAGTAAAATGGCTTGCTCCCGATCTCGCGAAAGATTATGAGGGAGACTTGATAATTGTAGATGAAGCCGCAGCACTAGGTCTTGACACGATAAATTATATAACTAGCCGGTGGAAAAAGGTGGTTCTAGTATCTACGATTCATGGATACGAGGGAAGTGGTAAAGCCTTCGTTAAATACCTCAATTTCTTGCGAGAGAAAGTGAAGTTTAAGCATGTTACCCTTACCTTTCCTATACGCTATGCACAAGGTGACCCAGTCGAGAGGTTTTTATACGATGTTATGCTCTTAGACGCAGAGCCGAAACCTAGAAAAGTTAATGAGGTGAAAGTCACGGAGTTAGATAAACAATCTCTATTTAAGAATGAAGGGTTATTGAGGCACTATTATGGAATCCTAGTATCTGCTCATTACAGAAACTCCCCTGACGACTTGATGATACTAGGAGATCTTCATTATGAAAGAATATTTGCTATGGGAGAAATAGGAATAGCTCAAGTAGTAGAAGAAGGTAGACTATCTAAAAGTGAAATCAATACGATACTTAATGGTGGGCAGAGCTCAGGTAACTTAATTCCCCAGAGGCTAATCAAGTACGAGAGAGTATACGAGTTCGGATTTACAAAAGGTTGGAGGGTTATAAGAATTGCCATTCACCCCGATTACCAAGGAAAAGGGTACGGTTCAGCCTTACTTAGCGAAATTGTAAGGATAGCGAAAGAAGAAGGACTTGACTGGGTAGGTTCTTCGTTTACCTCTGATGTCAAAGTACTAAACTTTTGGATTAAGAACGGTTTTATACCGATATATCTCTCCACTCGAAAAAACGAGGGATTAAACGGGTACTCAATCATTATAATTAAGCCTTTGACAGATACTGCAAAAAAGCTTTCATTACATGCGTCTGAACTCTTGAGAGAGAAGGTCTTGAGGACGGCTCATCAAGTATATTTTAATGTTAATCCCTTAATTTTAGCTAATATATTACGGGTCTTACCTAAAAGGTCAGAAAAGGTCGAAGTTCCTGTGGAATATAAATCTAAATTAGAAGCTTATTTAAGCGGTTACCTTCCTTATAACGCTGTTGCAGATGCAGTACACTACATAGTTTCAAAGTATTTTTCTACTGCTGAAGATGCATTTCTTAATACAACTGAGGAAGCTGTTTTAATAGCACGGACTATTCAGGGTAAGAGTTGGTATCACACGTCATTATATCTAGATATAAAGCCCAGAGTAGCAGAAGAAATCATGAGAGGTGCTATACAAAAGATCCTCGAAAGAATATGAATTTATGTTACGAAAGCTTTTATTTATGGTTTATCTTACTGTAATCTTATGAGGCTTGTATCTAAGCTTATACTAATATACTTAATAATCGAGTTAGCAATATTCTTAGTTATAAGCTCGATACCGTCGTACAACCCGTCTGTTCTTCAGGAATATAATGGTTTAGAGAACTCAGTTCAAAACACGACTTACTTCGGTAAGGTGTTAATGATTTTTCCTCATAACCTAGCTATAGCTACTGCCGATTTCATACCTATCATAGGAATATTAGTTTTCGGTATTACAATAGCGGATACTGCATATGTAATTAGTGTAGTATCTACTCACTTAGGAATACCAGGTATAGCGGCTGCGATTTCTTTGTTACTTCTACCTCATTCAGCGGTTGAGCTCCCTTCATATGCTGTAGCAGTTGGTGCTGGAACTTATATTGTAATAAATCGGAGGGACTGGAAAAGATCTTTGCTTACATACATAGTTATTCCAGTTGAACTATTCTTTGCTGCTCTAATAGAATCTTCTTTGTTTTATGTTCCTAATCCACTTATAATGTGGGTTGCTACAATTCCCGTATTAATAGGTATCTATTTCTTATACGAGAAGATTCAAAAGTACGCTGATAAAGTTAGTGTTGCTACCCAAGTAGGTTATTTAGGATTTAGAAATACCCAGCACTATTATACTAATCAATTTTTCTCTTTGTATAAAGATGCGTGGAACAAGGGAATCATGTATGAAACCCAAGGGCAACTACAAGCTGCAATAGATAATTACTGGTCAGCGATACTTTACTTACTTGACGCTATTGCAGTTAAACTGAACTTACCATATACTACTAAGGAGGATTTATACAGAATTGTGCAAATAGCCTCAAATTACTATCCTAATGTTATGATGTTGTTTAACAAGGTGCAAACAGATTTTCAAGTAATTAGAGATCCGCTACTTATAAGCGATTTAAAATATCTAGCTACACTTCTAGAGAATTCGTATTTTAATCCGACAATTCGACCATGATGGGTAAGTGGTCTGAGCCCTCAATTTTTAAGACTTGAAAATCTACAATCTTTGGAGCTAGTTCCTCAGACACAAGACAGTAGTCTATTCTCATAGCCTTCCACTTAAACTGGTAACTTCTCCAAGTATATTCCATCTTTGATGTCTTTTCCGCAGAGTCCACGAAACCCTTTTTAATAAAGTTGTTCAACCATTCTCTTTCCTGAGGTGTTAAGCCAGGCTCAGTTTCGTCCCAAAAGCTGGAGTCCTTCTTACTTCTAACGGCATTGAAATCTCCGCAAATGATTACTGACTTGTTTTCCCTAAGCCTCAGTGCATAGTTTTCAATAGCCTTATTGAACTTAATCTTAAAATCTAGTCTAACAAGCCCGTCTCCAGCTCTCGGAAAATAAGCGTTTATTATGTAAAATTTTTGGAACTCTAACGTAAGAACTCTTCCCTCCGAATCAAATTCGTCTATTCCTAAACCTTTTATCACGGAAAGTGGTTTTGGCTTACTTATGCTCATTACTCCACTATATCCCTTCTTCTTTGAAGGAAAGGCTGAAATGTTTAATCCAGATATAAGAAGGTCCAGAGGTACGTCTTGAGAGCGTATTTCTTGAAGGAGAATTACGTCATAGTCTTTTATAATTTTTTCGAGGGCTCCCTTTCTAGTAATCGCCTTCAGGCCGTTAACGTTCCACGATACGATCTTCAACTTGTTAAAACTAAACTAATAGTGTATAAAAAGTTCTACTTCACTAGAATAAGATATTTTATCGTTTAGTTCGATAAGATTTAGTGTGAGAAGATATTATAGCAGTAACTTATCAATTATTTTCTTAATAATTGCGGTAATAACTGGTTTTGTAGGCTCTCTTTTCATGTTATTCATTTCTCCCTTTTTAGTCAGTAGGTTCATTGCCCTAGGGCTTTTTGTAGATGACATTATATCAGCACTCTTTATGATGAGGACTGAATTAAGAAGAGCGGCTATGATAATTTTTTTAGGTGCTGTTGTATCTACGGTCTTATACTCTATACTTGATCTATACAGTAATCCGTACCTCCTCGTTCTATTAGCATTTCCGGCTCTAGGCTTTATCATAAGTACCAAACAAGGCGTGTTAAAAGGAGCCATAGTTCTAAGCGCAATAACAGTACTTTTCTCAATTGCAGAGTTCCTCGCATTTTTAGGGAGCATTTTTGGACTTTCGATAATTAACTATACAGTCTTTCCTCTAACCTGGAGTGGGCTCTTCATTTTAGACAGTCTATATCCTCTTCTAGAGAAAAACTACATATATTACCCAAAAATCGGAATTAAGAAGAAGAGAGGAAGTAAGAAGGGAAGGATGAAGTCAAGTATACTAAACACTATAACTTTTGTAATAAATCCTTCGGATGTCCAGGTTATTGTTAAAATTAACGATAAACCCCACTTAGTTAAAGGTAGCATTAAGATTAATTCGGACTCCCCCGTAAAGTGGTATGTAGAAAACGTTAAGCTTCCTAACGGGGTTCTCCTAATTCCCGAGGTAAGGGAAGGTGTTGCAAATCCCTCAGACGTGGTAAGAATTAATATGATTCCCATAGACCTAAAGAACTGGGATCCCAACTATTGGGTAAACAAAAACCTCTACAACTATAAGGTACTTGATGTAGTGGGAACTGGTGGAAACTCTTACATATTAAAGGCAGAACTGAATGGAAAATATTACGCTATAAAGATACCTAAGATTTCTGATCAAACTTTTACTTTGTATTCCCCGGTTTCCTCTTTCTTGGACTTTGCGGCTGAAGCGTCTAACTTGATAAATTTGAGCAAAGACGATAGGTTGGTAAAACTTTTTGCAATTAACGTAGATTCAAACATTGTTGAAAAGATCGAAAAAGGTGACGTGGAAGCTTATCTTAACTCTCCCCCAATGATCGTTATGGAGTACTTAGAGGGAGGTACTTTGATGGACTTAATGAAAAACCCCAACTTATTTAACAGCAGGTACTGGAAATATATTGTTTACGTTATAATAAAAGAGACAATCTTAGCCTTAGATTATATTCACTCTCAGGGTTACGTCCATCTGGATGTTAAGCCGCAAAACATTTTCCTTTCTAAAAAATTAAGCGGAGGAGGTGAACAAGTTTACAATCTACTTAAGAGTTCAAAAGGAGTGGTTAAGCTAGGAGACTTGGGTAGTGCAGTGAGAGTTGGTGGAAAGATCAAACAGATCACCGTGGAATATGCACCACCAGAACAGCTTGAGTTCTCAATTAAGGGAATTGGCGCAGATCCCCGAATGGATGTGTTCTCTCTAGGAATGACCATGTATGTGGCATTAACTGGATATAACAATAGACCTGATATAAAGGTCCTGAGCGATGCAGTAGACCTTTATAATCAAGGAAAGATAAGGGAAGCGTTAATATATGTTGAGAATGCAAAAAGATTGTTATCACTTGACTGGATGAAGGTAAATGTTGAACCAGATGTTCGAGCGATTTTAAAGAGATTATTATCGCCAGACCCTCTGAATAGACCTTCATTAAATGAGTTTGCCTCTGTATTGATTAGGTATATAATTTAAACGATAGATTATACTTTCATATTAGCAGCTATAGGAGGCTTCCTTTTCCGGCTATGATAAGGCAGTAGTTGATACTCTAGACCCTAACACTATAGTTATAACGGTTTTCTATATGGATATGAAATCACCAGTACGTCAGTAGAGCTGTAATAGCTAATGATAGAGCTATAAACAAAACTGCCGTACCTATTAAGTACGAAGTTAGAATACCTATAGTAATAATCCATTGTTGCAATATTGCTAAACTTCCTCTCTTGTACTTCGGTGTCTACTCAGTTTATAGGCTGTTACAAAAGCGGAATTGCACCTAATGCTATCCCAATTATTGTCCTCATAATCAGTAACATGATCCCGTTTATGGTCGGTGCAGAAAGCATTGCAGTGATAATGTAAATTGTTGCATCTATTTATTAGTGACTTTAAGATAAGGTGCGGAAAGGAGATAGTAATAGAAGAGAATAAGCACGAAAAGGTTTAACTGGGTTAGGGCAGAAGACCTAGAAGACCTAGAACAAATATAATGGTAATACTACTCCAATATATCACGTTTTGAAGTGAGCTGCTTTTATATTCTCTCATAATTCTTGGGTTATTTGCAAGAATTCCCATAACTAAGGCAGGGCCTAGAAGAATAATTACGAAAAGTGAGAGCAAGTTCAATACTACATTTCCTAACATATCTTTTGGGACTAGTAAAGTTACTAATAGTGCCGGAACACTTTCTATCAAGTATAATTTATACGACTTATCTCTAGGGATTCCAAAGGCTTCTGCAGTACCCCATGCACTCCCTAGAGATATTACCACTAAAGCTAGGAAACCGGCTCCCAGTAAGCCTAACCCAAAGAAATAAGGGGAGTAAGGGCCTGCTATCGAGAAAAACACCTTAGCTAAGTCGCTAGGTGAGTAAATGTTTGTAGAATCTGGTATCCCAGTTGAAGCCATTTCAACCATTACCATTAGGAGCTCCGTAATTACGCTGCCGATAACTGTTTCTATTCTCATAAATTTTAACGCAAGTTTCCTCTCAAAACCTTCCAGTGAAGCCAACTTTTCTGCAGTGGCTGAAGCTTGAAAGAACAACATGAACGGCATTATTACTGCCCCAGCGTTGGCAGCCAGAAAAAAGAAATAGCTAGGAGTGGGTTCGAAATAAAAGATAGAGCATGATGGTTCTAATCCTCTTACGATTAATGTTAAAGCAAAACCTAATATTAGTGTAGTGGATATGGCAATTAGGATTTTTTCCGTCACTACATATTTTCTCTTTATGATAATTAACAAGTGAAGGATAAATGCAATAGGAATACCTATAATTAGCGGTACTCCTAGCATAGCCATGCCTATGCCTATCCCTATATACTCTACAATATAGGTGATTATGTCCGTCAAAAACATGGGCAATGCTATTAATGTTGAAACCTTTTTATTGTAATTTTCTCTCACCAGTTCACCTAAGCCTTTTCCGGTAGCTATACCTATCCTTCCAGAGACCTCCTGAATTATGAAAAGAGGAACGGAAAGCAAGAGAAGGAACCATACAAGTTTATAACCGTAGGACATACCAGTCTCTACAGCCCCGATAGTACTACTCGCGTCCATGTCAGCCATCATCACCAGCCAAGCTGGTCCGAAGAACTTCAGGAAGTTTATAAAATTACGACTTGTCGTAATTGATTTACGACCCATCGTAAGTAAATTAATTCTAAGGAATAAAAAGGTTTTGGTGATACGCTAAATAACTAGCTCAAAAAGAGTTACAAGGGTTAGAAGATGGACCAAGAATTTAGAAGTGAAAAAGAAATATTTATCTAGTTTTAATATAAAATCAAATCCCAGCTTCCTTCTTCAGCTGATTCAACTTCTCTATATCTGCTAATATATCATTTAATTTGTCTGATAATTCAGGCATTGATTTCATTTGATCTACTAACTGTAATAGTTGATCCCAAACCTCTTTCATGAAGACTTGAGGATAGTATCTGTGTAATGTCATTATCGACAATACGACACTAAGTTTCCTAGCTATCCCCTTCTGGCTCAATAATGCTCCGTTCTCCGCCAGAAGAGTATTAAGATTGTCTATCAAATCCATAATGTAAGGTATCATGTCATCAAACTGCCTCTCCCCAGGCTTCATGAGCTCCTCTGACATTTCGTATCACAAATTGATTTTATTAAAAAAGATTTAAATTATTTTCCATTTAACATAGACTTTGATGCTTCTGGTGAGAGTGTCTTTAAGAGGGCATCTCCTCTCTGATTCTTCTAAAACTTTCTGTAATAATTCCTTATTATTGGCACTAACTTCTATTTCGTAATTGATCTCCAAGAAGCCCGGAGGAATATTAGGATCTCCTTGAAAACCTTTAGGATCCAAAGTTCCTTCTATATACCCCTTTAAACTATTGAGCTTTAGATTTTTCTCCCTTGCTATGTAGTATACTGTTAACATTAAACAAGATAATGCTGATGATAGCAATATCTCCTCAGGCGTTGGATAATCTGAGCTGAAAAGCCCTATTTTTAGCTCTGTGTTATTGCTGGTGATTTTTACGTGGTCTTCTTCTAGCTCCCCTTCAGCTGTAAAGGTCATCATGATAAGATCCCCAAGTCCTTAAGTATAGCAAGGTCGATCGAGTAGTCTAAGTACATTTGAGTTTTTTCCTCAGGGGTTAAGGTTCTGCCGAGTGCTTCTTCCTGCTTCTCGATTTCTTGTGTTATCACGGTGCTTATATTCACCTCGAGGGGCGGTTTATTGACCTTAAACGTGTAGTAAATATTCACTAAGAGTTCGTACATCCTTTTTGACATATATAGCACGTAATCATCAATTACAGGGATTAGCCTCCCTTCTTCCTCAATCATCTTTCCACGGAAGTAAGGTCTCCATGTTAGCATAGATTTTTTCACTGTTTCCCAAGAAGGGGGAAACCCCTTGTATTCGGAAGAATCAGGTACCTCTACTACCTTGTAAGTCTTTCCTCCTATGTCTATCTCTCCAACGATCTCTAATTCAAGATTTCCAACTTTTACTTTCATAGGAGTAAATTTTTTTTCCTTTTTTAATATAATTTATGATTGATGGCTATGATGGTTACGCAAGAAAAGGTTGAAGAAGAAAATAATGCAATGGAGTGTTATAAACCGGAGGCTATGTGGAAATACATTACAGTAGAGGAGTGTTTTAAGGCTCATGGTGTGAACCCACAGAGGGCTAAATGATGTTAGTAAAAGACATAATGACTACTTCGGTAGTCAAGGTTTCGAAGGATACGACTATTGAAAAAGCTCTTCAAATAATGCTTGAAAATAACATAAGGAGGTTACTTGTTGACGAGGACGGAATAATAACAATCAGGGATTTAATATATAACTGGAAAGATCTAAAGACCCCCGTTGAAAAAATAATGTCAAGAGACCTCCTTTTTATTACACCTACTTCTCCAATAAAAGAGGCTTGCAGGATAGTTACGTCCGAAGGTGTAGGATCGTTAATAGTTGGAGATGGTGCTAGAATAGTGGGAATAGTCACTGAGAGGGATCTAATCAGGCATTGCAAAGTTGAGTCTAACGCAAAGGTGGGGGACATAATGAATGTTGACCCAGTGATCGCTACACCAGATAGTGAGTTATCGGAGATAGTAGAGGTCATGCAATCCTACTGGAAGAGACACGCTGTAGTAGTGGATGGTAAAAAACCCGTAGGAGTAATCTCCGCTAAGGATATAGGTAGGGCATTACTAGCTAAGAAAACATTGAAGGGAGTGAAAGCTTACGATTTTATGTCGATAACAGTTTACAAAGTTACTCCCGATTCTAGTGCGGAAACAGCAAGGCTCTTAATGGCTGAAAAAAACATAGGCTTCTTACCAGTTGTGGATCCAGTTTCTCTCTTGGGAAGTCTAAGTGAAAGAGAATTATTGGCCATTATGTCAATTTAATTTTTTAATCTTTTTTAATCATATTACTTCTTGGGCTTCAGGTTTTCTAATTAGTTCCTCCATTGCGTTTATCAGGTCGTCAATTGTAAACCCGAAAATTACTGGTTTTTTCTCCTCAAACATTTTCCTTATCACCTCTTGATATTTGGTCACTTCTACACCCTTGAGCTTGTCCTCTAACTCCTCAATGAACCCTTTAGGTGACATGACGAAGAAATCTCCAGATATCGATATTTCATCTATCTTCTTGTTCACTATTTTTACTGTTAACCTGATCAGTTTCCTTGCCTTATAGTCTACGTGACAGAGAGCTACAGAGTTGTTTATCTTAACACACCTTTCGGTCTTAAGCTCTGGATGTCTATTGTCCTTGTAGTATATCCACTCCTCGTTCATCTTTTCTCTTGCAAGTTTTTCCCATAACTGTATTTCCTCAGGTGTCAAAGTAGCGTCTTCGAATTTTATGTTAAGCCATTTTTCGAACTCCTCTTTTAACCTCTTATTTATTTCATCCCTTGGAGGAATATAACCAATTTCCTTCTCTACACTAGTAAGCCATTCGCTCATTTCCTTTGCCATCTTATCCCTGAATTTCTCTGAAGGCACTTTTACACACTTGCTGATCAGGTCTACATCGAGGTGTAGCAATATATTGCCAGTGACTACTACCGCCTTATCGTAAGTCATAGCACCGTTCCCGCTTATCTTTTTCCCATTTACAACAATATCCTGATCTTTTAACTCAGCCTTTATACCGTAAGACCTTAATACGTTCAATACGGGGGTTAGATATTTTTCATAAAGAGCTTTTGGCGTACTCGGTGCTTCTTCAGCTCTCACTACTATAAAGTAGTCGTGTTCACCTGGTGTTATTACTACTGTGCCTCCTCCAAGGTCTCTCCTTATTACTGGTATTCCCATCTTCTTAGTGAACTCAAGGTTAACTTCTAACCATACTTCCTGATGAACTCCAACATTAACGAAGGGTTTATCGGCATAAAAAACAAGGAGTGTATTTTTTCCTCCTTTAGAGACATAATCAGCTACCGATACAAAGGATGTAACCATGTGGTAGCCGTCTTGGGGAGGTAATACTATGAACCTCCAACTCATTTCACAGCCTCTTGCATTGCAATTTTTCGGAGTTTATCAACTCAGTTAATTTGCTTACAGCAGCAGAGCCAGTAACTAGCTGTTTTAACTCCTCAGGATTATTTATCTTCATCTTAACCAGCCAACCTTTGCCGTAAGGATCTTGATTAACGAGCACTGGATTCTTTTCAACTTCTTGGTTTACGTCTATGATCTCTCCGGATACTGGAGCTGGTACTGGACCGGCCCACTTTCCGCTCTCCATAGTAGCAACTGGTTTACCTTTTTCAATTTTGGTGCCCTTCTTCTTTAGCCTGACTTTCACTACTTTTCCTGCCATGGTCTGGGCAATGTCAGTTATACCTACAACAATTGTGTCTGTTCCTTCTTGTTTAGCCCAAACGGTGTTTTTTCCTTCAATATAATAAAGTAGGTTCTCAGGTATCTCACAGTTCGAAACGTTTGCCATTTAAGACCCTCTTTATTATCTTTCGTGGAAATAATAAAAATGTTTTGCTTTAGATAAAGGAAAAGTAATTTAAGTCAAAAATTGATAAAAATTATCTTTATCTCACGACTCTAGTGGTCTCAGCTTCAAATAATTTAGACACTTCTTGTAATTTCTTGAATTTCTTTTCGTCGTATTTTCCCTTGATCTTAATTATCCAAGCTTCATATGGCTTCTCGTTTAATAGAGCAGGGTTTTTCACAACAGATTCATTAACCTCAACTATCTCTCCCTCAACCGGAAGCCTGAATTTACCTACCCATTTTGCTGACTCTAACGTGAACACTACTGTTCTTGGATTAACCTTTTCTCCTTTACTCTTTGTAGACACTTCGAATATCTTACCCGCCATATATTGTCCTAGAGACGTTATACCTACTGTAATCACGTCACCTTCTGTTTTAATCCATACATGTTCCTCTGGGTAATAAAGTAGGTCTTCGGGGAACTCAAAACCGTTTATATTCATACCAAATAAAAACAAAAATATTAACTTATTAACTTTCATTAATACAAGTTATGAACTTCGTTATATGGCTTGACGGGGTAGTTCTTAAAGTCGATTTGACAGATGTCTTGTATCGCAAGTATAAGGGAGAAAAAATAGAAGGGTTAGAGGTTACTACGGAAGTTTTCCCCGACTGGTCTCCCTTTTTAGAGAAGTTAAGGCAAAAAGTTAGTAATGATAAAATAGTATTTCTTTCCCCTTACGACAAAGAGACGACTAAGAAGGTTATGGAAAGTCTAGCCATTGCTAACTTTAGCTATGTAAGTAACGACGATGGAATAACTAAACCAAGCAAGATCCCCTATAAGGCATTGTTTGATATGACAAGATGGGATCCGGTGGAGACGATGACGATAGGTTCATCACCCCTAGACCTTTTATCGGCTAGGTTCTTCGACTCAAGGATAAAAGTAGCCTGTGTTAAAAGATTTCAAGACTGTTCAAGATATAGTCCTTATATAATGGCTGATAATTTAGAAAAGTTATATGAGATTCTGATGAGGTTAAGGAAGCTATGATAGATAAACTGTAGGGTCTTTTATCTTGAGTATCTTGAAAGCCTCTATTCTCTTCCTGCATTGACTGCATTGCCCGCAGTGGTATTTGTGTCCTAAGAGGCAGGAGTAAGTTAGTTGTGGATCTAAGCCCGACTGAATCCCTATTTTCAATAGTAACCACTTGGGGAAACCGGCGAAAGGGGTAGAGAGCTCTACGCCGAGAATTTCAGCTAATTCTTTAAGCTTTTTAATCACGTAAAATCTTTCTCTTTCAAATTCACAGTCTTCTTTTACTGTACAGAGTATTACCTCCTCATATCCCCTTTCTTTTGCTAGTGCCAATGCTATTGGAATTATGACAAGATTTCTGTGAACTATGGGCTCATGGGGTTTAAGCCAGAGTCCCTCTACGAAGGGTCTCCTTACTTGTTTTATGTTTATTTTTATTAACTTCTTGTTCAATTTTCTACAAATCTCTTTACTGGCTTTTAATTGCATTCTCGCTGATTTCTGCCCGTAGTTAAATATTATACAATCAAAGTCTATACCTTTTTTAGAAAGGTAAAAGGCTACGGAAGAAGAGTCTAAGCCTCCGCTCATTAACAGTAGTGATTTTCCCATATGTTTTAAATAAGCCCATGAGGAATTAAACATATGTCGCTTGAGAATGAAGCTAAAAAATTAGCTGCAACTTATGCAAGGTGGTTGAGAAAGCCTGAAGACGCTCTCTTTGGAAAGCAAGGAAGGGGTGTTGTAATGATCATTTATGAGAAATTAAAAAGTGCAAAAACTGTTGACGAGATAAAGTCTATGCTGGATCTTCGTCAATACGAAAGCATGATGGACAAAGCCACCTATAACGATTTACAGAGGTTCATAAACGATCTTTTGACTAAAATCTCAGGAATGCAAGACGAGCAAGCTAGAAATTTTGTTGTAGAAGTCTTTAGGTATTTCCAGATTTCTCTATACACTAAGATTGAGGATATTAATAGGGGGATTTGGGGTTAAGTTTGGTTTTTTTGATAAAATTTAAATATATCTATTAATAGATATTAAATCATGGAAGTGGAAAGTGAGAAAGTAGTATTACCATCGGGCAAAGAAGTAAAGTTGCTTGACGCTTTATCATTCTGTTACGACATATCTGACACTGAGTACAAAGTACTCCAGGCTGTAATCGAAAGAAAGACAGTTACAGAGGATGAATTAGTAGAGTCACTGAAGTTATCTAAAGCATCTATCAATAGAAGCCTAAACAAGCTCGTATCTCTTGGGTTTATTATCAGGGAAAAAATGCAGTCCTCTAAAGGCGGTAGACCAAAATATGTCTATAAGGCTGTTGAGACACAGCAACTAGTGGAGCGTATTAGGGAGGATTTCAAAAAATGTTCCCAGATGTTTATAAATATTTTGCCTAAGGTTCTGCTTTCTTCTCTTGGCACTTGAATATAAATTTTTCAGGGCTACTTCTAAAAGCTAGCAAACACATTTCCGTGTCGAAATAATATACTATCTCATTATAAGTCTCTTTATAAGGAGAACATTCGGCCTCGAACAGTCTGTTACAAACCGGACAAATGACTTTCATGGGGTTTAGTTAGTTCGACAATATTTTTAAGTTTTTAACTCAATCTTACAAACTATGGAGATAATAGACGCTACTTCAGCTGAATGCCCCGAGCCTTTCATGAAAACCGTGGCTAAGCTAATGGGGATGAAAGAAGGTGCAGTAAAAGTAATGTTTAAAGATCCAAAATGCGTGGACATGATAACCGAAGCCGTTAAGTTAATGGATTGTAAGATTGTGGAAAACACCAATAAGGATGGAGTATATACGATGATCATTGAGAAGAGTAGTAGCAGTAAAGAATTAAAGGACGTTAAAGTCGGAGGTTGCTAAAGGTTTACAATTCTTTTCACTTTAGAACAATATAAATAGCCGTTTTTTCTATTTGAAGAAATATTTAAATAAATTAAAAAAGTTATTTTCCTAAGCATGGATTCTTTTAGGTTCATCGTAGAGAGAGGACCGCAAGACCTAATACTCGCTGGCGAAGAGGCGTTATTAGAGTCAGTAAGTAATGGTGCTCCCCCAATACTACGCTTCGTCATATTCGATCCTACAGCCGTGCTTATAGGCTACCATCAAGCGGTAGAGCAAGAAGTGAATGTTGATGAGGTGAAAAAAAGAGGTTGGGACATAGGGAGAAGACCTACCGGTGGAGGAGCTATAATAATGGGAAAAGACCAACTGGGCTGGGAGATTTATGCTGATGGTTCGCTATTAGGAGGTTCCCCAGAAAATGCGATAAAAAAAGGCGCTGAAGGAGTAATAAAAACACTTCAGAAGTTAGGGATTGACGCAAATTTCAGGCCTAAGAATGACGTAGAAGTCAAGGGGAAAAAGATATCTGGGATAGGTGCATTCTCAATAGGTAAATATATTGCAGTAACAGGGACAATACTCTTAGACTTCGACGCAGAAGCTCTTGTATCTACGTTAAGGCTCACTTCCGAGAAACTGAAAGACAAGCTAGCTAAAGATTTCAAAGAGAGATTGACGTGGGTATCAAAGGAACTGGGACGTAGTATCGAAATGAGCGAGTTAATAAGTATAGCAAAGGATAGCTTCTCCGAAGCGTTAGGGGTAAAGTTGATGGAAGGTCAGTATACTGAGGAAGAGAAGAAGTTAATTTCACAACTCAGGTTGAAGTATTCTTCTCCGGATTGGATATATAACCTCAGAAAACCCTTAAGTGGGGATGTGAAGTTTATAGAGAGAAAGTTCCCAGGTGGGCTAGTCAGGTTACAAGTCAAGCTTGCAGGTGAGTCAATAATTGAAAGTGTTTTACTAACCGGAGACTTCTTCGTAGAACCCCGAAGGGCAATCTACGATTTAGAGTCCAGACTTAAGTGGAGTAGAGTGGATGAACTTGAGGAGAACATCAGGGAGTGGTATAAGGGTATAAAGATTATCGGAATAAGCGAAAACGACCTAATCTCCTTGTTTAATGAGGTGTTGAAAAAGTGAGACCCCTATTCTTATATGCACCTGCGCTGAAGAAGTATGAAACCGAGTATATGTCCTCTGAGCAAGGGTGGAGGATCGTCTCTGTAACTGGAAACGCTTGTGCGTTTAACTGCAAACATTGTAATAAAAGGATCCTCGAGAGCATGGAGGATGCATCCTCACCTCTAAAGCTTGAAATACAAATCAAAAAATCGTTAAGTGAAGGGCACAAGGGGCTTATACTCTCTGGAGGTTCTACTATTAGGGGAGAAGTTCCCATCTGGAAGTTCTCTTCAGTGCTTCAGAAGTACAAAGATAAAATGACTTTTATCGCCCATACAGGAGTCGTAAAAAGCGAAGAAATAGCTCTAAAGTTTAAGGAGGCAGGAGTTAAAATAGCTTTACTTGATATGGTCGCTGATGACGATACTATAAAGGACACACTTGGTCAACCTTTTACGGTTGACGATTACTTGAATTCGTTTAGGTATCTGAAAAAGGCAGGGCTAATGGTAGTCCCTCATGTCATAGTAGGCTTAAGTAAAAAGGGGGTAGAAAGCGAACTAAACGCTCTGGATATGTTAAAGTCCGTAAACCCAGACGCTGTTATAGTCGTTGGACTTATGCCTCTTTCCTCATCTTTCTCTTTACGACAGCCTGAACCCGACGAGATGATTCGAGTTATGAAGAAGGCAAGAGATAACTTCTCCATTCCGGTCATGCTCGGGTGTGCAAGACCCAGAGGTAGGAGGTATTTGGAGGTGGAAAAATTTGCGGTAGATTACGAGTTGGACGGAATAGCCTTCCCAGAGGAGGAGACTATAAATTATGCGTTAAGTAAAAGACAAGTTATTTTTAATAATTCATGTTGTGCGAATGTAGTTTTTGATATTTTAGGGGTGGTATGATATGTTAAGAATGGTAAGTAGTCCAGATTGGGTAAGGTTAAGTTTCGGAGCAGATATGGTATTAGGTTTTAGTCCAGGTATTTTTTTAAACAATGCTCTAAACACAACAATAAACCTCTTGCAGTATTACCCAGACGGCTGTAAGGCTAACTGTGCCTACTGTGGACAAGCCAGAGAAGTATCTCAAGGTCCTGAGTGCAAGACACTGATAAGAGTCGAATGGCCTTTAAGGAAACTAGATGACGTTATAAAGAAGATAAAGGAGAGACAAGGTGATCCTAGGTTCGGATTACAGAGAATATGCGTGGGGCAGTTAGCCCACCCTAGGGCAGCACAAGACTCAATAGAGATCACGAGGAGAATTAGAGAGGCCGGAATAGAGCTATCAATATCAGAATTAGTAACCCCGACCTACACGTTCAAGCGTCACATGGAGGAGATGAGGAAGGCAGGAGGGGATATGATAGATGTAGCAATCGACGCTGCAAGCAAGAGAGTTTTTGACATGACAAGAGGGAAGGAAGTCAGAAGTATGCATAGTTGGGATAGGTATCTTAAGGGTATTGATGAGGCTGTAGAAGTATTCGGTAAAGGAAATGCAGGGATACATCTGATAATAGGATTAGGTGAGACTGAAAAGGAAGCTGTTGATATAATGTGGTATGCTCATCAAAGAGGGGCAAAGATTACATTATTCGCCTTTTACCCAGAACAAAATACGTTAATGGAGAAGAGAAAACCTGTACCAGTGAACGTGTATAGAAGGATACAACTTGCAAGATGGCTTATCGAAAACGATCTCGTAACGTATTCTGACTTTGTATTCGACGAAAACGAGAGGTTGATAGATATCAATATACCTTCCGACTTGAGTATTGATGATATAGCACCAGCCTTCATGACTTCAGGTTGTCCAGGCTGTAATAGACCTTATTCTAATGAGAGACCCACGATGGAGTTCAGAAACATTCCTTGGTATCCGTCAAGAGAGATGGCAATTAAAGCTTTAAGGCAGTCTAAGCTAGACAACGTAATAAAAGCACTAGAACGAAAGTAGAATGTACATAAAAAGGGGTTCTTTAATCAGTTTTTTCTCAAGCGGTTTCCCTTCTCATGTTAGGGGTAAAGCTATAGACTTGAGTTCACCGGATCAAAGAACTTTTTTCTCACCGTTCAATGGGAAGCTCCTTAGAGTCGAAAAATTCTTTATAGGGAGACCAAACAAATACGTTAAGTCCAATTACGATTATATGCTCACTTTCTCGATTGAGGACAAGAAGATTAAGGTATTACACGTAGAGCCCATAATAAATGAGGGAGAGGAAGTTAAGGAAGGACAAGAAATAGGGTATTTTATTAACTCCCCTTACACTGGAGGAGATTTTTTACACGCCCATATCGAGGGGTTAACATTTAAGTTCCGCAAGGTGTCCGATTACAAAGAGTCGAGATGTGGAAAAGTCGTGTTAATTACTGAGAATTATTTCGATGTGGAGGTAGAAGATTACGCGTCAGCGGGAAATCTTCACGGTGTAGGTTGTTGCGGAGGACTACTTAACACCAGCTACCCATATGCTTGTTACGGGGGTATTATAGGCGGTTTTAATGGTCAACTCTCATTTTTCGATATAAATCTAGGCAGACCCGTGAACTTTAGGAAAAGGAATGTAGTTCTCTTTGAAGGAAAGAGAGGGTTGATCAAAACGTGGGAACAAAAGGCATCGTTTAAGATCCTAGCTAATCAGCCTGTCTGTGGTAAAGCGTTTTTTGAAGCTGTGTTATCCTACGGTGGAAAACCGAGGATAAGGTTTTTTAGAAAATATAACGGAGATTTAGGGGATAAAATTGACCTCGGAGAAATTATTAGGTATTATATGGGATGATAGGTTCAGGGACATATCGTTTTCTCACCACATGATAAGGGATATTTCTAAAGAGAGAATTAGGAGGTTCATAGAAATAGCGAGAAGAAAACTCCAGTTCGTAGAAATTAAACCTGAGTTAGCTAGCCTAGACGATCTCCTCGAGATACACTCGAAGGATTACGTCAATAGGCTTAAAGAAGTCAGTGCTTTGCCCTATTCTGGATATTTGGATGGAGGGGACACTATTCATTATCCCGGTATATTTGAGGACGTATTACTTGTGCTTGGTGCCTCGAAGACTGCGTTAAAGTTTTCCTCATATTTAGATTTTATTTACGTCCCACTAGGCGGGTTCCATCATGCTACGTACTCTAGACCAATGGGTTTCTGTCCTATAAACGACGTGGCGTATCTTGTTTTTCAACTACTTAAAAGAAAGGAAAAAGTGGCAATAATAGACGTTGATGCACACCACGGTAATGGGCTTCAGGAGTATTTGTATGATAAGCCCGTGTTAAAAATAAACATCTTTGCCTATGATGGCAAGTTTTTCCCTGGCACCGGAAGGGTTGAGGAGAGAGGAGAGGGAGAGGGGAAGTGGCTTAATTATAATTTTCCGTTACCTCTTAGTTCGGGAGACGATGTATTCGAAATAGCGTTGAGAATTCTCGACATAGTTGAGGAATATGATCCATCCTATATTGTTGTGATCTCTGGGGTAGACGGTCATAAGGATGACGGACTTAAGTCTCTGGAGTTAACTTGTAACTCGTATAACCTTTTGGGCTTGAAAGTGAGAAGGTTGGCTAAAAGTGCTAAAGTTATTGGATATGGTGGAGGGGGATATGGGAAGATGTCCTCCGAATGTATGGTGAGTTTCTTAGTTGGTCTCAGTGGTAAGAAAGAAGAGTTAGAAACTCCTACAATCTCGAATACTGAGAATATAAAAAAAGCTAAAGAGACTTTATCTCTCCTCTTATCCTTCCCTCAGCACTTTACCTAAATCTTCAGCAAGTTTTAACATTGCACCTAAAGCGTAACTTGTGTCCTTGTTACCTAAGGCACCTACCAATCCGAACGTTCCTACAGGTTTCACATGCGGTAAGTCTTGTACCCACATCTTCATTGCTATGCCCATCTTCTGCATTAAAGCTACCATAGCGTCTACGAATTGCGGATCACCGAACACCTCAAATAACTTCATCATCTTATCGATAACTCCTGCCTTTTGTAACTCAGCCATCCTTTCAAGCAACGACAACATTGAGGTGAAATCGACTTGTGTGAGTAGTTTGACAGTTTTTTCGCTCGTTAATTGTTTCATAACTGGGGATAGGGCTATTAAAGCATTAAGTGTTGCATCAATATCAATCGTCTCTAATAGTTTGAGGGTCTTCTCACCTGTTAGTTTTTGTAATAATGGGATCGATCTCTCGGCTACTGTGAGTAGTGCGTCTATGTCCATGGTTTGTAGTACTTTTAGTGCTTTTTCGCTCGTCATTTTTTGCATCAACGGTAGGAGTTTTTCTGTTGCGTCAAGTAGTGCGTCAACATCGAGTGATTGTAGGAGGGATAGGGCTTTATCGCTTGTTAGTTTTTCTATTATTGGCCATAGTGCTTGTATTTTTGTTACTTGGTCCATTCCGAATGAGATGAGTGCGTTTATTAAGTCAGCCTTCTGTACAGCATCAATTATAGAAACAGTTTGGTCAAGTAATCCCATCATTAAGTCTAACTGGCCTTGTTTATCCATTTCAGCTAATTTAGTAGTCACTTTTTCAAGTGCAGGTAAAGCATCTATTAACTTAGAGAGCCTTTGTATATTTTCAGGGTTAGTGAGTTTTTCGAGAGGGTCTTCGAATGTCTGAGCCACTTTTATCTCCTCTTAACTTTATTATAGTTTGTATTTTATATACTTTAATATGACAAAGTACGCAGTTATAACGACAAACTTGGTAACCAGAATCCCTGAACTGAGGCAAGCCCTAGCAGGTAAGAAGATCGTTGTCACAACTCTCACGTTCTCTAAAGCACTTAAAATGGGGGTAAACCCATCAAATCTTCTTGATAACGATGTGTGGATAAGGGCTTACTCCCATAAACCCATCAAAATTTCAGGTCTAGACGAAGCTGATTCTGAATCGGTCTTGGTAGCACAAGAGTTATCTGCCGAATTGTTTACAGACAACGAGAATGTGGAAAAAATCGCTAGGAAGATGGGGATTGCTGTTTTTCACTACCCTTGACCAACATCTTAAGAATTATATGGGGAGGAAATCCACCGGGTATCTCCACGTTCTCGTTAAGAACAATCTTAGGGACGTTCAACACTCTGTATTTTTTTCCCAATTCCTCATATTCCGTAACGTCTATTATCTCTAAGCTGACACTTTCATTTACTATAGGTATCTGATACAATAGTTCAGCAGCTATAGGACATTTTGTACAATCAGGTGTCACGAAAAGCTTTATGTTACCCCTTACTTTTACCGCTTCTGCCTTTTCCTTTTCGTCAAGCTGCACTGCATTGTTCGCAACTCTGATTAGTGAGTTAAGAAAGGGCCACAACTCGTTAGCTGTGGGAATACCGTAGTAAGTAAAGAAGAGTCTGTTGTTTTTTAAAACTTTTACGTAAGGCTTATCACAATTATTCTTTTCTATTATATTATTGCCTTCAGTGAGCTTGTCTACTACTTCGTTCGCTTTACATTGCTCAATGGTAAGCCCTTTTATGAACTTGGAGTACTGGGAGATAATTGGGTCGTAACTCATAAGAAATACCTCAAGCTCTCTATACCATCCAAAGCCTTAATTAATTTCTGTTCTAATTCTTGCACGTTTGAGAACTTTCTTTTTATCAGTATCATGTTATTGTTAAGCTCGTAAGTAACTGGCTCTCCTAAGCCTTGTGTTATTCTTGCAGCCCTAGCATACCTTATGCCCATTTCAACTAAATCATCAAGACTTTCTTTACCGGTAGGTAAGGGGATGGGTAATACTATTTCGTTTGATGATTTATCTATATAAAACGAGTATCCTTCCATCTTTATTATGAGCTTATTTTCAGCCTCCTCTAGCTCAAATCCCCTTTTCTTAACGTAATCGGCTAATGACATACAAATTATCTTTACTCTATGAATTATAAAATTTGGCTAAGTCGGTTAATTCCACAATTTTAGAAATTTTAGTTTAATTCGTTAGTTCTATTAAATTAAAAATTGAATAGTATGTATTTAACCAAAGGAATCATTTTAAAATGTTTAAATAACAATAACTATTTACCGATTTATTTATAAAATTTCAAATTTACTATATATTACAAAGCGTGATATAATAACGTTATTATTTTACCATCTAGTAAGACAAATAAGTCACAAATCTAGTTCACTTACAGTTAGTATCACTTATAGTTGTCTACGTCCAAATCGAATTCGTCCCTAGCTGCGTTTAGTACGACCTCACTTAAGGATGGATGAGCAAATATCGAGAAAGCTAGGTCCCTAATTGTTAATCTCTTCCTAACTGCTAATGCTAACAAGTTAACTAACTCCTCGGCAGAGTCCCCTACAATTTCTGAGTAAACTACTGTTCCGTTCTTGTCTATTCCTATGGCGGAGAACCCCTCCCTAAAACCTCTAATTATGGCTCTAGTGTTTGCAGCATAAGGGAATTTCACGAACTTTTCAACCTTTCTTTTATCACCTACAATCCCTATTTGAGGATCAGTGTAAATTACTTGTGGTGTCCCCTCATAATCCATTTCCTCGCAAGACCCCAGAATATTTAGGGAAGCTACTATGGCTTCCATATATGCTAAGTGGGCAACCCTATTTTCCTTATCAATTACGTCACCGATAGCGTATATGCCTTTAATTGAGGTCTCCAGTCTTCTGTTCACAATAATCCCGTTTCTCGTAGTCTCAATTCCTATTTTTTGTGTACCCTTAGGTATTGACGGCATCCTTCCGGTAGCGTATACTATTATCTCTCCTTCATATTCACCTTTGTCTGTTATCACTTTACCGTCCTTAATTTTCTTCGGTGTGACACCCTCTACAACGTTAACGCCGTCAAAGTCCAATCCGTTCATTAAAACGTGTCTTGTTTCCTCTTCAATTTCCTTGAGGACTTTACCCCTAGATAATAGTGTTACTGAAGAACCAAGTTTCGCAAATATTTGGGCTATCTCGGTTCCTGCCACGCCCCCTCCTATAACAACCATAGAGGAGGGGACTCTATCTAATCTTACGGCTTCGTCCTCGCTTATGGCATTTTCAACTCCCTCAATCGATGGAGTATTAGGTTTCGAACCGGATGCGATAATTATATTACGAGCCGATATTTTTTCACCGTTCACACTCAGCTCGTTCTTACCCAGTATCTCCGCCTCTCCTCTTATAATCTCTCCACCAGAAGACTTGATTAGTCCTTCTCCTGCGCTCCGTAAGTATTCTATGATTTCGTCCCTCTTACGGAAAAAAGTGGATCCGTCTAATGACACTGAAATAATAATTCCCTTATAATCTCCGATCTCCTTGAGTCTAGAATATAAAAAAGATAACTCAGATAAAAAAATACTGGGTACACAGCCGTAATTTACGCATGTACCTCCTATGTTTTCCTTCTCTATTACAACTACCCTTTTCCCCCTTCTCCCGAGCAGTACTCCGGCAGTATACCCTGCAGTTCCACCACCTATTATCGCGACATCAAAATCCATACTTACTCAGAAGAATAATGATCTGTCAGCATCAAATAATAAGTCTATTAGTGTCGAACCACCCACTATTTCTACTCCATCCACTACATCACTTTCGTTCATGTGACACATGTCCTTTAGGCTTTGGACACATACGTACATCTTCACACCGTTGTCTTTAGCCATATCGAAGAAGTGTATGAACGGGTTTCCTCCTTTCCTCCTTTCTTCTTCTTGCCATTTCTTGCTTAATAATAGTGGTCCTTTTATCATAAAGAAGACTTGTGCTTCATATTCCATTGATGCTGCTATTGACGCCATAAAAAGTGGCGCATACGTCCTATCTAGGTCTTCTGGACCATGTGTTACTACTATTAATACCTTTTTCTTTTGTTCTTCGCTCATCGAGCACCCCTCAACTAATAATTAAAAAAGCTTACTTAAATTTTTTATCAAACAAATTAACAGAAGACACTATATTTATTTCGTATATTTGATATCAATTAAATAAAAAAGATATATTTTTCATTAATTTCGATATCAGGAAAGCTTATATAATTTTAATTAAAAAATAGTAATTGGGAATACAAATGGGAGAGCAGAAAAAACTCTCAATAATTGTCTTCTCAGGCACAATAGATAAGCTAATGCCCGTTGGTATTTTAGCATCTGGAGCAGCTGCAGCGGGATATGAAGTGAATCTATTCTTCACTTTCTGGGGATTAACAAATATAACTAAACAAGGTTTACAGAATCAACCAGCCCCTATTGACAAGAACTATGAAAAGTTCGGTCCGATGATGATGCAAAAAATGCAAGAAATGAAGTACCCAATGTGGTATCAACTAATTGAACAAGCAAAAGAGGTAGGAGAAGTCAAAGTATACGCTTGTAGCACCACCATGGAGTTCTTCGGAATAAAGAGGGAAGACCTAGCTAGCTTTGTTGACGATGTTGTAGGTGTTGCAACTTTCCTAGATAGAGCAGAAGGAGGAACTGTATTATTCATTTAAGGTGAATAAAATGACAGAAGTTAAAATAGCCAAAACCTTAGACGCAAGGGGAATGTATTGTCCCGGTCCAGTAATGGAAACGGCTAAAGCTATAAAGCAAATTCAAGTTGGAGAAGTGCTTGAGGTCTTAGCTACAGACCCCGCAGCCAAACCAGACATTGAAGCGTGGGCTAGGAGGACGGGGCAACAAATATTAGACGTGCAACAGCAAGGTGGAGTAACTAGAATTCTAATTAAGAGAGTAAAGTAAAGGTAATATAATAATTTATTTTTTTAACAAAATTTATAAGTAACTTTTCGATTAATTTATTTGATTAGGTATGTCTAAAGTTATACCACTACCAGATGATCCAAGAGTAATGGATATGGCTTACACAGATCAAGCAATTGAACCTGAAGAGATGAGGAATTTCCATAGCTTATTATCTGAAGAAGAGGCTGAACTTGCAAAGAAATTCTGGGAAGCCGTAAAATCAGATTTTAGATTTAACGAGTATTTGAGGGGATGCTTAAACTGCGGCGTATGTACTTCTGGATGCCCGGCTGCAAAATTCTATGATTTTGGACCTAGAGAAATGATACAGTATATGATGAGAGATGCAGTTGATAAGATATGGGAATTTACCAACAAGAAAGTATGGGCGTGCGTTCAATGCTATACTTGTTCTATGAGATGTCCATTTAATAACGAAATAGCTGGATTAATAATGCTTCTAAGGGAATATGCAGTCCAATTTGGACTTCCATCCGCAAAAGAAATATTAGCCCCATATAGAAGAGTCTTATACACTGTAATCACGACAGGTAACCAAGTAACTCCAAATATGATTCAACCTGATGCGTTCCCAGATTGGGGTCCACAAGCGGTCGAAGAGTCAAAGAATATGGATGTGTATAGAAAGGCAGTTCCAGTCGATCTAATGCAGAGGACTGATATAGGTTGGCAATCTTCTTTACAAACTGCGGTTGAATTAATGACAATTTTCATTGAATCAGGTGTGATGGATTCAATAAAGAAGGTGGATGAAGATCTATACGAAATGATCATGGACATATATGAAGAGAGGAAACAACAACTAGAGGAAATAAGAGAAAAATGGGAAAAAGGAGAATTAAACGAAGATGAATTGCCTGACAACTGGATGGACTTATAAAGGAAAAGATTCAATATTTGTGTAAATTTATGTATTTTTTGCTTATTTAGTATCTATGAATAAATGTTTTAAATGAAAGTTTATATATTATAAACTACATAAATTGATGTAAAGGTGTAAGTCATGACAAGTCAAGAAGAAAAAAAGATGCAAGAAGCAATAAAAGAAGCTTTTCCTTATGCAGATGACGTAGATTGGAATGAAGTATATCAGAGAATTATATATAAATATAGTACTCCTCACGGTATTCAACACATTAAAGAGGAATTATATAAATTAGAAGACGAGGGAGAAGTAATAGTTCATCATATAAAGCCCTACAATAATCCGGTAGAAGTTCAGACTATTAATGGATTACCTAAGAAAATACCCACAAACAAACTATGGAACCACAAGAGTTGTGGACAATGTGGGCATATTCCAGGTTATCCCACTTCGGTTTTCTGGATGATGAATAAGGCCGAGATAGACTATTTAGATGAGCCACACCAGACTTCATGCACTGGCTGGAACTACCACGCTTCCGGTGCTTCTAACCCTGTAGCCTTAGCTGGAGTTTATGTAAGAAACATGTGGAGAGCTTATGAAACTGACTACTTCCCGTTAATACACTGTGGTACGTCTTTCGGTCATTATAAAGAAATTAGAAACATGTTAGTCTTACATAAAGAGATAAGAGACAAGTTAAGGCCAATAATGAGAAAGCTAGGAATGGACATCGTGATCCCTGAAGAAGTAGTACATTACTCAGAGTGGCTATTCGTAATGAGCAAGCAGTTAGCACAGCAGAAGAAATACGATCTAAGTAATGTCAAAGCCGCAGTTCATACACCATGCCATGTTTATAAGCTAGTTCCCGATGATACCGTATACGATCCGAAAGTCTTCGAAGGTAGGAGACCCGCAGCGCCTACTGGTACTGTAATGAACTTCGGTGCTAAAATCGTTGATTATTCTACTTGGTGGGACTGCTGTGGATTCGGTTTCAGGCATATATTAACAGAGAGAGAATTCAGCAGGAGCTTCGCATTATTTAAGAAGGTAATTCCTGCAGTAGAGGAAGGACATGCAGACGTATTTGTAACATCTGATACTGGATGTGTAACGACACTAGACAAAAGCCAGTGGGCTGGAAAAGCTCATGGTTTTAACTATAACTTACCAGTTCTAGCAGACGCGCAGTTTGCAGCAATTGCAATGGGTGCAGATCCATACAAGATTGCTCAAATACATTGGCACGCAACTGATGTTGAAGGTTTCTTAAGGAAAATAGGTGTACCAGTTGATGACTACAAGGAGAAGTTCCTACAGTATCTAGCTGATTTAAGAGAAGGCAAAGCCCAGCCCGAATACTTGTATACTCCTCACAGAAAGATTGATTTCTACCTAACATTACCTGATAGAGTGAAGTGGTATAAGGGAGAAAAAGCTGTACAAAAGTGAAAAGCAAAATTTTTTAAATTAATTTTATTTAATAAATGTTAGGATTAGGTGATTAAATGGCCGGAGAAAAAGTTCTAGTTATTGGTGCAGGGCCAGCTGGTCTTTCAGCAGCGAAGGAGTTGGCTAATTTAGGAGTTAATGTGGTATTGGTAGAAAGGGAATCATACTTAGGTGGTACTCCTAAAAAGCTTAAGTATAGTCTCTTGTTCCCTAACCTAGTTCCTTCTGAGCAAGTTATTGATCCCCTGATTAAGGCTGTAGAAGGGAGTAAGAATATAAAGATCTATAAGGAGAGTATTGTAGATAGTGTAAAGCAGGAAGGAAGCGGTTTTGTTGTAGGTATAAAAGATAAAACTGGTAAAGTGATTAACGAGAAAGTTAATGCAATTATAGCTGCATCTGGTTTTGAACACTTCGATTCAAGGAGGAAATACGAATATGGTTACGGTATAGTCCCCAATATTTATCAGATATCAGACATAGAGAAAATGTTATCTGAGAATAAGCTAGTAACTACGAAAGGGACACCGCCAAAGAGGGTTGCTATATTATTGTGTGTAGGTTCAAGAGACGCTACTGTAGGTAATACGTATTGTTCTAGGGTATGCTGTGCAGTATCAATCAAACAAGCAATGGAGATAAAACAGAGAATACCTGATGCAGTTGTTCATATTTACTATATGGATATAAGAACATATGGTCTAATGGAAGATAGATTATATTGGAAGGCTCAATTAGATTATAGAGTAGGGTTTATAAGAGGTAGGATATCAGAGTTTATGAGAGGACCTAACGATACTGTAATAATTAAGGGAGAAGATACAATGAACTTAAACAGAGCGCTAGTAGTTCCATATGATATGGTGATATTAGCTAACGGTATGGAGTTAGGTTTAGGTTCAAAACAAGTAGCTAAAGTATTAGGCTTAGAGCTAGAACAGCATGGGTTTGTAAAGCCGCTTGACGAGCATACCTTACCAGTTCAGTCTACTAAGAAGGGTATATTCTTAGCTGGTGCGATAACTGGTCCTAAGACGATATCTGATTCAATAACAGAAGGTTATGCAGCTTCAATGAAAGCTTATGAATATATAACTAAAGGTATATGGGAGGAGCCCGTACAGGTAGAGGTGGCTCATCATTAACACTATTTTTTTAAATCCTGATTATGTAAGAGATATTTTTAATGCAATGTTAGATAAGGATGTAAATAATACTTATAGTGATCCTAAGAAATCTTTCTCTATAATTTTGGATGCTATGAAAATGAAATCTGATTTCCTCATGAACTTAGAAATTAGGACTGAGGAAGATCGTAAAAAACTATTTGAGGTATTTTTCCATCACAAGAAGTTTTATTCTCAAGTGGCTGAAAGTACTCCCTTGTCTGAATTTTCCGCCTTGTACTCCAAGATGAAGGATACTTCTCTACCTTATGATGATAGAGTTAACATATTTATAAACTCCGTAAAGGGGATGGAATTAAAAGATTCGAGGGATATGGCTAGGGAGCTTTTACATTATCTTCAGCCTACAGATTTCCCCCTATGGAATAGATGGGTGTGGAATGAAGAGAAGAATTCGGGTTCAATAACTTATGTCCTTAAGGATAACGTGACCTTAAAGAACAAGAATGATTTTATATCTGCAGTGAATGAGCTAAAAAGTATTTTATCAATTTTTGGTTTAGATACCTCAAATTATTATCCCACTACACTTTTTTTGGTCTATTCGTACGTAAGGTATTTAGATTACACTACACACCTTGCAATAGATAAAAAGGCGGCGGGGTTACTCCCCACTCATCTTTCCACAACCGCCTTGGTTTTAGGGTTAAAACCCTTCTTAAAGGTGGTGAAATATGCCCATTCCTGAGTTGGAAAAATCTATAATAAAAGGTGTAATTCAAAAAGATAAAGTAATAGTGGATGGAGTAGAAATAGACGGTACATGGAACGCATTTTTAGTAGAGAGAACACAAACGGGTTATGACCCTAGTGTATGGGACGAGATCGCTAACACTCTAGAAGGATATACAATCAGCGCTTGTTGGCAATGCGGTACTTGTACTTCAGGTTGTACTATGAGAGAATACGATCCTAACTACGGTCCGCGAAAATTCATAGACCTCGCTAGAAAAGGTGATAAACAAGCATTGATAGAACTACAGAACAGTATATGGAGATGTGTGTCTTGTCAGAAGTGTACCCACAGATGTCCTAAAGGTGTTCTAGTTGAGGAAGTAGTTCATGCAATCCATAATTATTTGCTAAAGCACGGGCTAGTTAAGAAGGATCCTGGTACAATATTCGACGAGTTATTCCTTGAGACAGTTATGAATAATGGAGGAAGAATATCGGAATTAACTCTCGGAGCAGCATCAGCTAAGGCTGGATTCGTATCATTGGGAATAAAAGATCTTATAATGATGAGTGGAGCTATGTTGAGGTCTGGTCTGTTTAAGGAGTTAATGAAACCAAGTAAAGTTAAGAACTGGGATAGGGTAAAGAAAGTATTAGAGGAAGCAATGAAGGAGGAGGTGAGAGCAGAATGACCATGAGACTAAATAATCCTTACGGTAAAGTAGCATTCTACCCAGGCTGTTCACTAGACGGAATGGGTAAGTCCTACGAAGTATCTTTAGCGTTAGTAGCTAAGGATCTTGGGCTTCAGTACGAGAAAATAGAGGATTACAACTGTTGTGGTGCACTAGAGGTTAAGAACGTAAATACTATGGCAGGATTACTGCTTCCAGCTAGGAACTTATCTTTAGCAAGACAAATGGGAGCAGATGCTGTAATGTCTGCATGCCCAGGCTGTCATTATTCACTATCGAGAACTCACTATTACATGACTAAGTATCCTAAGTTGAGAGAAAAAGTAAATATGTACTTAGAGAAAATGGGTGAGAAGCCTTATGATCTACAATTGTTAATGATACATGCCGTAGAGTTTATATACAATACTGCAGGTCCTGAAGGTGTAAAGAGCCTTGTAAAGAGACCACTTAATGGTCTAAAGGTAGCTCCATATTATGGCTGTCTATACGCAAGACCGAAGCAGTTCATCTTAACTGGATACATGAAGATCAAGGATGACCCTGAAAGACCGTTCTTCATGGACGAGTTATTAAAGGCTACTGGAGCCGAGGTAGTGCCGTTTGAAGCAAAGACAATGTGTTGTGGAGGTCCACATGTATATTCTGATCCAGACGTAGCTCTGAACTTAGAAGCAAGAATATTGAAGGAAGCAAGAAGGAACGGTGCCGAACTCCTAGTGGTGGATTGCCCATTAGGTGGTGTTGCTTTAGAGACTAATATGAACAAGATTGCCGCAAGATACGGTGAAGATCTGAGAATGCCTATAGTGTACTTCAGCCAGTTATTAGCGTTCGCATTTGGTCATTCACCTGACGAAGCGTTACTGACGGCTAATGTTACAAATCCGATGCAAGTTTTGAAGAGATTTGTTTAAAGAGTTAACTTCTTTTTCCTTTTCTTCTTCACTTAGCTCTTATTTTTCAGGAATTCTCTCAACCACCCTAAAACCGCATCGTCGTTATTTTCATGAAGGTATTTGAAAAAATTCTGTAGGAATTCCTGAGAAGATTTAGAAGTTATATAAGTCTTCCTTAAGCCCTCTAATGCGGTCGCTCTGTTTATCCTAAATGAATGTGTTATGCTTTTTCTTCCCGTGAACATAACCACTGTCGTTATCTTTTCTGTTATTATGATTCTAGTTATAGTGGAAGAGAGGAGTAGGAGTCTGAAAATTATTTCTTCTTTGTCGCAGACTAGGCTAGTTTTATCCTCTTCAAAAGTGGTGATTATGTTTTCGTTTCCCTTTTTCTTTACTATCTTAAACCCTTCTCTTTCAAGTTTTTTTCTTATTTCATCACTAATCTTGCCTGTTCTTAACAAGTCTTCCTCTTCAATGAGGATACCTTTAAACTCCACAACTTTTAATCTATTTGTTTGAATATGAAGATTTCGATTATCGGTATTATAGTCATTTTGGTATCCCTATTGACTTTGGCTAACGTTTCAGTAGGTTCTCAAGGAAGAATGATAAGTTTTGTTAAGCAATGTGGGAGTAATATACTAATAGTATATTCAAATGGAAGTGTTATGCTAGAAAATCCTTTTAGAGAAATCTTATTTATCACCCAAATAAACTTTACGAGGATAATTGGACTCTCTCAGCCGATAGTGTATCCTTGGGGTGTAAAACAATATCCTGAGAGCTTCGAGCACAACGTACTTATATTTCTTAACCAGTCTGGGTATTATGGACTAATATTACCCTCTTTTTATCCAGCATTATTAGTCCTTAATTCGACTAATATTACTTATATTCCTCCAATGTCTTTTCCTCTGACCGTAAAGATGGTAATATATGTCTCGCCCTATTTTCCTAATATGAACGCTGAAATAATAAACAATTATTTAGTTCAATATAATAACTCGGAGGTCATAATATCGAGTTTATCGAACGCAGTGATAAATTCATTGAACCTTTCCATTAACGATCTGAAGGTGTTCGAGAACGCCACAGTGGTTAATAATGTAATCTTGGATCGACAAGGTAACGTAATATACCCCTCTATATATAACCTGGGCTACTCTAACGTGACCTCTGTTTATTTCTATCAAGGCAACTATTTCTATGAGTGGAACTGTACTTTATATGAAGATGGTACCGTAATTTATAGACTCAACTTCTCGTCCGGTATAACTAAAATTTACTCCTACAACGGTTCTCTATATGTTTTCTTCTCCAATGGATACTTATTGGATAATAAGCATCTAATCTTTATAGGTAAATACTATAATTTTCTTGATAATCAATACGTGATCATTAACAATACGGTCTACGGCCTTAACTTAGAAAAGTTAAGTCCTCAATATAATTTTACTCCTATTTACTATTATGACGGGATCGTAATGGGCAATAATCTCTCCATATTAGTGCCGAATAATATGACATTTGTAAGGGTTAGAGAAGTGGGTTTACCCCCTGAATCCATTTGGATAATCAATGACAGTGGTATATTATACTATACTGATAAACCCTCTGTGGAAGTTTTTAACCTTTCTAAGATGTCGTTTTATTCAGTACTACCTTTCTATGTCAAATCTTATGGTAACTATACTGTATTATTTAGCCCCGTATATCAGCGCCTTAGCCTAGAGGCCTCGGTAGTCCCCTTAAACCTTACAATCACATTATTTTACACTCCATTAGACAATTATCGACTAACAGTACACGCTGATATTACATCATCATATACTATAATTATACTCCCGGCAGGGTACTATACAGTAACCTACGGAAATAATAAGGTAGTGGTAAAGCTGACAAACGGAAGTACCACCTTGGTTTTGACTGAGACTACATATCATACTACACGGGGGAGTCCCCACAGAAGTTTAGACGCCTCTGCATTTGTATTAGCTTTAGTAGGAATAGCAGTAATTATCATATTAATTTTGAGAAATATAATCAAAAGGTAATTATCACTCTGTCAGCTATTAACTTAAAATACAAAGATTTAAATATGTGTATTTTAATTATATAATGTGATTAACTATGGAATTGGAAATAAGTAGGGTCAGATTACCTTCGGGAAAAGAAGTCGGTCTAGTAGAAGCCTTGAGTTTCTGTTATGACCTCTCGGATACTGATTTTCAAGTCCTTAAAGCACTACTAAATAGCGACGGGAAAAACGAGGATATGTTAGCTGAGCAGCTGAAAATATCTAAGGCTTCCATAAATAGGAGCGTAAACAAGTTAGTATCTTTAGGTTTTGTCGAGAGGATGAAAGACTCCTCCTCTAAAGGAGGTAGGCCCAGATACATTTACAAATCAATTCCCGTGGAGAGATTAATCGAAAAGATCACAAATGATTTTAGGAGATGTGCTGAACTTTTCAGTAATATTATACCTAAGGATTTAGAAAGTTAAGAATAAATTAATTTATTCATCGCATCTATTTTTACTTCTATGAAGAGTATTCTGATAACGGGTTTAGGTTTTTTGGCTACTAATGTAGCTTATTACCTTTCTCAGAACTATAAGGTGACAGTAACTTATAGGAATTTGAATCCCGTGAAAGAAGTATACGTTAAGACGTTAAAGGAAAAAGGCGTTGAAGTAATCCAGTTAGACGTATTGAAAGACATGGACAAGTTGAATAATGCTGTTAAAGAGCACGATCTCGTAGTTAACTTCATAGGGGAAATCAGCGGTAAACCTGAGGATTTGAGGCGATCTAATTATGAAGTCCCTACAAGAATAGCAGAAGTAGCTAGGCAGTTTGGAAAGTTAATGATCCACACTAGTGCATCTACTTACGGTATTACGGGGTTTGTGAAAGTTGAAGAAAAGTTAGGAGATGGTTTGAAACCTCAGTCTACTTTCGAGAAAACTAAGTTAGAGGGAGAGCTCTCCGTATATAAAATTCTAGGAGACAAGGGGTTTATATTCAGGCCTACACTGGTTTACGGACGATTTGCGGCCCACGTCCAATTCGTGACTATATATAAGTTAGTTAAAAGAGGGCTTCTTCCTGATATTAACATATCTTTTATGCCGATAAGTGCTAGATATATGGCTCAAGGAATTGCAGCTATAACTGAAGGTAAAAGTCCGTCAAAGAATTACTTTTATGTAACTGAATGCGAACCAATAAATATCACTAGGTTATTCGAAATCTATGCTGAAGCATTAAATAGGAAGGTTGTAAAGATTAAAATCCCAACGTTTATAGCTAAGGCCTCTCTTCCCTCAGATGTAAGACAGTTATTAAAGTACTCAGGGACTATCTTTGACTGTTCTATATTTAAAGAAATTGTACCGAATTTACAGTTTGATAAGCCTGAGCTTGTAGAGAACGCTAAGTTCTTGTCTGAACTTGATAGGGAGGGAAGGTTAATTCCAACGTGACTTAGCTAAAAATTTATAATCTTCTTCTTTCGAGATTATGATAATTAAAATGCCTCACATATACAGACATCAAATAGACAAGGACATAAGTTTAACATTCCAACCTAAGGGAGCTAATCCTACGTTGGCTCTCAACCTGGGAGGGATGTTCTTACACATTCCAGTGAAGGGTAAGAAAAGACCCTATTTGTCCTATGCTAGTTCGAGTGTAATGTTAGAACAAGGATTTAATTTAGAACATCACCATTTCTTAACTAGGTCGAGAGAAAATGAAGAAGAGGAAGAGAGTGAAATAAATGAAGAAAAGAGTGAATAAGAGAAGATTGTTAATTTAAGTTAAGCAGGGACTAAAGAAGGCCAAAAAGCTAGAATTCCTAAAGCTTAAAATATTCTAAGTACTCTTCTGGAAGACTACAACATGCGTCATACATAGGAAGATTAAATTCTTTCACAACCCTCGGTGATGGGTTAGCTATCCTTTGAACTAAACCCTTTTCTACTGAAATCTTGTCCAATTTATCTTTTATAGCATGAGGTCTCATACAACCCAAACTCACTCTGCCTTGCATTAGTCTGTTCCCCAACTCTATCATCTTTACCGTTTCTTCTACCTCAGGGACTTTAAATACCTGAGAAGGTGTACCCTTCGTGGGTATAAACACTAGGAAGTTAAGTAGATAAGGCTTAAAGGAGGAAGCTACCTTTATACTTTCAGCTACGTCATCGTTAGGTAGTCCAAGCATTATGTGAGGTACGATATACTTAGGTCCGTAATCTATCAGCATCTCTAAGACTTTCAGATAATCTTCTCTGCTTCTCCCAGAGAGTCCTTTGGACTGGAAGGCTTTAGGAGAATAGGCGAACTCGTAGTCAACTATGTCAACTACATCTTTTAACTCTTCTATTGTGCTCTTGTCAAGGAGTCCAGGGTGAATGTTAAATATTATATCCGGGTTCTCCTTCTTTAACCTTTTCAGAACTGGTAAATAAGGTCTTATTGGTAGTTCTCCTCTCTTATTAAAACCACCACTTATTAGAAAGCCTTTAACCCCCATCTCGTATCTCTTCTTAACGTATTTGTGCATGGTTTCTGGAGTCATGACCCCTTCCATGGAGCTTATGTACTTAGAAGTGCAGTAAAAGCAATTGAGAGAACAACTCCCCCCAGTTATGCTTATGACAGCGAACTTCCTGAATGTGATGAAGCCAAGAACCATTTGTAATCCCTCAACGGTATATTATATAATTCTTTATCCAAAGGACTTTCATTATAATAAGGTCTATCACAAGAAGGACAACCGGAGGTAAGGAATGCTTCCTCACCATCTTTACCAGTGGATAGTTTATACCTCAAGGCTTGTATCCTGCGGTAGTACTCCAGTGAAGGTCTCTCCTTTTTTTCATACGGCGTCCCCTTTACTGGGGTGAAGGCGAAAAGGGCTACTTCAGCCCCAAGAGCGTAAAGTTCTTTCATAGTGTTGACTATTTCTTCCTCACTCTCACCAAGACCTACTATGAGGTGCACGTAAACATGTTTACGGCCGAAGACGTCGATAGCATCCTTTATAAACTTAATATATTTCTCGTAAGAATAAGGCTTCCCAACTTCTCTCCACATTGATTTAACTGTGTCTAAGCCGACGCCCAGATAATCAACCCCTACTTCTTTTAATTTAATTAAGTACTGTTTGTCTACGGGGGTTATTGTAACGGACTTGTGTTTAGAGTCTATTTTTGACATTATCTCGATAACCTCGTCTTCGAACTTCTCCTTAATCACCGTTTGTAAACAAACTCTAGTAAAGCTATTCAACGAGTCTTTAATCTCTTCCAGTTCCACGGGGTACCACTTCACCTTGGAAAGGTAAGTCTTGTCAGCATTGCTTAACACTGACTGAGTGCAGAATTTACATGAGGCATTGCATCCACTGCTCTGAAGTAAGTATGCAGTATTACTTATTTTAATGCCCTTCTTTATGAAGTAATAAGTCCCAGCAGAGACTAGTACTTTCATTCAGACACTCTCCTCCTGATTTCATTTGCATCCTCATCACTTAAGTCGAACTTTAAGACTTCGGCTATTTCGTCAATATGTTTTTTGTTTGCCGATTTAGGTATTGGAATAGCATTTTTCTTCAAATATGCTAATGCTATTTGAACCACGGTTTTTCCGTATTTCTGTGCTATGTCATACAATCTGTTCTCAGTTGTTATTCGCCCTTGACCTAGTGGAGAATAAGCTATTATCTCGATACCGTTCTTTTTAGCGAATGGTATTATGTCTCTTTCTGGGGAGAGGTTATATATGCTATATTCTATTTCGTCGGCAACTATCTCGTATTTCCTAGTTAACGTTATAGCCTCCTTTAGTAATTTTAGGTCGAAATTACTCACTCCTATACATCTAACTATTCCCCTATCAACTAACTCTTCCATTGCGGCGAGGGTTTCTGAGAGCTTAACTGAAGGGTTGGGCCAATGGATGAGGTATAGGTCGATGTATTTAGTGTTCAGACGTTTAAGGCTATTGGTAGCGGACTTGATTACGTCGTCGTATTTTAAGTGGTTGTTCCAGACTTTAGTTATTATGAAAACGTCGTCCCTTTGAAAGTTTAAAACTGCCTTCCCCACCAGTTCCTCGGTATGTCCTCCTCCGTACATCTCTGCAGTATCTATGACGTTAATTCCCTTTGATATAGCATAGGAAATAGCTTCAATGTATTTATCGTCGTTTGAGTAATCGGCAGTCCAGAAGCCTCCCCCCATCTTCCACGTACCTAGACCAATTTCGCTTACCTTCTTATCACATAATTCCTTCAAAAGTCCTCACTAATTCCCATATTGCCTCTAGATATGAGGGATGAGGGAACTGAAAGTCTAGGAGAGAACTTATACTTACTCCGAATTTCATCGCAATCCCTATAATTGTTATGATTTCTTCGGCTCTCTCAGAAAACGCAACAGCACCGACTATTTTTCCTCCTTCCTCACAAATCTTCAAAAACCCCTCTGTTTCCTTCTCAGCAATAGCTCTAGGTAATGTGACCATATCAATTTTCTTACAATTCCCAGTTGTTTTTCCAATATATGCTATTTGAGGCATTGTGTATATTACTTTAGGTACAACTGATCCGTCATATGCTTTCCTTTTGCCTAATGCGTTCAGTGCAGCCGTGATCCCCTCGTGAATCGCTTCATGTGCAGTAAACGATCCGGTTACATCTCCAGCAGCGTAAACATTTTTTAGAGAGGTCTCCATGTATTCGTTTACCAAAAGCCATTTATCTCTCCTCAATTCTTCAAATCCCTCTAAATTGGGTTTTCTGCCAAAACTAAGAAGAACGAAGTCTCCTTCTATCTTTTCTCCCTTAGATGTGATCACCGCGTTTCCATCAATTTTAGCCTCTACTCCCATGTGGAGTTTAATCCCCAGCTTCGAGAAGTAATTAGTTACACTTTTCCTTAAGTTTGGGTCATGTTTAGGGAGAAGTAAATCCTCTTTTTCTACTATGTGGACCTCCTTTCCTATCATTCTAAGGAGCCATCCATATTCTACTCCTCCTACTCCTCCTCCTACTATTACAACTTTGTTGAAATCTTTATCGAGATATGGAAGGTCGTCTGCAGCTAACGCCCCAGAGGGCTTTATAGTCCCGGTAGCTATTATTACCTTTTCTGAGTTAAGAGTTTGTCCATTAACTTCGATTTTCCCACCTTTTAGAGACGCCTTTCCATGTATAACGTTAATATCGTGGCTTTCTAATATGTATTCTAAGCCTTTTGAGAGTTGGTTTATTGCGTCCTTAGCAAGTTTAGTGAGTTCTAAGTAGCTGAAGTTCAAAGTTTTCCCTATTCTATCTAGAGAATAAGCTAGAGCCAAAGGATGGAGCATCGCTTTAGACGGAATACAGCCAAATAATACACAAGTCCCACCTAACTTTTCCCTCTCTTCAACCACTGTCACTTTCTCCCCTAAAGAAGCAGCTGTTAATGCTGCGTAGACTCCAGCCGCTCCTGAGCCTACTATCGTTATCATAGATTAATATACTACTTATACCTTAAAAAAAATAACTTGTATGAGATTGGTCATAGAGGGTGGGAATCGTGGAGACAGACAAATGGCTTTGGACGAGACGATGTTAATACTTCTAGATAGAGATATTATTCCAGAGACCCTTAGGCTTTGGAATTTTTCTCCTACAATACTATCCATAGGGAGGTTTTTAGCGGTGAGAGATTGGGTTAACGAAGACCTCCTCAGAAAGTATTCGATACCTTTGGTGAGACGGTTCACCGGAGGAGGTCCTGCACTACATGACGAAAAGGGGGAGATAACGTGGACGGTCGTACTCAAAATGAACGATATAATGAAAGCTTATAAAATAGTTGCTGAGGGTCTCATCTCAGCTATTAAAGAGTTCGGTGTGAAAGGAGAGTTTACGCCGATAAACGACGTGGTGATAGAGGGAAAGAAGGTTGTAGGTATGGCTGGTGCCATGAAGAAGAGGGCTGTAGTTGTTCACGGGACTTTTATGTTTGACACTAACCTCGAGTTAATGGATGTGATAAAAGTCCCTAGAGTGAAAGAAGTTGATAGGGGAAAGCCTAAAACTAGGGTGACTACTATATCTGCTATTTTAGGCGAAAAGATAAGTAGGGAAAAAGCTTTGAACGCCTTGATTAAAGGATTCTCCGAGGTGTTTAAACTAGAGGAAGGGGAACTAACTGAGATTGAATATGAAATATCAAATCAGTTGAAGTGGAAGTATACTAATCCCAACTGGACTTATATTAGGTGAGAAGATGTGTGAGGTCTCTTTTAGGTCTAGGCAAGGTAAAACTGTAATTGTGAGAGTTTACGGTGATAAGGTGGAGATAACTGGGGATTTCTTCGCTTCAGAGGAGGAGTTAGAAAATCTGGAGATATGTTTATCGAGAGGAGAGAAAGGCTGTAAGGCAGTTATCTTAGGCGTTGAAATAAGTGAGTTATATAATGCCGTTGAGGAGTGTAGGAGAACTTCATCTTAATTAGAAGAGCCAGTGTTACATAACTTTTTATAACTCATGGATTTAGATATATCTAAGTATGTCAACGTACGATCTTAAATATGCTTATAGGGCTTTAGTAATTCTGGCACCGCTAGCTGTAGCCGTTATGTATACTGAGGGAATGTTAATTCCAGCATTGCCTTCAATTGCAAGTGAGTTTGGGGTTTCATCAGCTACTGTTAGTTGGGTATTGTCGATATATCTGTTGACTGGTACGGTGATGAATCCTATAGCGGGTAAACTAGGAGATATATTTGGTAAGAAGAGGATATTGGAGATAGTAATATGGATTTACGCGCTTGGAGTGACGCTAACGGGCTTTTCGCCTAATTTTACGGCTCTCTTAATTTTCAGGGCAATTCAAGGTTTAGGTTTAGCTATGTTCCCTTTGGCATTCAGCCTCATCAGGGAGGAATTTCCTCCTAATCTCGTTCCTAGAGCGCAAGGCTTGGTAAGCGCTATGTTCGGCGTAGGAAGTGCCATAGCCCTACCGTTAGGAGGTTACATAGCACAGAACTTTGGTTGGCAGTATACATATCATACGGTTATCCCAGTAGTAATAACATTGGCTCTCTTAATTCATTTCTTCATTAGGGAATCTAAAGTGAGGCTAGAAACTAAGATAGACTATCTAGGAGTAATTCTATTAGGATCAGCTTTGGGAACGTTGATATTTGGACTAACCGAAGGTCCGACTTACGGATGGGCTTCACTAGAGACAATAGGTTCAATAATAACATCTCTACTTCTATTTGTAGTATTCTTTTATGAAGAAAAGATTTCATCATCTCCGTTAATGCCATTAAGTCTAATGAACAGGAGAAACGTTTTAGTTGCTAATATAGCTGCTATAGTAGCTGGTTTTGCATTATTTATGGCTTATCAGACACTCACATATTTACTAGAAGAACCTAAGCCTGTTGGTTTTGACTTAGATATTCTGTCTACTGGATTATGGCTAGTTCCTTTAGCTTTAATTCAGATGGTAGGTAGCGTAGCTGGTGGTCGGTTTATATCTAAGAAAGGCCCGAGACCGATCTTGATATTTGGTTCCTTCTTACTTATTCCTTCTTACTTAATCCTTTCGTTAATTGTAGGGAAGGGTGGATTAGGGACTATAATACTATTTGCTTCAATCTCCAACTTGGCTGCTGCCCTCCTGAACGTGTCCCTGATTAACATTCTTGTCTTCTCAGTTGAAAGGCAATACATGGGTATAGCGACCTCTTTAAACACGGTATTCAGGCTTTTAGGCGGGACTTTAGGACCTGCTGTAGCTGGAGCTATAATGGGGACTTTTGAAACCAGTATAGTTTATCCAGTCGTGATAAATGGTCAGATAAGCTACATACCGGTAATGATTCCGTCTGATTTCAGCTTCTCCCTAAATTATTTAATAGCAATGGGCATAGCTATAGTGATGAGTGCCCTATCTTTAGCATCTAGGAATATACAATTAGGGCAAAGAGTTGCAAAAGAAGTAATAAAAGAGTAAAAAGCTAAAATGGTTTTTTGAAAAATTCTCACTCTTTAACCTTTTTAACTTGTTCCATCGCCCACATCATCGGACAATATCCACCGCACATAGTACAAGCTTTTACCTTAGGTTTTCCAAACTGTGTATATACTCTATAAGCGTTATCTGGATCTATAAGCTGAGATATCATTTTGTCCCATTCTAACCTACCTCTGTACGTACTTACTTTGTCGTCCCACTTTCTAGCTTTTTTACCGAGTTTTACGATATCACCCACATGAGCTGCTATTCTATAGGCTATTGCACCCTCTTCGACTTGTTTGACCGTAGGTAGGCTTAAATGTTCTGCAGGAGTTAAGTAACATAATAGATCAGCGCCAGCAGAGGCGGCAAGACCAGCACCTATAGCTGATGCAATATGATCATAAGGAGCTGCTACATCCGTAGGTAAGGGTCCCAATACATAATACGGTACTCCGCCTGTCAGCTTCTTCATTAGCTTTACGTCCCATATGACTTCGTTAAGGGGCATGTGTCCGGGTCCTTCTACCATGACTTGGACACCTTTACTTATTGCGTCCTTCACTAGTCTGCTAGTTTCTAGCAACTCACTTACTTGAAACTCGTCATGTGCATCTGCTGTAGCTCCAGGTCTTAACGCATCTCCTAACGAAATTGTAGCGTCGTATTCCTTAAACATCTCAAGTATATAATCCCAATTTTTTCTATAAGGATTCTCAGAATCATTATGTATCATCCAACCGGCTATCATATCGCCTCCTCTTGAGACTACCGGTATTATTCTCCTGCTCTTCAGGGCTCTAATAGCGAGATCTTTTGTAATGCCAGCATGTATGGTCATAAATGCTACTCCATCTCTCAGTTGTTTTTCGACGGTATTCAATAGGTCATCTTCAGTGAAATAAGCTCCTCCAGACCTCTTTTTGAACGACTCTATGAATACTTGGTAAATCGGGACGGTTCCTACGGGAATTTCGCTGTTTTGGATAATTTTCCTTCTGATCTCGTCTAAATCTCCGCCAGTCGATAAGTCCATAAGTGTATCCCCTAATTTGTTAGCTACTTTCACCTTTTCTAACTCCATTTCTACGTCAACTACTTCGCTTGAAGTACCTATGTTTATGTTGATCTTTGTCGTAACACCCTTACCTACAGCTACTAACCTTTTGCTCGGTTTTTTCACGTTTCTTATCAATATTATCTTTCCATCTGCGATTCTACTTCTTACCTTTTCTGGAGAGATTAGCTCTAACTTTGATATAGCTTTCATCTCGTCCGTAATATTACCTCTCTTCGCTTCTTCGATTATCGACATAAGTTTGAATTGGAATAAGTAACTTATAAACATTATTATATTCTAAAGTGGACAACTATATAGATTAAATAGACAGTAAATCCATTAGGAAGCCTAAAAATTTTATTAATAGTTATTTTTTCTAACCTAATTCCCATTCTTTCTTATTAAAAATCTCGGTTAGAAATTCTTTAATTTTATCAAATACTAGAGGCATAAGGATTACCAATTTATCGGAGAATAGAGTGTATCTCTTCACCTTTAGTATGACGATATAACCGATTCTCCCCTTCCTCAAGGCAAATACTGAAATATATGCCCTTACTTTCAACTTTCCTATTATGAGTAAGGATTCTAGGTCTGCCCTATAAGGAGAGATTCTTGATATTCCTTTTCTGAGTCTTATAATTGTCGAATCACTGTTGTAATATTCGATATCACTCCAACTGGCCATTAAGTTAGAGGCGTAGGATGACCAACTAAGATAAATCTTCTCATTTAGATTTGCAAAATACCCCCAAGAAAGCAATATTATAGATGCTAGCAAAGTGTATTTTATGATACTATGCCCCATCAGTAAAGAGAGCAATACGTAAACAATTGTGAAGATTATGTACTTTCTCTCATTCAATAGGTACGTCAACAAGACGCCGAGGAAGTAGTTCATAGGGATCAATAATAGAATTGAGTACTCAAATAGCTTCTCGGTTACCACTAAAATGGTAACAAATGGCATAATTAAGAACGTTAATTGATAGAAAATTTTTCCTCTTAGTTTCTTATATTTTTCTACTATTTCTTTAGCGTCTTCATATATTGGTTTTAAGTTCTTTATCGATTCAGTGAATTCACTTTTACTTAAAGATATGTCCTTATCTGAGATTACATTCCACGGGATTTCCATGAATTCAATTTATTTTTTGTTAACACTTATATAAAACATTAAGGCAAATAGGTTATTTGTCTCTTTATAATATCGAAGATATTATTTGTGAACTCTTCCTATCCAATGCACTAAGATCAATCTCGAATGCATCATCGGTAGTATCTATAATGAAAATCTTTCCGTCGACCCTTATCAGGCTCCCCCTTCCTCTCGTCCTAATTTCAGTGTCTCCCCGGTCTGTACTCACTGTCCAAACAAATTCATCTCCAGTAGTGGTTATTTTTTTGATTCTCATAATCTTAGGTATAAAGTATTTCTTTTCTAGATAAGTTCTCACTTTCTCATACCCTTTGCCTCCTACTGTAGTAAATAGTTTCCCTTCTTTCGTCTTAATTAAGAGAAAATCAGGATTTGAAAGCGGAAAAGGCTTATACATTTCGACTTCGTATAAGACCCCGTTTACCCTTACTCTTCTCTCGTCTAGGATCTCTATATCCTTTACAGGCTCTAACGCGTTTACGTAATCTGAAAATGATGGGGAAGAACTTTTTGCCTTTTGAACTCCATGGAAATACTTAAGTTGATTTTCGAATATAGAGTAGAATTCAGCTCTCTTATTTATGAGTGTGTTTAAGTCGCCTTCTTCTACTATCTTGCCGTTCTTCAAAACTATAATTCTATCAGCATATAATAGCGTGGAGGCTCTATGGGCTATAATTATGACTGTGTTGTCTTTAAATTCCCCCATTATCTTCTCCATTATCATTGCTTCTGTTAAGCTGTCAACTGAGGCAGTTGCTTCGTCTAGAATTATTACCTTAGGATGCTTAAGAAAAAGTCTCGCCATTTCGATCATTTGTTTTTGTCCACTAGATATCTTGTTTCCCCTTTCTCCTAAGTGGGTGTCGTAGGCGAAAGGTAACTCCATAACGAAATCATGAGCTCCGCTAGCCATGGCTGCAGCTATAATTTCCCAAGGTTTTGCATCAGTTTTACCGTACTTTATGTTATATGCTACAGTACCGTAAAATATCGTAGGTTCAGCCCTTATAAGTCCTATTTGACGTCTGTAGTTTTTTAACTCCAAGTGTTCTAATGGGACTCCGTCTACTAGGATCTCACCCTCTGTCGGATCATAGAGCCTAAGGAGGAGTTTAATAATCGTTGATTTCCCAGAGCCACTTCTCCCTACTATAGCCACTTTTTCTCCTTTATTTATTGAGAAGGATAAATTTTCTATTACTTTTTTAGTACCCTCGTAGGAGAAGCTAACGTTCCTGAATTCAAAATTTCCTTTTATATCTAAGTTTACGGGGTTTTTAGGCTCCTTAATTTCGCTTTTAGTGTTAAGAACTTCTACTATTCTCTCCATGGAAGTTAGTGATTGTTGTGTAAACGGTATCACAGCCGTTATAAGGTTTTGTACAGGTTGATAGAACATCGAAGTGTAAGTGACAAAGGCTACTAACGTACCTAACTCTAAAGTGTGGTTTAGGACGGACAGACCTCCTAAGTACCATATCATTACCGTTACAAGGGATATTGTAATTGAAATTATAGGGAACCACCTTAAATTTGTCTTTATAACTCTTAACTGAGCGTCTATCACTTCTCTGCTAAGTTTTGATAGTCTCGATATCTCGAATTCCTCTGATGTGTAAGATTTTATTGTGTCTATGTTAGGTATTGTGTCTGTTAATTGAGACGATATATCGGCTGTCCTCCTCCAAAGTTTGTGGTACGCAATTTTAGACGCTTTTCTATAGCCGATAGTCCCGAATATTATTACAGGCAAAGGTATTAAGGCATAAATTCCTAAGGACGGTAATACAAGGAATAGTGCAACTCCAACTCCGATAATAGTGCCTATGTTCGTTACTATAGAAGGAATTCCCCAAGTTACGAACCATAGAGTGTTATTTATATCTGTTGTAAGTCTTGACAGTATTCTTCCTGAATTATACTTGTCTATAAAGCTTGAGGACATTCCTAAAACGTGTTTATAAAGTCTTAATCTCAAGTCGTTTATTATCCTCTGTCCGTTCATATTTAACAAAAGGCTTTGTAATGCAGAAAGGAGAATATTAGCTAAGTTTACTAATGTGAGGAATAAAATAAGTAGAGGGAAAAGCTTCGGGTTGTTCTCCTCAAATACGTTATTTATAAGGAGTTTCAGTAGGTAGGGCGGGATCAAAGTTATTACAACTAGAAATGAAGAAACAGTTACACCTCCTAATATACGCCATTTATAAGGGGCTAACAAGGATCTCAAAAAGTCCCTTACTTTAACGTCTTTATCCCTCTCTGAATTTAGTTTTACTTCCTTACTTTTCAGTATTTCATACAACTTTAGCATCTCATCCTTCTTTCTATTAGTGAACTCGCAGAGTGTTATCCTCTCCCCAGCGTAGTCTATCTCTATATAATTATAACCGAAACCCTCAACTAATTTTACGTCCCTTATCTTATCGAGGCTATAAGTTATGCCGTCTACGGCCACATTTTCCTCATCTATTAATATTTTTACGTTAGAGAACTTTCTATCCTTTAGATCAGCGGTGAACTCTATCAAGTCTAATAGACATAATATTTTTAGCTTATACTATTTTCTTTTTTCTTACTCATTCGAATTTCTTCAAGTGTTGAAATTCATTCCTCATTATTATTTCACGCACTATAGCTCTAGTCTCTTCGACCAGTATTGGGTCAAAACTCAATTTTTTATTAACGGTAGACACGCATACCTCCTTTAAGTATTGGTCTCTTATATCCCCCAATTCCCTACTTATGTCCTTTAGAGGTTTAGGATCTTCCCCAACACTTTCCGTAAGGTAGTATAGAATTCTAACTTTCTTCCTGAACTCGTGGAAGTCTTCTGTTAGGATGTGGTTATATATTTCACGTATCTTTTCAAAAACTACTAGCCTACTACCGTATATTTTAGGCAGGTAACAACTAGAAATTTTAGGTAGTATTTTTGTCACTTTTAATGCTAGTAGTTCTCTGTTTATCGGAATACAACCTGATATATCGGCATCTCTGATTTTTCCTAGAATTCTTACGGCTTCTTTAGAGTAATATATGCACTCCAAGTTACGGTAAAGTCTGCTTAACGTTAAGGATAAGGTCAGGTATTTTCTCAAGTAAACTCTCGTATCGTGAACTGATTCAGGCGAAGGGTCAAATCTCAGTGCTTTTCTCAAATTATCATTAGCGTAAAACTCTGGTCTCTTTTCAGATTTCATTTCAGTACTTCCCTCACGTATTCGATGATTTCTTTATGGGCTTCCTCGTAGTTTCTGTTAGTTTTAACCACTTTCAGTCCGTAAGTTTTTGAGATCTCAAGAAGATATTTTTGGAAAGTCCTAACGTGGATCCGAAAGGATGTGTATAAGTCCTTATTAATGCATAGGTCTATGGAGGAAGCCAAGGGGTCTATCTTACCGTTTTTCATTATAACTCTCCTACTGATAATACTTACCGGGGCCACAAGAGAAATAGCTAGGTCGGGTTTTATTGCAAACGACAATACGTCACTGATCCAATTCCTATCAAGCCCTCTTGTCAAACCCCATGCCATGAGGGTATAAACGTAACCGTCAGCCAGTACAACAAATCCAGAATTAAGGGCTTCCTTAACGGTGTATTCTATCTGGTCTGCAAGGTCAGTAGCATAAGCAAGGAATAAAGTTATCCTCTGAAAAACGAGGTCTCTCTTAACCGTGTTTAACTTATTCCCTAAAAGCTGGCTGGACTGTAGTCCTATAGTGGTTACTCCGTAACCTTCTTCCTCGAGGTACTTTTTAATACCTTGTAGATGTGAACTCCTACCTGAGCCTTCTACACCCTCTACGGCTATTAAGATTCCTCTTTCCATAAGATCTCACTCACTTTTTCTCTTATTTTTATCTGAATAGATTTAGGATCTCTTTCACCGTCGATTACATAGAAATTCTCTATGGTGGCTAATTTATCGTACACTGAGAGAACAGCACCTTGATATTTAAGAAATCCCTCCTCAGGTTTCAAGTCTGGGAAAACATCTGCTCCTGCCTCGTTCGGTTTTATTTTTCTTCTATTCTCTTTTAACCTTCTCAAAGCCTCTTCAGCTGTAACTCTTACGAAAAAGACTATATCTGGTTTGATCGCGAATGAGTAAAGTTTAGCTACCCAATCTATGCTTAGCCCTCTTACGGAGTCCCTAGCATAAGCGGTGTAAATATATCTGTCAGAAATTACTACGTAACCAGCTTTATACATAGGCAAAATGTATTTCTCGTATCTATCCGCGAAGTCTGTAGCGTGTATTAAGCTGTAAGTCAAAGGAGTAAGTAAGTTCTTCTTTTTAGCTTCCTTTATAATCTCGTGCAACCACTCTGAAGAGTTCCATTCTGTGAGGTAGACTGGAACTCCCTTAGCTTCTAGCCAGTCTCTAAGTAGTTTGGCTTGGCTCGACTTACCTGAGCCGTCTATTCCCTCAAATGCTATTATATGCCCTACCATTTTCTCACTCCTAACTCATAAGCTTCATGAAGCTCTTTCACTTTCTTTGCCTTTACGAGTATTGTGTCCTTATCTATTAACTTCTTCACCTTGTTATAGTACTTTTTCTTGAACTTCTTTGCTAAAGCACATAAGGTAGTAATAACGTTAATTTCGTCCGCAGTGTACCCTGGGATAGTGATCTCCCTAAAAACCTTATAACATCCCATGTAGGGATCCAAGAAGTTAGAGGCCTTCATGAGTTGTAAGAGGTAAAAAGCTGTACTCACAGCTACGTCTTTTGTTTCCTTAAGTGCTTCTCTGTATGAGTCTACGAACGGCTCTACGTTGAAGTTGTAAGATACTCCTTCCATCCAAAATTCCCTTAGCTTGTCGACATTTTCTATTTCCGACTCAATTAGAATCCCCTCACGTAGTCCGAAGGCTGAAGTCATCACTTTATCTTTCCCCATTATTTCCATGAGCTCTTTAACGACGATCGCAGCTGAGTGAATAGTTAAAGCTCTTTCTTTATCAATTCCCGGTAGTTGTGATCTCTCGCTTATACTCATTGATGGAAGGATCTTAGCGTATTTCGCAATTCTTTCATAGCTAACAGAGTAACCGTGAATTTGATCCAGTTTTTCGCCTTCAAGTTTTAAATCCATTTTAGCAATAGCCCTCAGATTTCCACCACTACCAACAAGTATCCCCTTTGATGAGGGCAGGGAAGCTAAGGCAATCCTCACTTCTTTTTTTATTTCCTCGGGGTTTTTGTCCATCATTCTCAGTCCTCCCAAGGGGAACTGGTATACGTCCCTTATCTTTCTCTGAGATACATAGGCTATTTCTAAGGATCCGCCCCCTAAATCGAAGATTATTCCATCCTCTATTGGTAAAGTGTTGATTACGGCTAAAGCTGAATACCTACCTTCTTCCTCTCCTGACAGTACAGTTATTGGAAATCCGATAATACTAGATAGTCTGTCTGAGACCTCCGTTCCGTTACTGGCGTAACGAAAGGCACTAGTCCCCAAGATTTCAGCTTCTTTTATACCTTTTCTATCTAGGAATTCCTTGAATTTACGCAAGGTAATTTCAGCTCTCTTTACGTTCTCCTCGGGTATGGGTTTTCCTTCGCTTACACCTAATCCTAACCTTACGTAATCCTTCAGCGAGGCTGTGAGCCTAAAGGAAAGGTTAGGGAATATAGAATAAAGAGAAAGCCTAAAGGAGTTATACCCAGCGTCTATCACTGCCTTATAATTCATAGTCTCTTCATTACTTTCTGTGTTAGGAGTATAGTAAGTTTTCCTTTGAAGCTGGCCGGATCTATCTCTACAACTGCTACTCCACCTTTCTTCAGTTCAACTTCACCGCCCGTAACACTCTTTATAAATGTAGACAAGTGGGGCTCGTGCCCTACTAACATAATTACTTGTTCTGCTTGAGAGGAGTTTGTTTCCTTCAACTTTTCAATGAGTGTGCTTACATCTTGATCTGGTTCTAATTCTTTAATCGTCTCTATTTTTAAGTCCTCGTCAAGTTCCTCAAGAATAACTTCTGCTGATTGATAAGCCCTTATATACGGGCTTGAAAACACTTTATCTATTTTATAACCCATAATATCTATGAAATTAGCGACTCTTCTCATCTGTTTTATTCCCTTTTTAATCAACTTTCTATCCTTATCTGGTAAGTTTTCTATCTTCGGTTCGGCTTCTCCGTGTCTTACAATTATTAGATGTAACATATGCGGTTTACTCCACATGGGTTAATAAGTATTTAGACATCATAAATACACTATATAGGCTATACAGTGATGCATAGATCTAAGAAACGAGAAAATTTAGACTTAACGATATTTACTTAATTCTCCACCTATAAAAATCTTGAAAAACGAGATGATGTGGGTCAAAAAATTCAGTAGAAGTAGGGATACGCTACATCGTACTTTCTTCTTAAGCTATTGTAGACCTCTGGGAACTCGTTTCTCAAGTATTCCTCAGGCAGTTTACTCAGGTCGTATAAAGGTATGTTTACCTGCTCTTCTTTTCTTTTTTGACTCTTTGATATTCCTAACATTTCTAATCAACTTATACTTAGTTTAAAACATTTAAAAAGTAATCCGCAAAGTTCAAGCTGATATTAACACAACATCTAATGTTTAATATTATTCAATTAATTGTAGAAAAGCCGAAAAGTTATTGTAAATAGTAAAAAAGTTATTACAAATAATAAGTGTGAACAATTAGACAAGCAGTTTTAGTCAGATAAAATGGGCTATTTTCTTAAGGCCAAGATAGAAACCTAACCACAGTAATAAGGTAATAACCACACCTATGAGTATCAATTCTCTATTAATCCTGAGGTAACCTTGCTCGTTAAACATTTCACCAACTAAAAGTGAGGAAATAGAGAATGATAAACCCAGTGATAATAGAGATGTCCTCATACAAGTTAGGAATATTACTAGACGGTTTAAAAACAGAGCTATACATTTGTATACTATTACATCAGAGTCAATGTTACCCTAAAAACGTCGTTTTCCTTAACGACATTAATCACAAATTTAAACTCTTTTGCTAACGGTATTATATCCCTTTGAACAACAGTTATATCATCTGTTATTACGGTCAATTCATCCCCTCTATTCATCTTCCTAAGCTTATTATACACTATCAAATGTGGAACTGAACAGCGCAGTCCTATTAAGTTTCACTTCTGATTTCATCTTTATCAGTTGTTTCGAAATATGAAATTAAAAGTTAATTAACCTTAATAATTATAGTTCATGGAGCTGCAGTTTAATCATGCTGACAAATTGCTAGATGTAGAGAAGTTTTCGAGGCTTTATATGCTTAAGAATATCAGGAAATTAGACTGGGGATATGAAGGAGACCAGGTTATGACTGCATAATCTTCATGTTCGGAATGTTGGGAGGAGTTTACTTAGCAGTGAAAGTGCAAGAGAGGTTATGATTCACGTTGGAGTCAAAATATATTAGAAGATTAGTAGCTCCCCTTGTACTTTCTCTCTTTGCAATAGGTTGGTATAAGTTCAGTGAAGCCACTTTAGCCAATGCAAACCAGATAGCTCTGAACACGGCTAACTTTGCAGTATACGTTCAACAAACACAGTTTGATGGGTACTTGACAGCCACAAGATATATATGCTACGTGATTGTATATGTTGGTCTTGCTCTATTCTGGTATAATCTTGTAAAAGTAGTGGAGATGAAGGAGAGAAATGGTTGACGTAGCTAATATGATGGTATCGGGAGACCATGAGAAGATTTACATGGGTATAGTGACGGCGATAGGCTATGCTGCGAGTGGAAATAAGATCTACATGTTCTTCACTATGGACGCATTAAAGGCGCTCACCGAAGAGAACGAGAAAATAACTCTACCTAACGCTAAACCGTTAAAATACTATGTGGAGAATTTAATGGATATGGCTGGAAAAGACTTGGAAATCGCTGCTTGTGAGCTTGGAATGAAGGTTAAGGGAATTGAGAAACTCGCTTATCCTGTGAAAATAAGTGGTGTATCGGAGTTCGCTTTAAAAAGTAGTGAAGCGAAAATTGTCCTCGTTTTTTAAGTCTTTCTCTTTTCCGTATCACGTATTGTTTTTGGCTAACTATTATATACCAACGTCACTTTGTTTATATTGATATGAAAAAAATTACGTCTATCTCGAATTTGGAAAGATTCCTTTCGAAGAGGCTAATATTTATCTCAATGCCCCCGCTTATAGAATCCTTGTTTAAGAAAGTAACTAATGACAGAATAGTAATAGTACCAACCAAATTTAGCAGTAGGGACGAGCTTGAAAATTATTCCAAAGAAATAAGGAGTAAAAAGGAAGGCATAATACTAGGTAGAGGTTACGTAATAGACCTAATAAGAGGTAAAGTTAAACTTGGTGAAGGTTCGACAACTTTAAGCGGTAACGTACTAGTATTTGGTTATAAAAAAGCGTTAAATATCCTAGAAAAACATAAGATTTCTGATAAGGTAAAAGTCTTAGAATATTCATCTCTCCCTTTCGATAATTGTGTAACTTATGTTCCTCCCTTAATCGCAGAGGCAATAAGACTTCAGGAGAGGGGTAAACTTAATGACCAAATTAAAGTGTTAAACAAGTTTAAGCTATTGCTCTACAAAAAACCGACATCAAAGGATCCGATCGATGCTTTAAAGGAGTCTTATAGGGGAACCAACTTAAAAGAGGACTGGGAAAAGTTAACCCCTAAGTGGAAGGAGGTTATACACTATTACTTAGACTCCTCTCTCGGTCTTTTGCCCGGGGAAAGTGAGAAAGCTTTAGAGAATTTATCAGATTATTCTTCTGGCTACGACATAGAGCTTTCAAGTCCTCAATATCCAGAGTTTGTGGATTTGTTAGATCTAAGTTTAAGGAATCTACTGAACGGGAAAAACGTTTATATCTTGGGTAATTTAAGGTCGGGTAAGTCAACGTTCGCATCTCTACTAACAAAAAGGTTAGAGGAACTCGGGTTCAAGGCTAAGGTAGTGGATTATCATGGTATTTCCCAAGGTTACAAGTACATTGGGAAGCTAGCAGAAGAATTAAACGATAAAGAACCGTTGATCGGAGTTTTAACCTATGATCTATACCGTGTAATTCGCCCTAAAAAGGGTTTAATAATAAAGCCTGGCAGTAGAGTGATATTCTCTCTTACTGAAAGAAAAGATCTAGCAGTAAAGATAGATAAGGGAGTATACGATGTTCCTCTTAGTTTCCTATTAACTTCTGAGAACTTAGACTTTGGCGATTACTTTTTCGATTATATGTTTAACGTGATATTTGATGCTGACCCTAACAAAGTCTTGTGGTATTTACCACTACTGAAACTTGCTAAAGACTATGGTCTGCCGATACCTAGGATGTTAGGTAAAATTTCGTTAGAGATTAGTGGAAGGAAACTTGATAATGAAAAAGATCTAGTATTGAAGTGGTTTTCTGTAATAAACAGAGATATAAAGATAAAGATCTCAGAAGAATATGGAACAGATCTAATAGACGTGATAGATGTAAATAAAATAAAAAAAGCCCTCGAAGAAGAAATAACTAAAAGATTAACACCTAAAAACTCTCTGTCTCTGATTGAGTTATATTATTACTCTCTTATGGATTTTGACTTTCTACAAGTACCGAATACTGGAGAACTTAGTGACTATCTCATCTCAGGGAAAAAAGTAAATAGGCTGATCAAGGAAATTCTTGGAGAATTACTACCTACTTTAATAGAAAATTCTTCACAAAAAATAGAAGAAATCTGTATGTCCCTTAGAACTAGAATCTCAACTTTCAAGAGTACCTTACAAATAGAAAAGGAGAAAATAAATAAGATCATAGAAGATACATTGCTAGCTCCTTATAAGCTCGTCTCTGAAATAAAGCTGGTTTTGAGTAGTGAACAATCACCACCGGATTGTGTTGAGACTGCACTACAAATAACGGTTTCAGCGGTAAAAGGCGGTAGAACCGAGTGGGTTAAGAGTGTAATACCCGACCTAATAAAAAGGGCAAAAGAGAACACGCTTTTTGCAAGACTTTTCTCTATCATAGCATACTACTACCTTATGAATGAAGAAGATGAAAGACTGGAAGAAGAAATAGAAAGGTTACAAGATGCATATTCAATATTTCCTAAATCTTTAATTAAATATAAGAGAGGAGAACTAGCACATTTGGAAGTTCAAGATCCCTTGTGGGCCACGATCTTATTTGGAAGTCTAGCGGATTACGCCTTGTCAAGCAAGGATCTAATAAAGTTTGCTTTTCTATATGAAAAATTTAGGCGGTCAATTGCAAAGGTGAAAGAGATATCGCTGAATAAGGATGAAGCTTTACTTCTCTCGGACTTTTTAATGGCTATACCAACAACTAACTCATCGTTAATCTACAAAGAGCTTACTTTATTGAAGAAGAGATTAGATGCAGGAATTGGATATACATTACTACTTACACATCCTAGTACTGAGTCTGTGAGGACTACGATCGAACTAGCGGAAAAACTGAGTAACGACTGGTTTTCTGAAGTCTGGAAAAGAGTAAAGGAAGGTGATTATACGGATGAGGACTGTATGGATATGATTAAAATGTACCAGCTTAAGTTAATGAAAAGTCTGGCTAATGGAGAGAAGTACGAGTATAAGACTATATTACAAGATGTTATGGATTTAAAGAATATGTGTAATCAAGTAAAAAGCACGGATATAAAGGGTGCAATAGATATGATTACCAATCTTTCTGGTGTTATACTTAACAACCGTCAGGAGGAGTTAATCATTTCTGGGACTTCCTTAGATCTCGCGATATATATTGGTAGTCTAATACTTTTAGGCCGTAAGGATAAACAATATTTCTTTAGCATTATAGCAAAGCAAATAGAAGAAAGACATCCTCCAGACTCACTGGAAGTTCTTCTGGTGCAACTAATCGATGCCTTAATTAATGAAGATAAAAAGCGGCTGGAACAGAAAATAGAGAAAATGAAGGATAACTACTACTCTGCCATGTTGGAAGTCCTTGTTAAAGTATTAACAGACAAGAGAAGGGCTGTACTGGGGCTGATCCCGTATATAGGTATGTGGCACATTACGGGTAATAGGCCAAGAGGCTTACTCTATTAATTTACTTTTTTCTCGATGCAAGTAAAACTATAGCTGTCGTGGTAATCACTACTATAATTATTTCGACAGGATACATAGACGGTATTGAAAGTTGATTAGAAGATTTCGCAGATTTGGTGGGTATACTAGTTGATGTATTGGGCGTCGTACTTTCTACGTTCGTCTGAGAATAAGTTGTCGAAGACGTCGTGGAAGAAGTGGTTGTGGGAATAGTAGTAGTTATATTTGATGGAATTACAGTAGTAGTACTGGTGATTGAAGTAGTTGTTTCCTTATATACTAAGACGTGGATTATAATACTCTCGTTAATAGATCCTAGAAAATTTTGAGCCTCCACTGTAATATAAACAGTTTCATTCTTCGTATAGTTAAGGTAATAAATGTTATCCGTAGTAGAGCCCAAAAGCGTACCGTTTACGTAAACTAAATACGTTGAGGGAACGCTTTCCGACCAATATAATGTCACTATAGTGTACCCGTTATAATACTCTTGGTTTGAATGAATTGAGAAAGGCTGAGGTATTCCCCCAACATATACCAAGGACGGGCTAGAGGTTAACTGGTAAGTAGGTGGGAATAACGAGGCCAAGTAACCTTCGACTTTTACCGTGAATAGGTATATAGTGGTGTTTCCTTCTAATGCTTCACCTATGCTGAGAGAAATACTGGGGGCTGTTGTGGAACCACTGTTGAAATAGACTGTGGACCAGTCGGATAGTTTAAAAACATAGTTATAATAAGTATACTGAGTCTGACTATTTCTATACACTGAGCTAACTGAGACCAGACCTTTATAATAACTTATTACTGTTACAGTACCGGGTACTTGCTTTACGTTATAAATACTGTCGTTTAATACGTTATACTCAGCTATGTAAGAATAACTGTTAGAAGAGAAGGCAATTAGGAGTGTGTGGTTGTTAACTCTTTGGAAGGATGTTGGCTCTATATCTTTGTAATTTGGCTCTATATCTTTGTATTTAGGAACGTGAGTTAAAGTCTTAGAAGATAAGTTATATATAAAGAGTTGTTCAGGAGGTAATGATGCTGAGGATATCGAACCACTACTTAGTTGCAGGATGGATAGCTTACTAGTTGAATTAGCAATAACTATTATGTCACTTGAGAGAACGCATATTGAGATTATGTTATTCACAGGGACAGTGTTATTGTAAATTATTTGGTGCGAGGGTGAAATCACGATCAAGTAAGGCGTTGAGGAGGAGATGTTGGGGTACCATATAACGTACAAATACCCTTTGTACATCGAGAAAGCTTCGGTGAAACCGTAACCTATGAACAGATCGAGATTTCCCCAAATCCCATTGTTGTAATCCACTGAGGCTAAATACGCGCATTTAATATCTGGTGACGATGGGCTAATTGAGGTTATATTAGGAGCGAAAATAAAGTACACGGTGTCGTTTAAGACATAGGGTTTAGATACAACCATTCCTTTAGGAGGGGAATATGAAGGGATACCGTAACCACTCAGGTTGGTTGAGATGGAGTTAATAGAATACGAACCTGATAAACTAGCACTTCCGCTTACGTCTACAACTAAGTAAAATATACTATTTCCGCTAACGCTTTGTTGAGACGCGTCTATATAATTGGCTGTAAATGTAGCTGATATCTGGGCTTCTGACTTAATACTCATAGATATTAAGAGCAGTATCAGCAAAACGACAGTAGAAAACACTATTCTATTATTACATAAGTGTGTTCCCATCGGATCCTATAAACCGTTTTTATTTAAAAAAGGTTTATTGAATAATCTGGCTGAAATATTTTTAAGATTAGTAATATCGAGAGTTTAGGATGTTGAAGATAATTTACTTATATTCCGTAATTATATGAAAAATATATAATAAAAAACCTGGTACTAAACCTATTGTCTCTTAATATAATACCTCTCAATGCGATATTATCGAACCTAAAAATAATAAATATTTTATCTTAGTTACAAAGTTAATATCGTAATATCTTTTTATTGTTCAAATATGTATGTAAAGAAGTAAATTTTAGGTAAAAATGTCAATTCATATGTAAAAGTCTTTTTGCATAATCTTTTAATTCAAAAATTAAATTAACTAATCATGATAACTTCAGCAAGTATAAGTGGAATACTCAACAGAAGGTTCGTCAATGAAGACGTGGCAAACCTTATAAATGCCGGGCTTGTAGATAAAGACTTAGTTAACTTGCTTTTGAACTTTCTAGCAACAAAAACACGATTTCAGGATCTATTGATCTTTAATAATATAAAAGGGAAATAATGTTTCATTACTGAATCGAGGTAAAATCAGCTTCCTTTCCGTATCTTTCAAACCTCCGATAAGCGACGAGATTATAGTAGAAATTTATAATGAATTTAAAGATAAATACTTAAAGTTATTTGAGAAGGAAATAATTGGCTATGAGTTCTCTTTTAAAGCAGTTGAGGAGGGAAAAATAAAGCTTCTGGAGCCCTCCCCAAGAAGTTAAAACTGACATATTAAGCTCTCCTAAATTAATGGGAGTCAGACTGATTGACAGTAAATCTGATATCTCTAGTGAGAGCACAAATTATAAGGAAATTGTTATCGAACCTTTAATAGGAGAAAACAAGGTATTGATTAGTTTAACTTATAGAGATAAAACGATTGACGAGAACACTATTAGATGGTTAGTTATAAGCTCGATGGAGTTAACGAAAAAACTTACAGCTTAACTAACAAATGTTTTTAACTCAGATTATACAGAAATTACCTTCTATACTCTATCATTTATTATTCTTTTAAAGGTCCTGATAACCTTATAAAGTTGACTATAATTCTATATCGAAGACTACTTTTGAATACTTTGTCCTCATCTAGCAGATGAGGGTATATAAAACTCTACGAGATTATCAGTTCTAATAATGTCCATGTAATCCTATAATCTCCAATGCAAGTAATGCTTTTTTCTAGAAAAACCTTCCCTTAGTCAAGGCTATTAATGCATCTAAGAACAAACCGTAATTTAAGGCTTTTATATTATAAATAGAGATTGCCTCAGAAACTGTAGCGTAATTGATAGGATTCAATATGTAAAAATAGTCAGAGATATAGCTCCTTTTTTAAATTCTCTAACTGGACCTACTATTATAAAGATATATTATTCTACCCAGAAAACGTTGTGTTTAATTGAAGATTATATTTGAAGGTAAATAATATTCTGATAAAGCTTCCTACTTGAAACTTATTTAAACTCAAAGGTCATAAATCTTAAAAATCTAAAGAACTTTATCAAAAATATTTATAGACTATTAAGAGAGTTTCACGATAGGTTATGCTCGATATAATACCGTATTTTATAGTATTGGTATTGTTTGGCAGGCAACGAAATGTGGAATAATCGTGGAGTTTGTTAATCCTAAAATACCCTTCAGTCTCATGTCCAAAACGCGGTAGAAAGATGGAGGATGTTGGTTATAGGTACTTTCATTGTCCATCGTGTTGTAATGAGAATGTTCGTGACGTAATTACTGTTATTAATCTGAAGGGGTCTCTGACCCTCTTGACTGCCCTTCAGATGAGAGATGTTAGAATTAATCGATGAGGGGAAAACCCTCGCTGGTGGGGGAAAGTCAGAACTAAATCTAATCTAAGTTTATAATAAATATTTTCTTCTATGTAAATCATCTATTGCTTACAGCTTTATATTTTATTATATAGGTTATGTGGTGTATATAGATAGTAGGATATTAAAATTAAAAATTAGGTGATACTAAGTATGAGGTTATTTTGGTACTTTGATGAACAATCTAATTATTCTTATCATGCCCACGCTATAAAGAACTTAATAACTGATGTTGAAGGTCTTCAAAACGTGATTGTAGCGGAATCATATAGTTTTGGTAAAATGCTAATAATAGACCAACTGATACAATCAGCGGAATATGATGAATACATTTACCATGAATCTTTAATTCATCCAGCAATGATATCTTCAGATAATCCTGAGAGAGTACTAATAATGGGGGCTGGGGAAGGTGCCACAATTAGAGAAGTTCTGAAATATAACGTGAAAGAAGTTGTAGCTGTTGATGTGGATAGAAAGGCTGTCGAGATTGCTGAAAAGTATTTAGAGACATGGCATAAGGGCTCATTTAGGGATCCAAGAGTTAGGTTGGTCTTTCAAGATGGTTTCGATTTTGTCAGACAATATAAGGGAGAGCCTTTTGATGTAGTAGTATTAGACCTTACAGATCCTACTGAAACTTCTCGTTCCAAGAACTTATACACTATAGAGTTTTATAAAGAGGTGAAAAAGTTAGTAAAGGACGTTATGGTAACTCAGGGTACTTCTCCGTATCAATCCCCTCATTCGTTTTCAAGGCTTGTAAAGACTTTGAGGGAAATATATAACTACGTGTCTGTGGGTTTATCTTTTGTCCCTTCCTTTGATACTGTGTGGGCTTTTATCTTCTGTTCAGACAAGGTCAATGTCAGTAAGTTAAACGTAAAGAGCAGACTTAACAGAGTAAAGGGTGAATTGAGGTATTACGACGAAATAACTCACAAGAACATGTTTCATTTACCTAAGGACGTTAGAAAACTCATAGATAGTGAAAAAACTATAGCGACTTTATCAAATCCTATTAACATTATGGAAGAGTGACTTATTTTTTCTTTATTTCGTCACAACTGGAATGCCCTAATTCTTTACATAATATCAGGTCATCTTCCGTAGCGTCTAGTAATTCTATAATAAATTTCTGTACCCTTTCTTTCTTTATTATTTTGTAGTTCAGAGAAGAAAACATTTTGACAGCTGCTATATTCCAACTCCTCGTAGAAGCTACAACTAGTGAAAGCCCTTTAGCCTTGAAATATTCCTCAGCTTTTCTTACCAGGTCTTTTCCGATTCCTTTGCCTCTATATTCCGGCAGAACTCCCAAATAAAATATAGCACCTATGTTCTTTCTTCTCTTTAATTCTGCAAACCCTACTTCTTTTCCATTTACTTTAGCAATGAGGACTTTAGAGCAATTTACGTTCTTTAATGCATAGTATTTATCGAAAGTAGAAAGAGACTTACTTATTAATTCCTCTATATCCATATTCCCGAAGCCTTATCTTCAGTTGATAATGTGTGATAATCAGCTAATAAGAATTACCTTTGTAATCTATTCATAAGGCTCAATTATAAGGTCTAACAAAGAAGACACTTTCAAAAATTTTTATATTCGTTCGGCTATGAACTAATCTTATGCGTCAAAATCTCGTTCTTACAATTATAGTTCTAGGTACATTAATGGCTTCTGTAGATAGTACTATAGTTCTTTTAGCCTTGCCTACTATTACGGTCGACTTAAAAACGAACCTTTACACTTCTATATGGGTCTTTTGTCTTATTTGCTAGTCCAAGCGGTCATCTCGACGCAAGCAGGAAGAATAAGAGACATAATCGGAAGGTCGAAAATATATAATTTGGGTTTCGCCCTTTTCACCGTAGCTTCGGCGCTCTGCGGTCTATCCACTAGTATAGACCTTCTTATAGTTTTTAGAGTAATTCAAGCCTTGGGAGGAAGTTTAATAGCATCTAACGGAACTGCCTTGATTGCAGATCTTTTTTCGCCTAGCAGCAGGGGTAGAGCTTATGGTTTAACTGCTTTGGGTTGGAATATTGGTGCTTTGATCGGTATATTGCTCGGAGGGATCTTAACCACAATTTTCGGTTGGCCATATATTTTATATTAATGTTCCCATAGGTATTTTCGCTGTATTTGTAGGGCTTAGTGAGATTAAGGATGTGAATCCGACAAGGAGTAAGCTTGACGTGACCGGTAGCGGTATTCTAGCTCTAATCCTTTTCTTATATCTTACGGACTGGTCACTATAGCAGGCGTAGGTGTAAATCCTACCGATCTGCTCTATGTGATCCTAGGCTTAGCTCTTCTACCTTTATTTATATTTAATGAAATGAGGGTGGAAAAACCAATAATAAACTTAAAGCTACTAAAGATCAGGTTATTAAGCCTCTCATTATATTCCTTGTTCTTCCAAGGGATAGGAGGTCTCTCTCTAACTTTCCTACTCATCATGTACCTTCAAGGGGTTAAGGGTCTTTCACCTTTATACGCCTCTCTTGTTTTAGTCCCGGGGTACATAGTAGCCAGTGTTCTTTCACCTATTGTAGGTAAGAGAACTGAGAGGACTAAACCTGGGTTATTAGCCTCCTTAGGATTACTGGGTACATTAGCCTCGCTTATTTTATACTTTGCATTACTCACTCCTTATTCCTCACCTTACCTAGTATCAGCTATATCTATACTTACGGGGATAGGTTCTTCCCTATTTTGGCCTTCAAATAACACTGCAATTATGTTTAGTGTGCCTAAAGAATATTATGGAGGTGTATCAGGGTTATCAAGGACTTTTTCCAGTATAGGCACTGTACTGAGTTATGTAATAAGTATAACCGTAGCCTCGCTGTCCATCCCCAGATATGTAGCGTTTGAAATATTCCTCGGTACTAGTTCGTTAGAAGATAAAAAAGCTATGGTAGTTTTCACAGATGGCCTTCACTTTGCATTTCTAGTATCATCTCTTTTCATCATTGTATCCCTAGTACTTTCAGCTCTCACAATATTCATTAAAATAAAGAACTAACTTCATAGAATTTTTCTAATTCTATGCAAGAAGAGTAGTATTAACGCTACGAAGGCTAATATCAAAGCCAGTAAGGTGATAAGCGGTATATTTTGGCTTAAGACTAGTCTTTCAATGATGTATTGGTTTACAACTATAGTGCCTCCTACTGGGACATTATAGGTTCCTTCCCATTCTCCTTTGTAGAACAGAGGAATATATGCGTTAAGAGTAACCAGTTGACCGTTCTTTGCCCAATAGGTAATATTAAAGTCTCCATAGTCTAAGGACACTTCATACTCCAGCTGATAAGGAGGCATTATGTTTAATGGAGAGGTTACATTAATGGTGTTTTTTCCTACTAGTTCAAATCTCTCATGAGGGTTTTCGTATATATACAGTGGTAACTGTAAGACAGTACCTCTTTGATACCAATTCGTAACTGTCGTGCCGTTAGGGTAAGTTATCCTGACTAAATATTCAGGGACGTAATAAGTTGAGACATTTATTATTGGCGGTGTTGAGTTAGTCACTAAAATTTGGACGTTTTTTTGTAAAACTAGAATTTCGTTATTGGTGATGTTTATTATCCTCGGTAACGTTATACTAGTATTCACGGGTAGGTTGTAGGTAATTGCTGAATAGTTAGGGTAGACGATCGTAACCATTACTTTCTCATCATAGTACAATAATATATCGAAAATTTGGAATGTAGTGTTGTTAGGGATTATGAGAGTTCGTCCTTTAACTTTTTCCAAATACAAGTACACGTTACTGCCAATTCTCAGAACGTTAGGTATAGTTATATTATAAGGCATGTCGATATAGAAATCTTTACTTTGATATATACCCAGTCTGTTTATTATAAGACTCTCGTTCACAAAAGTTAAGGGTGGTATAGGAGGATTGTAGTTACTGGTTATTAGACCGTAACTCGGACTACCTATAGTTACTTCTACGTTTCCGTCTGGCTCAAGGATTGTAATTAAGTCTTCAGCCGAACCCGTGGCATTCATTCCGAAGTTAAAGACTGAAGGAAAGGGCTTAAGTCCGCTCTGGTTATAAAATAACCCAAGTTCAGCGTTCAAGGAAGCGAAGTTTGTAACACTGTTAAATCCCCCGAAGACGAGTTCAACGTTTTCCTTTGTTGGATAATTTACAGTGAAAAATGCCTTACCGGGTATAGTTGAGACAATAGCAGTTCTAACTTCAGGTGGTAAAAACCTACTTCCGTTTTGTATTATTACGTACTGATATTTAACTATAGTAAAGGTTTGGTTGTAAACCAACGATATGATTAGATACCCTGCTAAGGGTAACGAGAAGTGAAACACACTCGTGTTAAATTTTTGATTACCGTTATAATAACAGCCTATGAAAAAGGTATGATTAAGTGTATTAAATACGAGTTCTTCTTGTAACCAATTTACACTCAGTGAATTATTAACTGTCCCTCCTAGTTGTAACGTAGCGTAATAAGGTTCAGGGGAGTTTGGATTGAAAGAATTAATAGAATATATTTTGAAGTAACCTATTATTTGGTTTGTAGTTATTGTATATGTAGAATTAGTACCTTTAGAGTAGATTCCATAAGAGGCTAAACCTATAGGTTTAGGAGAAATTTGTGCTTGTGGAGTTATTGCAGTTACTGGAACAGCAGTTATAATGGTTAAAACAAGTAACAATAAAAATAAGATAAATCTTCGCATCGCTATATTTTTATAATACCTTTAAATAAAACTTCTCCTAATTTTAGGTTAACTTGAATTAAAAAATTGTTTTGTACTAAAACCATAAACTGAAACTGATTATTTCTATTCATACCCATTCTGGTCAGGGGCTAAGGTCAAAGAACTACTTAGAACACCAAGAATCATTAAGAGCATTCCAAGATAGAGCGGGAATTCAGGTGACGCGATTTTTACTATTCCCATGAGTCCTCCCGCGAATAGGAAAGCACCTATACCTACTATTGCGCTACAACTACAGAACTTTATGCCTTTTCTCATTTTTCCTCATATATTAATTAAGTTTAACTAGTTTATAAATTTATGCTTTTAGTTAAATCAATAAATAAAAGGAAAATTACCAAAGTTTATAATAAAATGCAAGTCAAGTTTAAATCGATAATTAGTCTATATAGCAATGTGAAAATCATAGTTTTTAAATCTCTAACCTCGATAAATGGGGAGTGTAATGTAATACCCAGAGTAAAGGTCTTTGAAAAAGATGCGGAGTTGTTAGCTTATCCTTTGAACGTTCAAGGAGAAATCTACTATATTTTTCCTTTAGTATCCTTAAAACTTCTAAAAGAGAGGTCTGAAAGATTAGGGCTTGATGAATTGGCAATGAGAATTAACGTGCTAACTAGGGATACGATTGAAAGGGGTACATGTATATGTGATAATGAGGTCAATATCACTGTCATGGGTGTAAAGTTACATGAACATATACCTCTCACAGACTCCGAGATATTCTTCTACGGTCCTGAAAGTGCTTTAGAAAAGAAAAAAGAAGAAGTACTGTCTTCGATAAAATACCTAAAAAAGATATTGAAACTTGAGGAATGGGAACACGTGACGATTGTAGGAAATGAGATTTTCTCAGATTGTAAGGAATTGGAACTACCTCCTTTAACTTTATTCCAATTATACGTTAACGATGAGTTCAACTTAGACGACAAGTCCTTTAAGGTTTTACTTAGCTAACAACTTGACTTACAGGTGGAGGATGAGGATTTCCCTCAATCTTTTTCATATACTCCTTGTACATGCATCTATCCTGAATTACTATGAGTCCCGCTTTTCTTGCTTTTTCCGCAGCATCATCGTTCCTTATCCCCTCTTGTAACCATATTACCTTCACGTCACCTTTCCTCTTAACTCTCTCCAAGACTTCATCTACAATTTTGGGCACGTCTTGAGAGGGTCTGAAAACCTCAACTACTTCTATTTTATCTGGGATATCTAGTAGGCTCTTATAACTCTTCTTACCTAAAATTTCATCTACTGTGGGATTAACAGGGATCACGTTATAGCCCTTTGAAATTAAAAACTTTGGTACTTGATGTGAAGGTTTAGAAGGGTCTTTGGAAAAGCCCACTGTGGCAATGTTCTTGTAATTTCTCAACACGCTTTCAATTACCTGCTCCTCTGAACTTATAACAATCACCCTAAGATTATTTGGTTTTAGGTTATTAAACAAGATCATGTAATCTACTTTATTTAATCTATTTTACTAATTCATACCTTCGTGATACGTGATTATAATAAATCAAACCAGACCTACGTAAGAAAGAGAATAAAGGTAAAAGCCTTTTCGGAATATTAGTTTCAACGTTTTCCTCGAACTTTTCAAATAATGCAATAAGCAAGTCTATGGTATCCTTAAAAGTCACTAATACCCTTCCTTCATCTAAGGGCAGAACAAACAACGACGGGTGGAGGTTTTTGTTAATTTCATGTCCCTCAAGGATCACGAATCCCTTTTCGAGGATTCGCTCACATAAAGAGTTTTCCGTTAGTTTTCTGTCATTAGATCCAACGCTTTTAATAACTTGTCTTAACATGATCTCGATATCGTTCAGCCTTCTCAGTATTTCAACGTCACTCTTTGAGTATTTCTCTTCTATAATTTTTCTCCTATTGCTTTCATTACCAAGTAGATAATTTAAAAACTCGTCATCCACAATTAACCTTAAAGATTAAAAAGAGGAAGGAGAGAGATGAAAGTTACGGTTAGATATTTCGCTTTTCTATTAGATTTCACCGGTAAAGAGTACGAAATAGTGGAAACAGATTGCAAGACCGTGGAATGTCTCATATCAGAGTTAGAGGCGAAATACGGTAAGGAATTCGGAAAAATAGTCAGAGAAGGACTAGGAAATATAAAAATCTCAATCTTAGTCAACGGTAAGAAACAAGAAGAAATCAATAACGGTGATGAAGTGGCAATTTTTCCCCCGCCTGCTGGAGGTGAACTGAGGATAGGCGGGAGGTTGGATATACTAGAGGAAATAAGGAAGTTCAGAGAGGAGGCGGGAGAAGAAGTAGGTTCAATGGTAATCTATTTGGGTATTGTTAAAGGGGTTGTAGAAGGGCATAAGGTATACAAGTTAAAGTATCAAGCTTATGAGGATTACACGAAAAAAAGGTTCGAGGAAATAATCACCTCTCTCAAGGAGAAATATAAGGATCTTGTGAAGATTAAGATAATTCACGTAATTGATGAATTAAAGCCTGGTGAGGACGTGTTCTTAGTCATGGCCTTAGGGAGAGGAAGGAAAGAAGCAATTAGAGCTGTAGAGGATGCAGTTGAAATGGTAAAGCACTCGACTGGCATATGGAAACTTGAGGTAAGAGACGACGGAGAGTTCTGGGTAGTTGCTGGTAATACAAGGGTGAAGAGGAATGAGAAAGCCGGTAGCGCTTAGCATTGCTGGATTTGACAGCGGGAACGGTGCTGGAGTAGAGACTGATATTAAGGTTTATGAAATCATGGGTGTTCACGGAGTAGGGGTAACCACAGCGATTACGTCCCAAAACACCCTCGGTATTTCTCACATTTTTCCCATACCTTCTGAAATTGTCAAGAGACAATTAGAGGCATTGATTTCTGACTTCGAAATTAAATCTGCGAAATTAGGGATGATTTACACTAAAGAACAATTTTACGCGGTAGTTGAGTCGTTATCGGATAAAATTCCGTTAGTAACAGATCCCGTAATATACGCAAAAGAGGGTACTCCCTTAATAAAAGACATCGAGGATTATAAAAAGGTCATATTACCGAGAACAACAGTCTTAACTCCTAATGCTCTTGAGGCTTCGATTCTGTCTGGAATTAAGGTTATGGGAATTAATGATGCTGAAAAAGCTTGTAAAGAGCTCTCGAAGCAGTATAACATCCCTTATGTCATAGTGAAGGGTGGCCACATGGAAGGAGAGTATAGTATAGACGTCCTTTACGATGGCGAGAAAGATCAGTACTTCAAAATAGGTTATAAGAGGATAGTTAATAACAAGAACACTCATGGGACAGGTAGTGTTTTCGCTACTGCAATTTCAGCCGGGTTAGCAAAGGGAAAAGACATTGTTTCCTCTTTCAGAACTGCTAGAGAGTTACTCCAAAAGGCTATATATTACGGGCTTGATATCGGAAAGGGTATAGGCCCCGTTGATCCGATTACTCCAACACTTGTAAAGTATATGAAGTTCGAGGTAATTGAAGAGATGCATAAGTTTGCCTATGAAGTTGAACAATGGAAGAACTTTTATAAGTTAATCCCCGAAGTGCAATCTAACTTAGCCCATTCAATAGATCCTGATTTCGTAACTGGTTTAGAGGATATAGCAGTGTTCAGGGATAGGATAGTTAGAAACTGGGACAATAAAGTAAAAGTTGGCTTACCTGTAGTGTTCGGTAAACCTACCCATACGGCAAGGCTTTTATTATCGATCATGAAGTTCAACAAGGACGCCAGAGTTTTAATTAACATCAGGTTCACAGACGAGGCAGTAAGACTTCTCAAGGAAATAGGATATGAGGTTGTTGAAGTGAACAGAGAGTTAGAGCCCAACCCCCAAATAGAGGGTAAAAGCATGGAATGGATGGTTAATTATGTTTACATGACTTACGGAGATGTTCCTAATGTGATATTCGATCGAGGTGTTAAGGGTAAAGAGGCGATGATAAGGCTTTGGACTAGTTCAGTAGAAGAAATATTAAGTGCACTAAAATATTTAAGTGATAGGATATGACGGATATAGATCTAGAAAGAATACTTTCAGGAGGAAAAAATTTAGTGAGGACTGGATGGATGCAGAGGGGAGTTCCACCATCAGTGGGTGAGACCGTAGCACAACACAGTTGGGAGGCAGGAATATTGGCTTACTACATATCTAAAAAGCTGAAAGAGAAAGGAGTCAATGTATTACCAGAGAAAGCAGTAACAATAGCAGTGTTTCACGACATAGGGGAGACGCTTTTAGGCGATTTACCTAAATGGGCTACTGATAGACTTCCTCAAAAGGAGGAAATGGAGAAGGAAGCAATTAAACAGTTAGGTCTTGGAGAAGAGCTTTTCGAGGAGTATAAAAACAAGTCTTTGGAGGGGCAAATAGCTAAGTTCAGCGAGATGTTGGCTACTTATCTTCAAGCTAAGAGGTACTTGAGACAAGGTTATGATGTTAAGGAAATTATGGAGACCTATTTCATTGTATTACAAGAGATGAAGAGAAAAAGTCCTTTCAATTTGATAGAAAATCAAATAGATTTTCTAATAAATGATTTAATTAAGTAGCTCTCCTTTTTTAATAGGGAGAAATTATGAAAATGGGCCCAGGTAAAAAAGCACCTGATGAAGTAAACGTATTAGTAGAAATACCGATGGGTTCAAATATAAAGTATGAATACGACGAAGAGGAAGAAGTAGTAAAAGTGGACAGAGTTCTTTATACGTCTATGATGTACCCGTTCAACTACGGTTTCGTGCCCGGTACTCTAGAGGAGGACGGAGACCCTATAGACGTATTAGTGATAACTTCATATCCAATAATGCCCGGCACTGCTATTGAAGCTAGACCAGTAGGAATTCTTTACATGAGGGATGAGGAGGGAGAAGACGCAAAGATCATTGCTGTTCCAAAGGACAAAATAGACCCGAGCTATTCGAACATAAGAGATATAATAGATTTGCCTGAAGCTGTAAAGAACAAGATCGTACACTTCTTCGAGCACTATAAAGAGCTGGAGCCGGGTAAGTGGGTAAAAGTTTCCGGTTGGGGGTCTGCAAACGAGGCCAAGGCTAGAATAAATGCTGCAATTAAAAGGGCTTCAGGAAAATGAATAATGTGGTTTTTTATCCCTGATTCTTTCCTCATAATTATTATTTTACTCCTATCATTTATCCCAGCTTTATGGAACCTTTTACAAGTCTATTATTACATAGTGGGTTTGAAAGCTACCAATAACACAAAGTCACAAAGTAGAGGAGAAAAATTCTTTTCCATAATAGTTGCGGTAAAGGGAGAAGACAGAGAGACTATAAAAGGACTAGTTGAAAATTTGTCCTCTTTAGATTATCAAAATTATGAAGTGATTATAGTCTCAGATGACGATGAGACTCACTTTAAGCAAATATTTGACGATCTCTCCTTGCCTAAAAACTTCAGAATCTTCAGAAGGGATAACCCTAAGGGGGGAAAGGCTGGAGCGTTAAATTTCGCTTGTAGTAAAGGAATAGGCGATTATTTTGTTTTTCTTGATGCAGATGCGAGAGTAGATAAGGAATTCCTGAAGAGGTTAAACGAAAAGGATTTTAGTGCTGCAGCCTTTAAAATTTCAATTTATGGAGTTGAGACAGAGTTACAAAAGTATTATAAGAACTTCACAGATAAGGTAATGATATCTCTGTTTAGGGGTAGGAGTTCATTAGGATTACCTATTTTTCCCAACGGTTCTGCTTTCTCCATAAGGAGAGATATCTTGTGGAATATGGAATTGTGGAAAGAGGGTGCAATAGCAGAGGATTTAGAACTAGGAATAAGGCTTTTCCTTAAAGGGGTAAAGGTCGACTACTTCCATGATATAACGATCTTATCAAAAGCTCCTTATACTTTACACGATCTCTTTAAACAGATCGAGAGATGGTCTTACGGTTCCTCACAAATACTCTTACTGTCTTTAAAAATGTTAAGGAAAGGATTTAAGGGAGTTGAGGGGTTCATTTACGCTCAGCAGTGGGGAATCTACCCCTTGTTTTTATTAACCTTGCTGTTCTTCAACGGAATGGAATTTCTCTTTAGAATAAACCAATTAGTCCTCTTGTTACCGTTAATTATTTACGGAGTATCTACAATGATTTATGCATTATCTTTAGGTCAAAAAGAAGGAGATTTTAGAATTGTAATGACTATAATAAATGCTTCAACTTCAGGATATTGGAAAGGACTTTTGAAAATCCCGTATAAGTGGAGGGTTACTCCGAAACAGAGAAGAGAAGAAGAAAGTCAAAAATCTTCATTTAAAGAGTTGTCAATTTTCTTGTTCAGTTTCATAAATTCCCTATACGGATATTGGTTGTCTAGCCTGATTCTATTGGGACTGGCAATTATGGAGTCGCTTGCTTAGCACCAGAAATCATTTGTACTTCTCTCATGGCTTCTTCTGGTCTTAGAGAGTATTTAATTATATACTTCTTTAGTAGCTTATAGCTATCCTTACTTTGTATTATCTGCCTTGTGCTTGCCAACATCTTCAAGTAAGTAGCTCTCCTTTCGATTTCAGCTTTAACATCATCAAAGTTCTTTCCACTTTCCTCTACTCTAGCCCTTAATACCATAGCAGCGTTGTAGTCAATTATATGTGTGTCAGTATTGGGATCCCATCTTACGCTTTGCCTTAGGTCGTTGTACGACACTATTTCATTTATTGCGACAGCTCTTCTTCTCAAGAGTATCTTATCGCCAACATATACTGGTAATCTCCTTACAGTTACAATTATGTTCATCATTGGTATCCACTCCGAAGGAATATTTAGTGGTTCGTTCATCAACCTCTTTACTGCGCTTTCAGGGTCGTAGGCATGGAATGTTGTGGCTCCACCGTGTCCAGTGGATAAAGCCTGGAACAATACATATGCTTCCTCGCCTCTGATCTCACCTACTACTATTAAATCAGGCCTATATCTCAGGGATAACTTTAGTAGATCCATTAATGTTATTTCTTTTCCTAAACCTCCATAAGCAAGTCTTGCATATAATTGTACCCAGTTATCTTGTGCTAGTCTGATCTCAGGGATATCCTCTATGGACACTATCTTCATTGATTCTTTGACCAAGTTCAGGATAGCGTTCATTACGGTGGTCTTACCAGCTCCGGTTACTCCTATGACCATGAATGACATCTTCATATCTATAGCATACCATAAGTATGCTGCAGCCTCTGGCGAAAGGACTTTGCTATTTATTAAGTCCAATATTGTGATCGGACTCTCAGAGAACCTCCTTATTACGAGGGAAGAGCCGTTAGCCGATACTTCTCTCTTAAAAGTTGCTGCAATTCTGTCTCCTTTAGGTAATATACCGTCAGCTATAGGTGTTGCTACTGAAATGGTCTTATTAGCTAAAGATATGAATCTTAAGACTAGTTCGTCAATAAGTTGTTCGCCGTCAATTATCCTGCCGAACATGTTCATTTGCTTCGTAATGATTATGTTTGTGGGGGTATACTCGAATTGTCGGTGGTATACGTAAATGGGTAAATTAACTCCACTAGAGGAGATATCCTCAACATTATGGTCTAATAGTAAGGGCGTAAGTATATTGTAACCGAACATGTTTCTAAGCAAATAATAGAGTGCTACCTTAAACGGTGTTGATAATACGTTTAGTTCTCCTACTTTACCTTGGAATACCTTGAGTTCCGGTCTCTTAGCATTAAGGTCTACTAAGATTTTCCCTAAAGGCACGTGATCTGCATCAGCTAGTAAGCTCCTTTCCACTTCATCGATTAGCAAGAGGTATAAATTGAACGTGTTGACGTCCATCAAAGGTTCGATCAAGATGTATTTGTATATTCCCTTTTCCTCGTCATAAGTTATGAAGACGTTTGGTTTTGCTATGGAGAGTTCGATTCTGTGGTCATTAAAGTCGTTTGCTATTTCCTCTGGAATTATATTGGATAAGTCGATGTCGTACTGAGAATAAACCTCTCCCTCAATGCTTTGTACCGGTATAAATAACGGGTAGAGTGAGAAGGGAAGATCTAAGTCTTCTATTTTAGGGGTGATTTTTTTGTTACCGCTGGAAAATTTAGGTAATTTTAACTTTAATTTTTGGGAACTCATTATCATATCTTAACTTCCTCTTCTATATAAGCTTTTATAATGTTGGAGTTTGATGCGGTATAAATGAGAAGTGCAGCAGTAGGGTCATTAAGAGTAGTATCATTGTTATTGTCATGAGAATGATAGAGTGTTTGTAACCGTTGGCTATTCTACCTCTAGCCAATTTTCCAACTAATAGGCCTGCTAGCATAGAGTTAAACACAGAGGACAAAGCAGTCATGTATATTGCTTTCGGAACTAAAGTAGTGGCTACTGCTAGAGGTCCGTATGTGAAAGCATAACCACCAGTACTTATCAAGGATAATATGGCACTTGACAATATTACTGAGGTAATTAAGGCTAGAATTGAACCTATGTAGGGCATGTATAATAATACCTTTATCTTAGAGTAATATTCGTTTCTAATTCTTATTTGTGAATCAAGCTGATCAGCTAATATCTCTACCGATTCTGGTGTTAAACTTCCTATTTCCACCATGTCGGCTAAGGAGTTAAACGCTACCTTGGTAGGGAAGTCTATTATTGTCTGAGATGCCTTTCTGAATGCGTCCTTCACGGGCATACCTAACTTGATATAAGCATAAAGCCTCTTCAAAACGTTCTGTAATTTACCCATCTCTTTATTGTCCTTCAAGTTTTTAATAATGGTCTCTGGGGATAAACCGGCTCTGACTCCTTCACCAATGGCCCTGAGAAGTCTCACTACGTAAATATCATAGCCTGTACCTTCGTTCAGTTCCCTTTGTGCCATTATAGTAGGCGGTATCAGTGCTAATATGAATCCAAGGGTTAATCCTATCACGGTTGCAGGAACGTAGTACGTCGTCCCACTCAGTGTGAACATTCCGATTATCAAATATTGGGAAGCCACGGGTGGATAGTGGAAAATTCTTGACATTAACGGCTCTAGAATTATCATTAAAACAATACCTACGATAAATCCAACGGGTAAGAGTGCTAAGAATAATTTATCTGCTTTCAAAGGTTTCTCTGGGAATTTAAATTGAAGCGAATCAACTGCAAATATGAAAAGTACGTTAACCATTGGGACAAATATTACTACTAAAATACCGATGATAGGTAGTGGTAGTAACTGGAGTAATGTAAATACTGACTCTAGAATTAGAATAAGATATATGGTTATGTAACCTGAAGCTAACCACGTTACATATCCTTCCCCTACACCTGATAATCTATCAGCGGCCACAGAAGCTAGTAACTCTATTCTCTTTATAATATCCTTAACCTTAGTAGACATGGTTTCGTAAACGGGTGCCCCACTAACCTCAGCTGTTATATATGTGGTCATTAGCTCCTCGTAGAGCTTTGAGGGTACAATTTTAATGGAGCTGTCAACAGCTCTTTCCACACTCTCTCCTAGATAGTTCATTCTTTTTACGATGTATTTGGAAACTCCGTTAATGTAAGTAAAAGCTCTGGTCTTGCTAAGGTTTTCAAACAATATCTTTGGTGATAAGCCAGATCTAAGGAATACTAGGAATAATGCTGCAAATGCAGGTGTTTCAGCTTCTATACCTATTCTTCTATTATCGATCTTCTGCGAAATATTGAGGTTAAACAAAAGGTATGTTACCGGCGGAATTATAATGCCGAATATAAAGCTCATTATTCCGAATACTGCGAACTTACGATTACCAGTTAGCACAAAATCTCTAATAGAGATTATGCCTACAGCTAAAAGAACTATCATGAATACTATAGAAATTATTAGAAAGAATACAAATCTCGAAGCTAATATCTGAGGGTCATCGGGGAGCCCAGCTTTTTCAAGCTTCTTTCGTAATGATTTAGCTAAGGATTTGGCTAAAGATGATTTATAAAATAATAAATCGATAGTACTATAATTAGGTTTAGAAGCTGAGTTCGAGTTATTTTTATTTGACTTTTTTCTTCCGATTGAAATTGCCATTAATATAATTTAGACTATCTGTTTAATATAAACCTTTATAGATGGTTTACGACATAGTAGGTGAAGTGATAAATTATGTTATAGAAGTTTAATCCGTTATATTTTACGATATACGTCTTAGTTGTACTTCCTTGGGCTTCAGTGTCTTTCTGTCAAGTATGTATCTCCACTATATCTCCGTCCTCCAATATGTGATCTGCACCTACTTTTTGTCCGGGGAATTTTGCAGATTTTCCCCAAATCTTCGCATATTTGAACTGTTCAGCAAATTCGTTATGGAGCTTTCTTGCAACATCGATAACAGTAGACCCTCTCTTCACTACTAGGGGTTCACCGGATGGCTTAGATCCAGGCTCTTTAGTGTAAACTCTTATAACGTCTAAGGCTCTGAATATACTTTCTTTTAACTTCTCTAAGTCCTGCCATTTCACCACTATTGTATCTGGGTCTGAAAATTCGTCTAAAGTCACTGTCACTGACGGTTTATAAATTGTAGTCTGAAATACTTCTCTTTCTACGTCATCAAGTGTTATTTCACCGAAGATTTTTACTAGAGCATTCTTTATGCCGAAACTCTCCAAGTACCTTCTAATTTCATCCTCTGTGGTATTAACAAGTTTGCCCATTAGCACAATCCTTATTCCAGTATTACCTTGCCTCGCCCTGTCTATTACTATCTTACCTTTAGCTTTACGTAATGTTACACCGTTAGAATCGAGATACGCCTTTATGTTATCGAACATTGTCTTATCTCTGACAACTATTAGTAATTCATCGGCGTTCTTCACTAAACCTAGTATTCTCCCTATCAAGCTTCTTGCCTCGAATATTAATGGAGGCGTGTTAACCAACTGGATCTGAACATCTAAATACTTCATCATACCCGGAACGGGTAATTCTTCAGGATCGTTCTTCACATTAGTCAGTTTTCTCATTAGTTCGTTCTTTAGTTGGTTATCGCCAATCATCACAACTTGTCCAGCTCCCTCTTTTTCGATAAAAAATTGTAGGCCTCTCCCGACAGAGGAGGATTTCCTCCTTTCGAGCTGGGCTTCCTCCTTAAGCTCGGCGAGTCGTCTTTTAGCCCAATAAACTAGGTTTTCAGTACCTTTGTGTTTTGGGACTGCACTTAGGAAATCTTGTAAAGCTTTAATTTTCTCTTCCGTAGTCTTAGCATCCATGTACTTAATCCACTTAGCTTTAGCCTCAGCTGGTAAGTTAGTAACCATGTTTACTAATATAATAATTAGGTGCTATCTCTTGTAAAATTTTCCACGACCTTCTTATGATCGGAGGTGGAGTTGAGGAAACAGAGTAAACTTGTTTAATCCAATCTACCGTTTTATCATCTCCAGGGTAACCGCTGCCAAAATCGCCGTATTTTTGTTTGAGGATATCAACGTATTTATCTCTTATCACTTTGGCTATAATACTTGCTGCACTACATTCCGGGTATAATACGTCAGCGTTATGTATAACATTAGGCTCAGCTCCTATCTCTTTAATGAACCTAATAACTCTTTCCTCTTTTCCTACTTTATCAACCGTAACTCTGCCAGGCCTGAAAGGGAGGGCGGATTGAATTATTTTTATGACGCTGTCATATGTTAATTCGTTCAAGTTCCTCGCATCTATATCCTCGGGAAAGACCTTGACTATCGCTATGCTTAAGCTATAATATAGAATTAACTTAAATAGTTCTTCTCTCTTCTCCCTCTTCAGCTTTTTACTGTCTTTAACTCCTAACTTTGCTAAGAGCTCTGCCTTATCTTCTTCTATCACGACACCGGCTACTATCATCGGTCCTATTATTGAGCCCCTACCAGCCTCGTCTACTCCTAGAAGGATCATATTCTTACTGAAATCACAAGCTTAGCAAACTTTTTACCGTTTCTTATTGTCTCATCTTGATATGTCTCGATCACTTTTACGTCTTTAACACTTGAAGTAAAAGCTGAGACAATTCTCCTCGCTACGCTTTTCTTAATAAAATAATAGTCTACGCCTTCTTTACCTTCAGCTATGTCCGATAGGTTTTCAATTGCCTCACGATCAAAGAATGACTCAAAAACGTTCTTCTTCTCAGGTGATAAACTTCCCTCAGTTTTACTTCTCAATTGAATAATTGCTTCATAATATTTTGACTTCTTCTTTATACAATCAGGGCAAACTACCTTATCCACTTTAAGGCTTATAGTCTTTATTACTCTGAATTCTTTTCCCTTTATTCTTCCCTTAAATTCTATATCTATAAAGGAATGACCGTTAGGGTCTGAATACTGGTTAGTAATACTGTAGTTAAACTCCTCGATATTAGGATCGAGCTTTATTCTTTTGCTCATCTCTCTGTATATTACTGATTCCACTGGAGAAACTGTTAAGTCTCGGTGTTTAATCCACCTACCCTCAGCCCATTCCGAACCGCAGATCTTGCAGATTTTTCCCTTAATCTCTCTCGGCGTATCTACAAGTTCTTTGGTTTCTAGATAACAGTCAATGCAGAGGGGACCGATCAGTTCAACGTTTTCCCTACCGCATTTAACGCAGAACCTTGCCATCTTACATGTTATAGACTTGAGCGAATTTAACTCCTTCTATTTCCAATACTCCTTCCTTGGCAACATACCCTCTCTTTATAGCTTCATCTACGATGTCTTTACCTACCAAACTCACCACGTTAGCTTCATCGAACAATGTAAAAACGTAGTCTAAGCTGACTTCTTCCCCCGCATAAAACTCCTTATTTATCTCTAGCGATATGTCTCCTTTCTTGAATATTTTTCCCAATAGTTCGGGTTCACATACGTTAACAAAAACATAACCTTGTTCCCTTATCACGTTTAAAAGAACTTTCCTCATATGGGTTTCACCGGTGTTTGGGCTCCACATGCGAGACAAGAGATATACCATATTTTCTTATCCATCTTCAACACAGTGTCTAAGCTCTTACAAGTGCTACATTGCACATAACTCCTCAAAAACCTGTCCATCAACGCGTTTATCACCGATGAAGTGAACTTACCCTGAATTACAAGTTGTCCGTTTTCATTGACTGAACCTGGAGCACCTAACTCCTTGAGCAAGTACCTCATACATATCTTATTATCCCTCCTGATCCTATCGCAGTACTCTGCAAAGTTCTTAATAATAGTAGTAGCTCCGATTTGAAGGATCATTAAGCTAGGTAGAGCCTGTCCTCCCACTTTCATATCTTTTTCGGGTAGCTTCTTATACAGTCTGTCTAGTAAAGCCTCATATTGTTTATCCGTTTGTTGTGAGTCCACAAGTAATCTTAAGAATTCGAAGGTTTATATTACTTGTGATTTACAGTGAAGGTTTATATTGAAACCTACGGGTGTGCATTGAATAAAGGAGATAGTTACATAATGATGACTTTACTGAGAGAGAGAGGCCACGAGATAGTGAAAGAACTTGATGAGGCAGACACAATTATCCTAAACACTTGTGCTGTTAGGCTAGAGACTGAGGAGAGAATGAAGCAGAGGATTAAGGAACTTAAAAAGCTGAACAAGAAGCTTATAGTAGCCGGGTGTTTTGCGGGGGCAGAACCAGCAGCTGTGATTTCATTAGCTCCAGAAGCGTCATTAATAGGTCCTCAGTCAGTCGAGAAGGTAGTAGAGGTAGTAGAGTCCGACGAGAAGAAGATAATTTTGGAGGGAGAAAAACCATTAATTACACCCAAGGTTTTCGAGGGTAAGATCGCTATAATTCCTATAGCTGACGGATGCGCTGGAGACTGTAACTTCTGTATAACTAAGTTGGCTAGAAGAAAATTGAGGAGTTACCCTCCACATCTCATAGTTAGTGCAGTAGAAGAGGCTGTAAGGAAAGGAGCAGTAGAGATAGAATTGGCAGCCCAAGATTCTGCTGCTTACGGCCTGGATTTAGGGGGAATTAAGCTCTCGGATTTGGTGAACAAAGTAGTAGACGTAGAAGGTGACTTTATGATAAGGATAGGTATGATGACTCCGGAGCTGGCAATGAGGGACTTAGACGGTTTAATAGAGGTCTTGAAAAACAAGAAGGTCTTTAAGTTCGTTCACTTGCCAGTGCAAAGCGGTGACGATAATGTATTAAAGTTAATGAATAGAAAGTACACAGTAGAAGAATACAAAGAGCTGGTGAGGGAGATTAGGAAGAAAATACCTATGGTTAATATAACTACGGACATTATAATTGGCCATCCTGGGGAAGATGAAGAGGCGTTTAAGAATACGTTAGAACTCATGAAAGAGTTAAAGTTTGAGAGGATTCATTTAGCAATGTACTCAATAAGACCTAATACAAGGAGTGCTTCAATGAAACAAGTCCCTGATCAAATTAAGAAGATCAGAATGCAAATTGCAAACAAACTTTATGAAGAATTAGCTTACGAGATACACAATGAGTACGTGGGGTCGGTATCTAAAGTTATCACTACGGAATTGGGCAGGAAAGGGTCTGTCATAGGTAGAACTTTAAACTATATTCCCGTGGTGATAAGGGATGAAGTTGAATTGGGTAAATGGGTAGAAGTAGAAATTACGGAAGCGTCCTTCTTTGACTTGCGAGGAAGGCTGGTGAGTCTACCTGTTCAAGCAACTCATTAAACGATGTTGGCTAATTATTCTAAACTTCGCAATAAGTTAAGTTTTAAAAAATTTAAACTACTTTAAACATAGTGTTTGTGTATGCCAGACGTTTACATTGTCTCGGCTGTAAGGACTCCTATAGGTAAGTTCGGAGGAGCTTATAAGGACGTTCCTCCGGTTGACTTAGGAGCCGTAGTAATAAAAGAAGCGTTAAAAAGAGCTGGAGTAGAACCAAATAAAGTAGACATAACAATAATGGGCAATATACTGAGAGCAGGTCATGGTCAAGACCTAGCAAGACAAGCTGCAGTAAAGGCTGGTATTCCCATGGAAATAGAAGGGTATTGTGTAGATATGGTATGCTCTTCGGGAATGATAAGCACTATTAACGCTTCACAGATGATCAAGAGTGGAGATGCTGATATTGTTGTGGCAGGAGGAATGGAGAGCATGAGTCAAGCAATGCTAGCAGTTAAGAGTGAGGCTAGGTGGGGTGTAAAAATGCTTCTGGGCAAACAGTTGTCCTTCATCGACACTATGTTAATGGACGGGTTAACAGACCCCTTTAACATGAAATTGATGGGTCAAGAAGCGGATATGGTAGCTAAGGCTCATAACTTCACAAGGAGGGAATTAGACGAAATAGCTTACGAGAGTCACAAAAGGGCTGCAACGGCTACAGACAAAGGCTATTTCAAGGACGAGATAGTAAAGGTGGTAATTGATGGTAAGGAAATTACCCAAGACGAAGGTATAAGGAGAGATACGTCTATAGAAAAGTTATCCCAATTGAAACCGGCATTTACCCCCGACGGAGTTCACACGGCAGGAAATTCCTCTCAAATAAGCGATGGTGCAGCTGCACTCGTTCTTATGAGTGAGAAAGCAGTTAAGGAATATAAGGTAGAGCCGTTAGCTAAGATTATAGGATACAGTTGGGTAGGTATAGAGAGCTGGAGGTTTACTGAGGCACCAGTGTTTGCCGTAAAGAAGCTTTTACAGAAACTTAATATGGATATCTCTCAATTCGATTATTTCGAGAATAACGAGGCTTTTGCCGTAAATAATGCTTTATACAATAGATATCTAGGAGTTCCCTACGATAGGTTGAACGTGTTTGGTGGGGCTATAGCGTTGGGTCATCCTATAGGTGCCAGCGGTGCAAGGATTATTACTACGCTAATTAACGTGTTATCCAAGATGGGTGGTAAAAGAGGTATAGCGAGTATATGCCACGGGACTGGTGGTTCCACAGCAATTGCAATTGAGCTTTTAAGACCTCTATAACTTTAAAGCTTATGCCGTAAATGATATGGTGGTGATTAACTGATTGGCTAAAAAGAAGTCAGCATCGCCACAGCCTACAAGAGAAGTTCCGAAGCCTGAAGAAGGAGAGGTTATATGTGTAGTTAAGAAAATGTTAGGAGCGGAACACATTCAAGTAGTATGCTTGGACGGGAAGGAAAGGTTAGCGAGGATTCCTGGTAAGATGAAGAAAAAAATGTGGATAAGAGAAGGTGATGTAGTTTTAGCAGCTCCTTGGGACTTCCAACCTAGTAAGTGCGATATAGTTTACCGCTATGAGGAGAGCGAAGTGAGGAAGCTGATTGAGGAAAAAGTAGTCAGTGCTGAGATAATTGAGCAATTGAGAGGATAATAGTTTGATTGATGGAAAGAAGAGGAAGGAAGAAAAGAGGATAAAGGATGAGGATCTTTTTAAAGTCGTAGATTCAACGATTGACTCTCGTACTTATCTCTCCCTTATTCAGATCGCAAGGAGATTAAACATAAAGGAGTATTACGGGGCCATATCATCAGGAAAAGAGGCAAAGATTTACCCAGCTTTAACAAGAGACGGTAAGTGGTATGCAGTAAAAATATATTACGTTAGCACCGCTGCAAGTAAGAGGGCTTTGGAGAAGTACACCTTAGGAGATCCCCGCTTTAAGGACGTTAAGATAAAGACCACGTTTCAGCTTATTGAAATCTGGGCTAGGAAGGAATATAAGAACTTAGCAAGGCTAAGCGAAGCTGGAGTGTCAGCTCCTAAGCCTATTTATGTTTTCCGAAATATCTTGGTCATGGAATTCATAGGTGAGGAAGGAGTAAGGGCTCCTCTCCTAAAAGAGGTTCCCGAGGAAGCCATAACTGAAGAACTATATAATGCGATTATTACAGAGGTAGAGAAAATGGTGAATCTTGCCCACCTAGTTCACGGAGACCTCAGTGAGTATAATATTATGGTATGGGATAACAGACCTTATATAATAGATGTTAGCCAATCCGTTGACATTGAGCATCCGAATGCTCTTGAATTATTACAAAGGGATCTGGAAAATATAAACAGATTTTTTGAAGGCCACGGTGTTAACGTGGAGCCAGTGGAGGATATATTAGGTAGACTAGAGATAAGTAATGTGAAAGGCAATGATGTATACAACAGTTCCGGATGATAAGTTACCTTTGATCAAACAGTTAATACCAAAGTTGGAGGAAATAAGTAACTCTACCATAGAACTTGACGAAAAGACTAAATCGATAAAAGTCACGCCTAAGCAGGGAAATGCATATGACGCTATGAAGGTTAGATCAGTGATAAACGCGATAGGTTTAGGGTTTTCTGTTGACGATGCTATGAAACTTATGTCAGATGATTACACGTTAGAAATTATAGAACTTAGAGACTTCTCTAACGGTCCGGACTCCCTCAGAAGGATTAAAGGGAGGATTATAGGAGAAAAGGGAAAGGCTAAAAAGATAATTCAGGAGTATACGGGTGTTCAAATCCTAGTTGGAGATCATATAGTAGCCCTTTTGGGGAATGTGGAACAAATGTCTGTTGCTAAGAGGGCTATTGAAATGTTACTTGAAGGTAAGGAGCATAGTACAGTTTATAAATTTCTAGACGAAGCTGAAAGATCTCTCTCCTTCTCGTCCTCGAGAGGGTTAAAAGAAAGACTTGATAAATTCTAAACTATCTATGCTGTATTTACTGGAGTAACTTTTTATTACTTTATTATAGTTTGAGAGAATAAGTTTTGTCTTCTCACTACTCATTAAGTTCTTCAGTCCCTCCACATCCCCTCTATATGCGTACTGAAAGAAGTGTAAAAGTATTTTTTTGGGTTCACTAAGTATCTCCTCCGTGTTAAACAACTGCGGGGTAGGTTTCATTACTAAGGTGAGGTGAGTTCCCTCGAGCATTGCTATCATAGCCAACTTATAAGCTGAATACTCCCTAGTAGGAGACTTTTTTGACGCCTTCACCTCGATATAATATTTGTTTCCTGATTTCTCAGCCTCGATATCATGAGTTGGCAAATCCACGTATCTGATGTTGGTGAAGCTCATATCTTCTAAGACTTTTATCGCCCTTAACTCCATAGCAAAACCTAGAATTATACCCTTCGCCTTTTCCAAAGCATAGTCTATTTCTTCATCAGTTAAGCCGTATTTTTCCTTTAACTCTTCAATGGTCTTCACAGTATATATAGTGAATTTCATTAAATAAAAGACTTCAAAGAACGTTTTTAGATTTTTTCTAGGATTAACACTTTAATTTTATCCCTCCTAACCTCTTTTTACCCTCAGTCCTAATTTTGATAACATCCTCTCCACTGACCTCACTACTCCTAGTCCCGTAAGTCGAAAATAGGTCTTTTTCTAGATCGTATTCAGTAAATATTCCTACTTGGTTCAACCTTCTGTCAGCATCTTCAAGTGATGTGAATTCACTCAAGACCTTAGCGATAGGTGAAGTTTCTATCACGACTTTAGGGTCTAAGAAGAACATAATCGAGGAAACGGGAGTTACATATACTCTTCGAGTCCCGTCCCTGATCATAACTTCACCAAAGAGTCCCTTAAACGCCTGATAGGGAATTCTAGACGCCTCTGTTCGAACCTCCTTAAGTACTTTTTCGAGTTCCTTTGCAATCTCCTCGTCGATACCTTTACTATCCTTTAATCCACCTAGAGACGCTATTTCAGCGATCCTCTTGAGAATATAGTCATGTTCTAGCTCACCGTCACTACCTGCACCAATTGTTGCTAACAAAGACCTTGTTTTCAATTTACCTAACACGTTTAACATCATGAAGTCTATTAACGGACTGCCTAATGTCTCTTCACACCCCTTAGCTAGGACATCTCCTCCAGCGTCAACTCCTAAAACAAAGTCAATTTTCATAGTTTGCAGGAAATCGTTAATACCTGAGACTATTTCCCTAAGCCCTTCCTTAATACATATCGCATAGCCTTTCTGTATATTAACAGCTCGCATTAGCCTGACGATTTGTGGTGTTACTAATTTACCCAGCCTGATTGCATAAGAGTTTTGGTTTAGTTCCCTTATTATTTCGTTTATCTTTACAGTGTTTTCGAAGTCACATATAGGTCCTGGTACGGGGTCTTCCACATACCTTTCCCAAGTCACTGCTCCTATAATAGTGTCATATCCTTTTGATCTCAAGTAAAGAGCAGCAACATATGCTGATACTACGTCCCCTCCTCCGCCCAGTCCAAAAACGAATGCTCTCATCGAATCATATTTAACCATTATGTCATTTTATACTTGAGGTTAAGTAATAAGAAGTACTCAAAGTAATAGGTTAAGTTAACGCGTATTATCTGATCTGATACTTTAAACAATATCATGGGTAAGAATGTCATTAGTGTTCGTAAATGAGCGATGTAATTGATAACTTAAGCTCATATCTAACTAATAATGAATATTCACAAACAGTCGACGTAAACTTAAAAATAGGAGAAGCCTTATCTCATATACTTGCAGCTGCCTCTATTGTGGAAGAACTAGAAGGTGAAAGTGAAGAAGTAAAAGAGACTGTAAGAAGGTATGTAGACGCTTGGGTGTCCTTTTTAGTCCCTATAGACTATTCCCCTGGAATGGCGGAAGTAATTGGGAGTAAAATAAATAAGAAACTAACTAAAATCTTCCCTGAAATAACGGAGGATGAGTTAGGAGAGACCTTGGACATGGTGATCGAAGCTAAGAGGGAGTTAAGTAACGGAAACCTCCCAGTATTTTACAAGGAAGTAGAAGTAAGGATTGAGAGGGTATTAAGGGTCTTGGGTATTGACCTCAGCGAAATTAAAAAATTCTTGGAAGGAGATATAATTATGCAGCAGCGCAGGTTGATATCAATATTCGCAATAGCTATCGCAATAGCTAGTGTGTGGGATCCTAAATGGATAGCGGACTATCAATAACGGCTGAAAAACTAGTTGAGGTTACGGCAAGATATGCGAGTAAAATAAACGTTAAAGATGAGGAGATAGAAAAGCTTGTAGGTCTTTCTTCAAAAGTCATAGCAAAGAAAGTATCACAGAAAGTAGCATTTTGGCTTGTAGACCAGAAAGAGACTTTGTTATACTGTAAACTGTGCGGTAAAGGTCCCTTTACTAAGAAGGGGTTATACTTGCATCTCACCAGGCTTCACAAAGAAGAGATAAAAGGAATGCTAATGGAAGAACTAAAAAATGAAATTAGAACTCTTATATAGAAGACAAAGCTTTGTCAAGGTCTTCTATTAAGTCATCTACGTCTTCTATTCCTACTGAAAGTCTTAACATTGTGTCAGTTATGCCTACTAGTTTTCTCTCCTCTGGTGACAACGTACGATGTGACATCGTAGCTGGGTGGGAAATAGTAGAATTTACTCCACCTAGTGTCTGGGCAGCTAAAATCACGTTAAACTTATTCATTAACCTGATAGAGTCTTCCATAGTACCCTTAACGTCAAAGCTTACAACACCACCGAATCCCTTTAATACCTTTCTTGCTATCTCATAATCTGGATGTGTTTTTAAACCCGGATAGTATACCGTCCTCACCTTAGGATGTTCCATCAGGAATTCCGCTATCTTAAGTGAGTTTGAGTTAATTACGTCCATTCTTATCTTCAAAGTTTTCATCCCTCTTATTACTAGGTATGCTGCATGTGGGTCTAAAGACGTGCCTAAAGTCCTCCTCATTAAGTCTATTTTAGTCATATAATCTTTCTTACCAGCAGCTAAGCCTGCTATCACATCATTATGACCGGCGATAAACTTAGAGGCACTGTGAAGGACTATATCAGCTCCCTGAACAATAGGTTTTTGGTTTATTGGAGTAGCAAATGTAGAGTCGACTATTAATAAACTATTATTTTCTCTACAAACCTTAGACAACGTTACTACGTCTACTACACGCAAAATCGGGTTGGATATGTTTTCTACGAAAACAATATCATACTTATCGCTAGCTGCAGTTTCAATGATTTTTCCTGGGTTTGCTACATCTACTTTTACTCCCCAGCTCTTAAGGAAATCAGTAAAAAATCTGTAAGTCCTGCCGAACATATCTCTATGAATCAGAACTTTGCTACCTGGTTTAATGAGGGTTAGTAAAGTTGAGGAAATAGCCCCCATGCCTGAAGAAAAAGCTACCCCCATTTCCGCCTCTTCTAAATCTGCGATCATCTCGGCTAACTTAAGGACGGTCGGGTTTACTTCCCTACTGTATCTATACTTTTCACCGATTGGATAAGCGTAAGACGTAGTCTGATAGATGGGTGTAGTTATAGCTCCGGTCTCTTGATCTATTCCCTCTTTAGTGACCTTAGTTCCGTCTCTCAACCCAAGCACCTCTTGCTACTTTTGCATCTTTAAAGTTACATTCATAACCATACGACTCGCAAATTTTAAGTCCTCTCTTTATAATTTCATCCCTTTCAGACTTTTCATCAACGAATACAGCTATTGTCGGTCCAGCTCCGCTAACACATGCACCTATTGCATTATACTTTATCACTTCTTCTTTTAACTTCCAGTAATACGGGAAGAGGGATTCCCTAGACCTTTCTACAATATCGTCGTTAAGACCTAATCTAACCAAATCCCTATCCCCTTTTATGAGTCCCAAAATTAAAGAAGAGAGATACCTAGAGTTCTTAACAAGTTTTTGGAGTTCGATTTGTTTAGGTACCATCTCTCTTGCCTTCTTAGTTTTTGATTCTATCGCCACTTTAGGGATGAAAAGTATTAGACTGAAGTCCAGGTTTATGGGTATTTCAGACACTCTAACGGGCTCGCCAGATATAACAGCTACTACTCCGCCTACCACGCTAGCAGCTACGTTATCTGGGTGAGGTGAGCCCGAAGAAGCGATTTCACCTTGCATCGCGAACTTTACTAGATCATCTTTGCTTAAGCCTAGGTTAAAAAGTTCGTTTCCGCCAACTACAGCTGCTGCAGCGGAAGCCCCGCTACTTCCCATCCCTAATCCTGGTGGTACACCCTTGTTTACCTTCACTTTCACTTTAGCCTTAATGCCGAACTCTTCCAGCATCTTCATGAGAGCAAAACTCGCGGAGTTACGTTCCGGTTCTTTAGGTACCCCGTTGGCTTCTACTTGAACTTGAAGGGAGGACGAGGGTTGTGAGCTTATCTCAACTACATCGTGAAAAGCGTCATGAGCCATAGCCAAAATGTCAAAACCAGCACCCAAATTTGCTGAGGAAGAATAGGCTTTTGCAATTACAATTTTCTCTTGCATAGGCGTAATGCTGACACATTACTAATAAAGAATTATGTTATTAAGTACTTTCTAACTTCAGTATTTCTTAAGAAAATTTTCAATTTCTCTTTGGCAACAACTTTCCCTTGATTTAATATAGTGTTGGGTACGAATATTTTAGCCTTCCCTAAGATGTGGAGGGCTGAAGAGGGATACCTCAGTTTCACAGCAGGATTCTCTACCAGCTTAGACATCCCGACCCAATCCCAATATCCTATCACATCTCCCTCACCGATCTCCATGATATTTCTCTCCAGTACCTGATCACCCTCTCTATTATCGTTATCTAGAAGGTCGCTCACCACAACTATGTCTCCTATACCATACTTCAATGCCTTAAGTGCAGCAAATGTGCCCAAAGGTAAACGTCTAAAAGTAGAAGGTAATTTAGCCATCAATGTAGGTTCTTCTTCGCCTATATAAATAGGACCGAGATCAATCCTCCTCACGTAAACCTTAATCTTTTTACCTTCTTCTACCTCCTCACCTGGGTTTAACCCAACATAACCGTCCGCAAGAGCAAACGTACCGATCATGTAGCTATCAAAAGGTACTGAGAGTGCATAGAAATCATTACCTTTTTTAAATAGGAAAACTGGAATATAAGTGAACCTTTTCTTATCGGCGGTTATTCTGTTCATAGCTACTGCTTCAATGGTAATCTGTGCTTCTGCCTCGCTACCGCTCATAAGTGCTAAGTATTTCTCGACTATCTGTTCGCCAATCATAATAGTTGACACTATGTTTCCCGGTAGGCCGAATACCGGTTTTCCTTTTACCTCAGCTAGGATTGTAGGTTTCCCAGGTTTGAACTTTATCCCGTGAACGATTATGGTACCTAGCTCCTTAATTACTTCATGAACATAGTCTTTTTCTCCAGCACTAGTTCCACCAGTAAGGATCACAGCGTCAGCTTTTTCCAACCCACGTAAGAGCTCTTCACTTATTTTCTCCTTGTTATCAGGGACTACTACTTTTCCTATTACCTCATATCCAAGCATTGTTAGCCTAGAGGCTAAATAGTATGTATTGGACTCGTAGATCTTTCCAGTGGTCAGCTTCTCCCCAGGTTTTACCAACTCGTCACCGGTTGCAATTATGTATATCTTTAGTTTACGGTAAACCCTCACTTTGTTTATGCCTACTGAAGAAAGTAATGCTATTTTCTCTGGGGTAATTCTTTCACCTTTTCTGAGAATTAACATGCCCTTAGGTATGTCACTACCTACCCAGCCTATGTTCTCACCGAACCTTAGTCTCTTAGCAACTTTCACCTTGTTACCATCCCTAATAGTTTCCTCTACTTTAACTACAGCAGTGGCTCCGCTTGGAATAATTGCTCCAGTGTCGACTTCAATAGCCTCCCCGCGATTTAACTTAACTTGCTTGCCTTCGCCTATACTGATTTTATCTACTACTCTAAATTCCCCTGGAGTTTCATCTGATATTACAGCATAACCGTCTACGGTTGAACGTGAGAAAGGAGGTATGTCAAGAGGTGAGTAAACGTCTTCAGCAGATATTCTCCCTAAAGAGGACAATAAATCTACTTCTTCAGTATTGGGTATAGAAGGAGGTAAGGATGAAATAAACTTATTTAAAGCTTCATCCACTGTTAAAAGATTTTCTTCATTTAAGATCGCACGCATATAAAAAGAAATATGAAAAACCGTTTATATCTTTACATGCTTATGAGGGAGGCTTTCTTCAGTTCGTTCAGGACCATTACGATAGGTTCTCTTACTTGTTCAGGAGACAAGTTTGCCTCTTGACTTATCTGATTTACGATTTGAGTTACGGTTCTGTTACCATCACACATCTCCCATACGTAATAAGCTATGGGAGCTAACTCGTAAACTTTATCCTCAGAGACTTTGATTATATAACCTTCTTCATCTTCACTCTTATCTATGAACTCGCCAATCTTTTGGGGTTTTAAGTCCTTTACTTGGTCGAAGCTAAATCCTTCTTTTTCAGGACCTAAATCACTACTCACTCTTCTTCCTCCCCTTCGTCTTCTCTCCTAGGTCTCGGTCTCCTTCCTCCAAACCTTCTTCCTCCCCTCTGAGGAGGTCTTCTGTAGTCTCCAGCTGATGGTATGTTTTCTGGTATTTGGTCTGCCTCTGGAACTCCGTCTTCTTGTGTTTCTGTTATCTGAGATTTACTTCCAGCGTTTAACTGAACTTGTCCTTTGTAAGCGGTGGTCCATGCATTATCTATCTTTACTACCGAGCCAGCCTTAACAGAACCAGCTAAGTTTCCCCATAACGTTAACTTTATCCTACCTGTTTCGTCTCCGACTATCGCTTCGCTTATAGTTCTTGTTCCGTTCTTTGTTTGTATTTGTCTTGGTTCTCCTGCTTCTATTACTCTTACAGTTAGGTTTACGTTTTCCATTCCAGGTTTTAAGTTACCTACTTTTTCTTCTCCCATACGATTCGACTCTCGAAATTTGTTAATAATGATTTTCTCGTCGTAGTATAAAAATTTATGTGAATCGTTAATTAAGAGGAAAAACACGGTTACATGTGTTAAAAAACAAGAGCAACTAAATCATATATTTAAAACAAGAAATGTAATTCATACTAATGTCAACTTTTAAGCTAAGTATCTATAATAATCATGGGATACTACTGTGAGTAATAATCTCAATCAGCTATTAGAATATCCTAAAAAATTTGTAGAAGCGTTATCTGCTCCTTTCGTTGGTAGAGAAGAGGAGGCAAAAGTAATAACTTTGGCTTTGCTCTCAAAAGAGCACGTAATACTTATAGGTGAGCCCGGAACCGCTAAATCAGCATTAGCTAGAAGAGCTGCTGAGCTGCTTAATGCTAAGTTCTTCATGTATCTCCTAACCAAGTATACTGAACCCGCAGAGTTATTCGGTGCACTTGATATAAATGCATTAAAGCAGGGGATTTATAAAAGAATAACAAAAGACAGACTTCCAGAGAGTGAAATCGCGTTTTTAGATGAAATATTCAACGCGAATTCCGCAATTCTGAACGCCTTACTATCATTGCTGAATGAGAGAGTTATTTATGACGGTTACAACGTCATTAAAGTCCCCTTGAGAACTCTAATATCTGCCAGCAATAGAGTACCTGATGAACCAGAGTTAGACGCTCTATATGACAGACTCTTGTTGAGACACTATGCAAGACCAATAAGCGAAGATCTATGGAAAGATTTGATAAACTCCGCTTGGGACTATGAGTTTTCGGGGAAGTGGAAAGTTTCCGAACCACTGATGAGCATTCAACACTTGGACGATCTTTATACTCTAATTCCTCAAGTCGACTTGTCAGCGGTAAAAGGTAAGTTGCTGAAACTTTATGCAATCCTTGAGGAGAAAGGTATACACTTAAGCGACAGAAGAAAGGGTAAGGTTTTGAAGATTGTATCAGCTCACTCAATATTGAATGGAAGGATGAAAGCACTGGAAGAAGACCTAATAGTGTTAAAGTATATAGCACCCAAGGAATTAGACGATTTCGAGAAAGTATCAGCCCTTCTCTCTGAGGAGCTGAAAACTCCTATTAAGTACATGAAGGAGTTGAACGAGATATATTCTAACGTCAAAGAAGCAAGTAAATATGTGGAAGCTGCTAATGAGTCAGACCCTAGGTTGGTTGAATTAATAAGGAGCTTAAGGGCTACTAGAGATAGAGTGTTAGCTCTAGGTAAGGAAAGCGGAGATGACAAAGTAGAGGAGTTTTCAAAAGAGGTTATAAATGAGATTGACAAATTATTAGAAAAAGTAGCTAGAAAGCTGGGGATATATCCTTGAGCGATGGGTTTTTAAGAGGAGTAGATTATGATGACCCTCTAGTGAGATACAGAGGGGAGAGGATTAGTTATACTCTGAAAAAACTTCTAGGTAGAGAAGTTCAATTAGATGAAAACTTCCTCATAGATACATTTTATCTCCACTATTTACCGATGCCGATCCCCAAGACCAAGAGTGAAGTATCAAAAGAAAGGGAGATTATGCTCAATTTTATAGATATGATGCTTAACTCAGACCTTGTCTTAAGAAACAGAGAGTATTCGATAGCTAATTCCGCAGTAAGCATGGCACTATCTGTCAGTTACGTCCAGAATTTGATCGAAGAGCTGGAGAGAATTAAGAGAACCTCTCAGTCCCAAGAGGAAAGGCAGATGGCTGAGCAAATACTAAACGGTCTTATGAAAGGTAGCGGAATGAGAGAAGGTCAAAAGAACACTGAGACACAGCAGAACCAACAGATGGAGAAACTGATGAAACAAGTTCATGAGAAAGCACTAAGTAAGGCTATGGAAGACGCTGAGTCTGTAAGGAGTATGCAGAGAATTGTAGGAGGAAATGGAGCTGGTACCGGTTCAATTCTTAACTTTGAAGGGGAAATACATGAAGTTCTCAGGCTTGCTAGGAACACCGAGATTAAGAAGATTCTAGAATTCTTAAGTGGTATGCCGAGGCTTGGCAGTTACACTAAGAAAAAGACTACTAGATTTTCAAGAGGCGAGCTTTACGGTTACGAGGAGGGTTCAGATCTAGAGAGGCTCGTTCCCTCCGAGCTGGCTTACCCTGAAGAGTTATTTTACATAAAATTGGCGGAATCCCAGTTACTACTGTATCAGAAGAGGATAAAGGAAGTTTTAGGGCCAATTTACTTGCTGCTTGATAAATCAGGCAGTATGGATGGGGAAAAGATAATTTGGGCTAAAGCAGTAGCATTAGCACTGTACAGTAGGGCAAGGAGAGAGAACAGAGACTTTTACATAAGGTTCTTCGACAATATACCTTATCCCTTAATAAAGGTCATAAGGAACGCTAAAAGTAAGGATGTAATAAAGATGATAGAATATATAGGTAAAATAAGAGGAGGCGGAGGGACTGACATAAGCCGGTCTATAATTTCCGCATGTGAGGACATTAAAGAAGGTCATGTTAAAGGTGTTAGTGAGATAATATTACTAACTGACGGAGAAGATAAGATAGCGGAGACGACTGTTAGGAGGTCATTAAAGGAGGCTAATTCCACACTGATAAGTGTAATGATCAGAGGAGACAACGCGGATTTGAGAAGAGTAGCAGATCAGTATTTGGTCGTGTATAAGTTAGATCATGAGGACTTACTAAGAGTTGTAGAAACGTGAAGACGGAGGTCTCAGTATCATTCACCGCTAATGCGGCGTCAACTGAGCATGGCGTCGCCTATATTATGATCTTAGAAAAAGTATAAAAATGTTGAGAGACCCGAACTCTGACTAATGTGATGAGGAAGCTTTTACTGAAGAAAGATATGACTGCAAATATTTCAAGTCTTCTTCTAAGTTTTTTTCATTTTCTTCTTTTATCCACATCATACCGCCTGCAGCGTCTACAATTTCTCCTTTTAACTTTAGATCCTTAACTCTGTCCTTCCAATTAAATACGTCCTTAGAAATAATATAAACGTATAAGTCTCCTTCGTTTCTCAAGTGAACTTTCCCCCAGAAATTACCGAAAGAGTACTCAAATTCCTTGGCAAACGGTGGTTTACCAGGTCTTTCACTCACAGCATACCAGCCTTTCGTAATCTTTCCTCCTAGTTTAGTGAAAATATCAGCAATAACTTCCTCGTCCATCATATAACACCCTTACTCTTTAGTACCTCGGTAGCATATTTACCTATCCCTAATTCTTCGGGTGAAAATCCGAAGGCTAGTCCCAGTAATTGTGTGATATAAATCGCAGGCATTGTCCAATTTACGTTAAATTCACTCATTATTCTAGTTTGTAGCGAGTCTAATTGTAAGTGGCAGAGACTACAAGGGTGAACCATTATGTCCGCTTGTTGATCCTTGGCACTTTTGAGTACATTAAAAGCGAGCTTAATCCCGACTTTAGGGTTGCTACCCATTAAGGGGAATCCACAACAAGCCTTGTTCATAGGGAAAGGAACTGGAGTAGCACCAGTAGCAGCTATCAGGTCTTCCATACTATGAGGTTTATATGCTGATTCAAAACCCATAATCTCCTCTGGTCTTAACATTTGGCAACCGTAGTAAGATGCTACCCTTAATCCAGTTAAAGGTCTCTTTACCCTTTCCTTGATCTTCTCAACTCCTACATCTCTCACTAATACCCACACTATGTGTTCTGCTGTCGCTTTACCCTGATAACTAATTGATGTTCCCTTCATTCTCTTTTCTGCTTCTTTTCTCAGGTCCTTATTCTCTTTATACTTGAACGTAGCTAATCTGTGGCTGTGTAAGCATACACTACACGGTGTGACCATTTTAGTATATCCCATCTTCTCGACTATAGATAAGTTCCTGAGGTTTAATGCAATATGACCTATTTCGTCATATTCGTCTAAGAACCCTCCCCCGCAGCAGTTCCAGTCTTTGACTTCCTCTAACTTGAGACCGAGAGTCTCAAAGACCTTTCTGGTGGCTATATCTACATCTTTCGAAAGTCCGTGAGATGCACAACCGGGATAGTAGGCATAGGACATTTTACTCACCTCTTAATATCTTTCTCACTTCAGTTATATTCTCTACGGGTTTCTCTTTAATGAGAGCATAATTCAGTTTACCGCTTTTTAGCAAGAATATCATATCCCTTAAGGATCCGATGAGGCCGTAAGTACTTAGGTAAACTTTTGCTTCCTCAATTTTTCCACTTTCGAAGATTGAATTAAACACTGCTTCTGTGTGCTTTTCTCCGGTCTCTATAACCGGAGTTTTCACCTTAGCTATCTTCGTATAAGCCCTAGTCTTCTTTATTGCAGTAACAGGCTCGACATCTCTCGGACACACGTTATAACACATATAACAATAAGTGCATCTCCATGCACTGTCTAGTAATATTTTCTCTCTTTCTTCAGTAATTGTATCCCTCGGATCTGCTAAAAATCTGAACCCCTTTGCATGAGCTGCAGGGCCCAAGAATTCTGGGTCGTTTCTAACACTCGGGCAAGAAGATACGCATAGCCCACACCATATGCACTGTGCAAACTTCCACAACATCCTCTGGTCTTCGGGCTTCAACCTGTGCTCAGCTTCTCCTTTTAAAACTTGTTCGCTTGGATAAAGTCTCGGCTTTACTTTATACATTCTCTGGTAAAAGTCATCTAAATCTACTATTAGATCCTTGATCGGTTTGAAGTAGTCCATTGGCTCTATAGTGATTACGTTACTTTCATACTTCTTTACCATATCTAAGACTAGGGTCTTACACGCTAGCCTCGGCTCCCCGTTTATTTTCATCCCGCAGCTACCGCATACAGTCATGTGGCATGACGCTCTGTAAGCTAGGGTCGGGTCTTGTTCAGTTTTTATCCTTCTCAAGGCTTCAGTAAACTGTGTAAACCTATCTACTCTCAACTTATACTCCTGCCACCAGTTACCTTTTTCTGGGGAAAACCTCTTTACTTTTATGATTACTTCCACTTCTTCGTTCTGTAAGGACATGACCATCACCTTTTGTTTAGTATACTCTTTCCTCAGGTTTCCACTTGGTAATTTTAACGGGCTTATAGGTTATCTCTACTGTGTTACCCCTCAGATATGCAATTGTGTGTTTTAGCCAGTTCTCATCGTCCCTCTTCGGATAGTCTAATCTATAATGAGCACCTCTAGACTCCTTTCTGTTAAGTGCTGTTGAGGCTATAACTAACGCTAAGTCCAGCATGTTCTTCATCTCTAACGCGTTATAGAACTCAGTGTTGTAAACTTTCGACTTATCCAATACGTAAGTGTCCTTTGCCATTTCTCTTAGCTTTAGTATTTCAGATATTGCATTTTTCATCCCATCCTCATTTCTGAACACACCTACATCCTCCCACATGACCTCCCTTAATTTATTGACTACTTCTCCAAAATGGACTCCACTCTCTCTCTTGACAACGTCGTAAGCTAACTGTTCCGCTTTTTCCGACTCTTTATCTATATCTGATGATGGCTCAGTATAGGACTTAAGGAATTCGACTACCGCTCTTCCAGTTTCCCTACCGAAAACCAAAGTTTCCAGCAGGGAGTTGGAACCTAGTCTATTAGCACCATGGACAGAAACACAAGCGGCTTCTCCAGCAGCAAATAGACCTATTATGTCGGGGTTTCTACCTTCAATGTTTACGTCTATGCCTCCCATATAGTAGTGCTGAGCTGGTCTTACCGGAATCATCTCTTTGGTAGCGTCAATTCCAGCGAAGGCTTTTGCAGCTTCATATGCCAAGGCAAGTCTTTCCTTAATGTACTCCTCACCTAAGTGAGTTAAGTCAAGGCCTACATATCCACCAGGGAAGCCCCTCCCTTCCTTAACTTCGGTAAGGATAGCCCTAGAGGCTATATCCCTAGGGGCTAGATCGAGTTTCTTAGGGGCGTATCTAGCCATGAACCTCTCTCCTTTGTTGTTTCTGAGAATTCCTCCCTCGCCTCTAGCTGCTTCGCTTATGAGAATGTCTGATGGGTAGAGAGCTGTGGGGTGAAACTGGACGAATTCAGGGTCTTTTAACGCTACACCTGCTCTCAGAGCCATTGCATATCCGTCGCCAGTATTGATATAACTATTAGTGGTGTGTTTATACAGCATACCCATGCCTCCTGAAGCAATTACTATAGCCTTAGCTTTGAAGAATACCGGAATCATGTTCCTCATGTCGAAGGCAACTACTCCCCTGACCCTGCTTTCGTCCCTAACTAACTCCCACGCAAACCACTCGAAATAAAAGTCTACTTTTTCAAGACCTGATGTCCTCTCGTAAACAGTATGAAGGAGTGCCATTCCAGTTTTATCACCAACAAACCTAGTTCTAGGATACGTCTGCCCTCCGAAATACCTTACAGCAATTCTACCATCGGGTTGCCTATTGAATAATGTACCCCAACTTTCTAGGATCCTGACGATCTCACCTGATTTGTAAGCTAAAAGTTCTGCCGCATCTTGATCTACCAGATAGTCTCCTCCTTTAATCGTGTCGTAAGCCATGTAATCGGGGTTGTCATTAGGGTCAGAATTTCCATCTATGTAAGCTGCTATTCCTCCTTCAGCAGCTGAAGAGTGGGATCGTGTGGGGAAAACTTTTGAAATTACAGCAACACTATATCCAGCAGAAGCTATTTCATGAGAAGCCATTAATCCAGCTAAACCAGCCCCGATAACCACTACGTCATAATTAACTTTCTCCATAAGATGATTGACGTAAATTCATTTAAAAACCTTGTTCATATTAATTCTTGCAAGGTACGCACAACAAATTTAGGTTTAACATCACTATTCTCCACGTCCTTAGTGGTAGAAATACCTGTCAAAACTAGAACAGTATCTATACCAGCATTTATCCCCATTTTTATGTCAGTCTCGAGTTGATCTCCTATCATGACGGCCTTGTTAAACCCTCTGTCTAATTTTGTTATCATGAAAGCTACCTCGATCATCCAAGGGTTAGGTTTACCTGCGATAAAGTCTGGTGTTCTTTTCAACGCATAGGAGATGGCATTGGCCAACGCTCCAGCACCCAGTTTAAGACCATCCCTAGAAGGCCATAGTCTATCCATGTTAGTCACAATGAATTTAGCTCCGTTATATACTGCCCTCATCGCGGCAGAGAGTTTTTCGTATGTGCAAAGCCTATCTAAGCCTATAACTACAGCGTCAGGTGTCTCCTCTTCTAAGTCTCTCGTGTTAAGGAGCCTAAAGCCGTGGTTTTTAAGTTCCTCTACAAGCCCTTCCTCTCCTACTACAAATACGGTCTTTATATCAGTTTTTTCTTTCATGTAGATCGCAGCAGCGGTACCACTAGTTATAATATGGTCTGGAGAAATTTTTAGACCTAAGGAATTGAGTTGCCTAGAAAGGAGAACTCTACTAAAACCTGAATTATTCGTCAGGAGTAATACTTTATGGCCGGAATCGATCAAACTTCTTATCACGTATATGTTAGGCCATATTGGCTCTCCTTCTCTCATTAACACTCCGTCAACGTCACTAATTATTAACTCGTAGTCATTTAAGGACATTTGTCTCAAGCTCTTTAACTTTTTCGCTGACCTTAATTTTTAATTCACTTTCATTATCGCTAAAGCCGAAATACCCGAAGGGGTAGTATAATAATTCCTCACAATTCCATCTTCCGGTAAAAGCTGGGGTGATTTTAAAGTAGTATTTGCTGTATCGCCCGCTATAAACCCCTATTAGAAACACTTTTCCTCCCTTCTCGGCTATGTAAATTTCACATTCGTCGCTACTTTTCCTTAGCAATTTATCTACTCCTAAGTCGTCCTTAGACAACAACATTTTAACCCCCATATCACTGTTAAAAATGTGAATTCTGAAGCTATTACGAGAAAATATTACTCGAAGATTAAAAGTTTACCAAATATTAAGGTGATTTCCGGCATATCGGTTCTCGAGAGCGCTCTAGTTTACTTACGAAGCTTAACGCTAGGAATAGAATATTTCATCTCATTAATCTTATACTTCTCAGTCCTGTTAATTCTTCTGAGGGAACTGAAAGTCACGTTGTTTTTCTTGGACTTAACTGCGTTTATTTACCTCATTTTTCCCTTTTTTTCGAGAGACTTCCTCTTGTCATTCGGCATTATTTCCCCTCTAGTAGGGTACGGAAGCTTAGCCAGTAAGTCGGAAGCAAAAGCTACTTTAATAATGTTTTTGTCCACTTTTATACCATCTATAGCTTTTGGCTTTAGGTTAGACATATTAATTTATTCCATTACTATCACGGGTATTTTCTACATTTACATTTATTTATTGAACAGAAAGGGAGAAAAGCTTACGGGTCTCAAGTCGTTACAGATTGTAAGACCTTTCATAGAAGGGATAGTTAAAAAGGACTACGAGGCATTAGAGAAATTCCTTGACGGGCTAGGGATTAAAACTAACTTAAGGATCGGTATGTTTAGGTTTACAGATCACTTCTTTGTCCTACCGAAAATACATTTCGGGCTAAGCGGCGAAATAGGTAGCTCTAAGTTCCTTTACCACTTGGAAGAGTTGAATCCAAACAACATAGTTTTTCACGGTCCTGGTAGTCATGAGATAGATATTACAAGTAATAAGCAAACCAAAGAGGTAGCTAAGTTAGTCTTTTCCGAAGAGATTAACGAGGCAAACTGGAAGGATCAAACCTTTTATGGGATATACCCTTGGAGCTCTCGTTGTAATTTCAGGGGTGTTACACTATTGTTTTCAAACTCATCCCTCACATTCGTTGAGAGACCTGACAAGGGGATAGATGACCTGCCCTTGAAACTGTGGGATTATGTGACGAAGGGTGCAGACTATATTGTTGACTGTCATAACGAGTATTTAAGCGAGGAATTACCACGTCACTCGGATAAATGTATAATAGAAAACGTGGAGAACGTGAAAAAGATCAGGAGATCGGCTACGTTAAAACCACTACTTGTAGCTATAAAGGAAGGTACGGTGAAAAGTTGTGAAGGATTATGTAAGAATGTGGTGAGGGTGATAGTAATTTCAGATGGGGAAAAGAAAGTAGGGATAATTTACCTATACGCCAATAACTCCGATCCTTCTCTCACTAAAGCGGTTAGAGAAAGAATAGGTAAACTTGTGGATTTCCCTCTTTTAGTTACACCTGATGATCACACGTGTACGGCGTCTTCTATAAGAGAACTTTATTTACCAGCACAATATTGCAAAGAACTATTAGATCTGGCCGAAAACCTTACGAGAGAGGCAATCTCGGACTTGAAGGAGGTAAATGTTAGCGTTAAGGAGATAGATGTAAAAGGTGTAAAAGTTTTAGGAAAAATGCTTTCGAACTTTGTAACTGCTTTGGAAGAGGTGGGAAACTACACAATAAGGACTTTTTGGATACCGCTAGTTTCCCCGTTGATGTTGTCTTTGTTGCTTATACTAATTACTAATGGCGTTATTAAACTCTAGTATTGTACTATCTACGCTTTCTTTCCACTGGTTTAACATTTTAGGAGATTGAGGGTAGTTGAGGTATAGTTGTTTTATCCTCTTCATGTAGTCAGCAACAGTCTTTAACTTGAACAGTAGAGAAGGTCTACCTAAAGCTGATATAACTCTCATAGCTTTATCCGCAGCTGACAAGTGCAAGTCCCCTTTCTCGCTTGCCTCAAGTAGGTCTTCCTCCTTTATGACTTTCCTCTTCATCCCGTAATCTATGTCCTCATCGGTGAGTTTTTGTAGGAACCTTCTGAATATATCTAAGCTGGCTTGTTTAGCTCCGTATTCGTTTATGTAGCATAAGTTCATGTTCCATAGACCGTTTGTAGTAAAGTCACCAGTCTCATATGCTGATAAGATAGTCCTTGCTGCACAGTACCCTGAGATCATTGCTGATCCCTTACCACCGCCGTGAACTGGGTTGACTGTATAAGCTGAATCGCCGACTACTATAATTCCATTCCAGACCATTGAATAGAGGGGTCTTCTCGTCGGAACGAGTGCCCCTCCTTTTACTAACAACTTATTTTTGTCCACATCAGGTGCGTAAGTGTCCAAGTACTTCTTATAATACTCGTGGATACTTCCGTATCCCATACCTCCTTGAATTCCGAGTCCCACATTCACCTTATTCTTACCCTTAGGGAAGTACCACCAATAACCTCCTGGGGAGGCTTTTTGAGTCACGTATATCCTCAAATACTCATTATCTTCTATATCATCTTTAGTTAATAAGACCTCTCTGTACGCAATATCTGTATCCCTTTCGTCTAAGTCCTCAGCTACTGGAAGAACTGGAGGTAATTTACTTCTGAAACTTCTGGAGTAACCAGTAGCCTCAACTACCACTTTAGTGTACACCGTAACTTCTTCATTAGTTCTTCTATTGTTCAATACAGCACCTACGACAGTATCATGGTCAATAATGGGTTTCACTGCTGTCGTTTGATCCCAGATCTCTACTCCTTTAGCTTCTGCTTCTCTGAGTATCCTTTGGTTATAAGCCGGTGCGTTAAGCTCGAATCCTTCCCCTTTAACAGTCCAAACGGTCTCCATATCGGGGCTGTACAATTTTATACCGCTTATTTTGTTCTCCAACTCATCCCCTCTCGGATAAGGCATACCGAGCCTATCGAAGTGGGCTTTACTTACAGCATCCCCGCAGGGTTTATCTCCTATTCTATTCCAAGGTTTACTGTCTATTAGAAGGACTTTCAGCCCGTGTCCTGCTAGGTGGTAAGCAGTACTTGCACCTGCAAAACCGCCTCCAATGATTAACACATCATACTTTAATTCCTTCAAATTATTCACGCTATTTCTCTTACTCAATTAGTAGGCTTTAAAACTATTTTCTACTTATCCTATACACTAGGATTTCTGCAGTTATCCTTAAGTAAGTTTGCACGAATGTTATTAGGCAATTGAGAAAATAATTTCTCTATTAAAACTCTGTTTTCGCTATCGCAGTAAAGGAGGACTCCATCAAACTCTTTTTTACTATTTTCCTCCACGACTTTAGCAATGTCGTCCCTTTTCCATAAGAAAAGTTCGTATCCTATGTCTATATTGTCTAACATTGGCTCCCTTATGTAATCTACGACCTTATGGAAAGGCTGTTCTGATATTACGTTAATAAACGCTTTTTTACTCCCACTTGATCTTACGTCTGCAAAGACCTTCCTGAAGGTTTTCTCTAAGTTCTCATCTTTCATTGCTACAAGGACTAATAATGCTTTCATCTATTTTTGCTCTTGTTGTAAAGTATTAGTGTTTTTCGCTGGTTTGAGGAAATACCGAGTATTTTCTAATATCTCATTTATTGTAAACGCTATAATATTATACTGTGATAGCTCAAGTAATATACCGAAAATTCGACGAGAAAATTGAGGAGATTACTAAGAAACTAAGGAAGTTAGGGGCTGAAATAATATTCACAAAGGGGGAAAAAGATGCTGTCTGGATAAACTCCTATAACGTTTGGAGTGAGGGGGATGAGTATGACGTAGAGGAAGGCTATTACGACGTTAAGATTTACGAAATGATAAAAAGAACGAGGTTCGGGGTCAGCTCTTAATTTGGCGTAAGAAGTGAGAAGAATCAGTAATGACTAAGTATCCTCTAGCTTCCGGCGGGTACTCCCTAGTGATACCACCTACGTATATAACTCTTGCCAGCTTATCTATCTCAAGCCTTTTCTGTTGTGCAATTATTATCCAATCCCAAGGACCTGCTCCTACGTTCCTCCTGAGCTGATCTACGTCACCTTGGTGACCATGTAGTATGTAGTATTTAACCGAGGAGACCTCCGCTATGTACATTGTAGTACCTATGATTTCCTCCCTATATCTAGGTTCTGCCATTATACATTTAAGTGCATGAGGATCCATATCTCCTTGAATATAGACTATCTGAGCCCAAGGGGCTATACTCCTTATAACATACAAGACGTCAATAACTCTTGGACACTCGTAGTCCCAATAACACTGAGTAGTATCCCCGTCAAGTACAATAGTCTCTGGTTCTTCTTTTTTGATTATCGAAGATAATGTACTTTCAACGTGCGGTTCTGGAAACCTTATGTTACCCATTACTAGGATCTTCAATCCTAAACCCGTTATTACTATTATGTATTTTAACTATTTTTTATTTTCTCAGAAAGGGTTAGCATTAGAATTTTATAACTCGTATTCATTATTCTTTTTGAACCAAATTGGAGACGAGGACTACGGTATTACTTTCGGTAATATTGCTTATACTTCCTATAGTACCAGCATATGTGTTAAATTATCCAGCGTTCTTGGTAGCTTCAGCAATAGGTCTCATTATAGTTCTTTATATTATGTACTCTAACCGTACTTGGAAAACACTTAAGGGAAAGGTAGTAGGGACGTACTTCTCCGGTGTATTCGCCGTAGGTGTAACGTTAGGGATATTCTTCTCAGCCTATTCAAAACCGAAACTTTTTGCGGAGACTGGTCTAATATTCATAATACCATTCATAGTCCAATTCCTCCTTTTGCTGAAAGACATATTACCATCTATGATTAGTAAGGAGTTACTTTACTTCAGCAACGGTTACGTACCTTTTCTTCTGGTACTGATAATAGGTTCGGTGATCGGAAGATTTTTGAGTTCATTTTACTCACTAATAATTTTATATTCAGGAACTTTAGTGGTAGCTATTCTAGTATTTTTATACTTTAGGAGAAGTGGGTGAAATGGAAGTAGCAATAGTAGGTGCAGGGCCTGCCGGATTATCTTTAGCTTGGTTTTTGAAAGGTACGAAATATAACGCTACTGTTTATGAAGCGTTAGACGATGTCGGAAAAAAGCCTTGTGCTTGGGGTCTTATGAGCGGGGTTGAGTCCTTACTCCCGATCACGAAAGATAGTATAATTAGCGAGATTAAAGGCTTCAGGATTTATTTGAACGATAAGCTCATACACGACGTAAGGGGAAAACAAACTCTCGGTTATATTATAAATAAACCCTTGTTTCTGAATCATCTTGCAGAAAGGCTCAACGTTAAGTTTAATTCGAAAGTCATTAGGAAGAGAGAAGGGGGTAAAGAGGAGTACTATTTGGTCAACGGTGAGAAGATTAACGCGGATATGGTAGTAATTTCTAATGGTCATTATGAACTACCTAAGGATCATACAATACCGGCAATTCAATATATTACGGACTACAAGATAGACCCAGAGATAGTTGAGTTTTACTTCTATAGCGATTTGTTAGGATATGCATGGATATTCCCCGATGATAAAGGTAGTAAGATAGGGATAGGGGGCTATGCTGATATTAATTTTCTAAAGGAGAGATTATCTAAATTAGTAAAGGGTAAAGTGTTCACTTTTCACGGGGCAAGGGTCTCAGATTATGGTATTGAAGAGCAGAGGCTTAAGGAGAAGAAGTACGTCGGAGAAGCTTTAGGTACTGTATACCCTCTCACTGGAGAGGGCATAAGACCTTCAATACTGAGCTCCAAAATCTACGCTGATTCGCTTTTAGAGGATAAAGATTTCGTTAAGGAGTTCAAATCCTCAAAGCTATACTTCACGATTCAAGCCCAGGCTAAAATAATAGATGGTGTGAAGAAGAAAATCATGAGTATTAGTTTACTTTCTAAGCTATTAACTAAAAGCGACCCCGACATTGTATACAAAATAGCTATAGGAGACTTTGGCATGTCCGATTTAATTAAGTTGTTTGGGAGGTCACTATTATGACCTATATTCTCGACGATATAGATAAAAAGATAATAAAGATACTTCAGGAAGATGCGAGGACTCCGTTTTCTAAGATAGCTAAAATGTTGAATTTAAGTGAATCTACAATACACATGAGGATGAAGAGACTGAGAGAGAACGGGGTCATAAAGGGGTTTTACGTAGATATAGACCCTGAAGTGATAGGTTATAACGTGGTAGCTTTCGTTATGATTAAAGCTGATCCCAAAAAATATGAGGGAATCTTGAAGAAGATCTCCGAGTTCAAAGAGATTTTGGAAGTTTACGACGTTACCGGTGAATATTACGCCTTATTAAAGGTGAGAGTTAAAACGAGGGAGGAGTTAGCTAAGGTTCTCGATATGATAGGAAATATGGACGGAGTAACTTCAACATATACAATGTTCGTCTTGAGGACTATTAAGGAATTGAAAAGTATAATTTTAGACTGATCGGTGCGAGAGCTCGTCATCACATTTTCAGCCGGTTTTTTAGTCCTCATTTCTTAAGTTTCTGAATTAGGTGCTGGATAATATATTTTGCAGGGTTTACGTTAGTCGCTTGATAAAATCCCTTCCAGAGCGGAGCCGCGTTTACCTCAAGCACTTTATAACCACCGTCTAAATCCTCGACTATGTCGAGACCAGCGTAATCCAGTCCCATGATGGCTGTAGACTTCAGTGCTATCTCCTCAAGGTATTTGTCTGGTAAGATAACTTGTGTTAAAGCTCCTTGAGCAACATTGGTCTTCCAAGAGGTTTTGTTTATCCTATATATACTGCCTATTACTCTATCTCCAACCACGAAGACTCTTATGTCTCTTTCCGGCTTTCTCACGTATTTCTGTATGTACACGGGTTGATTTACGGACAAAATCGATTTAGCTATCCTGAACGCTATATCTGGGTCTGTAACTCTTACTGCTCCGAGACCAAGGCTTCCCACCAAGGGTTTTATTACCACCTCTTTCCATCGCTCTGCAAGTCTCATAGCTTCAAAGGGACTTTCCACTAATGCGGTCTCAGGTATAGGGATCCCTGCACTTTTTAGCTTTACTAAGCTGCTAAACTTATCTCTAGCGTTGAACATGGATTCAGGCTTATTAATTAACGTTACACCGTTGATTTCCATAGCTTTCAGTGTGTCGAATCTTTTGATAAGTTGTTCAGTGGAGGATATGAAACCTAAGTTCCTTACGACCCCTCCGTCTATCATTAATGTCTTTCCTCCATATGTAAATTCAACACCATTAGTTGTAATGACCGGATTTATCTGTGAAATCCTTAAATATATTGCAGTATGACCACTATTCTTTATTTCTAGAAGTAATTGCTTAGAAGCCTCAGTAACCTTTTGAGACTCGTGGATCACTGCAATTTTAATAAGTTATCACCGATCTTTTCCTCATACGAGTCGTTTTTATAGTTTATTAATACCCACCTCGTTAAGTAAACCTGCTGTAAGGAAGTCGGGAATAGATATTAAAGCTTCCCTAAACTCTTGTCTTACGTCTATTTTTCTCACCAATGATAAATAGTTAGATACAGCACTATTATATTCGGCCTTAACATATTCCTTGTAATCTGCACCTTTCAAGTCATAAAGCTGTTTTGCACTCCCTACTAATGCCTTTAACTCTCCTTTTTCGTATTTATATATGTCTATGTAATCGTCTATGAGCTGGTAAGCTATTCCTAATTCTTTTCCCAATTCTATCGTAATATCCACCACGTCTTCTCTTTTCGCTGCAAAAGCAGCTAGCATTGTAGACAGTTTAAAGAGGCTCGCGGTCTTATATTCTATAGTCTTCATATAATCTATAGGAGTACCAAAAATGTCCTTTAATGCACCTATAGCAGTATCCCTCCAAAGGTCAATACTTAACTTTAATGCCCTTTCCCCGTAACTCGAGATAATGTTCAGTGCGGAAGGAATAAGAAAGTTGGTAATGAATATCACCCTTCTGTTTGTGTAAACTGCCCAAGCCGCCTCTACTCCTCTCCTTGTAAGGTCGTAATCAACAATGTCATCTAAGGCTAGGGAAGATGAGTGAAGGATTTCAGTGGCTAAAGCAGCTTTATATGAATTCGACTGTTCCCCTCCTAAAGCTTCAGTGAAGAACATGGTAAGCGTTGCCCTGAACCTCTTACCGTCCTTCAGAATGTATTTACTTACTTCCAATAACTCCCAGTCTTTTATATCTGATAAGTAATCTTCAATCAGCTTATCAACGATCTCTTTAGTACGTCGCCAATAAGTTAGAAAATCCACTTCATAACACTCTCGCAGGTTGCTTAAATAAATATGTTAAAATTGATAAATAAATTGGTGCAAGTAAAGGATCAACGTCGAAGATAATCTCCCTCACGTTCTTTCCTTTAGCCCTAAGTTCGAATTCCATACGCCTGACCGTTAAAACATCGGCTCCAGTAGTTATAAATGTATATGTATTGCTAGAACCAAGAAAATCCTCGTGGCTCTTTATTTCAGTATTAAGGTATTTCTGCATTAAATTGCGTGCGGGTAAAAGAAGCGGGGAGAGAACAATTAAACCGTTGAATTCTACTTCCTTAACTTTTTCTTTCAACCATTCCTCTAATGTGTTAAGGGAGTTAAGCTCCTTTAAGATTTCCTCACTCCTCTTGTTTTTGTTTATGGATGAGATTTCCTTGAGGAGAGATAAAGACGTCTCTATTTCACATAACTCTCCTTCTTTACTCAAGATTTCCACATCACCCTTACCTTTCTCCTTCTTCATGTCTACGTTACATGTTATCAGATATCCTTTTCCCCCCAGAGACCACATGGAGTCCAAAAAAGGGATGACGTCGTTTTTGTCGTGTAGAAACGCAATTACGTTATTAACATCAGCGTAAGGCTTCTCAGAGAATAAGAAGTCGTATAAATTAACGAGCCTCACAACTTTTTCCGACAGTTGTGAAAGGGATCTGTAGAGAGTGAACGCTTCCAATTCACTCTTTCTGTTGTACACTATAGTGAAATCCGAGCCAATTGAGGATAAAAAAGGAATCGAGAAGAGGTTCAGACTAAAGCGGTCTTTAGGGAATTGCAACAACTACACTCTCCGTCATTAGGTTTCTCTGGTAACCTCTTGATAACTTCATATAGGAGCTTTCTGGCCTTTTCAGTGTTCTCAGACATGACTTTAGTAACCTCCTCAGCCGTAACTGGTATATCCGCGAAAACGTCATAGTCCGTAACCATTGCTATGGTTGTGTAACACATCTGTGCCTCGCAGGCTAAGTTAACTTCGGGAACCAAAGTCATCCCTATTATATCAGCCTTAAAGACTTCCTTCCAAACCTTACTTTCGGCTCTTGTCGAGAACCTAGGACCCTCTATACATATGTAGGTGCCGGAAGGGTGAGTAGTTATCCCTAAATCCCTCGCTGACTCTATTATTATCCTTCTGAGGTGGTTACAAAATGGGTCTGCCATCGATACGTGAGCAACTACGGGACCATCAAAGAATGTATATTCTCTACCTTTTGTCATGTCAATGAACTGGTCAGGGATTACGAAGTCGCCAGGCTTATAATCGAGCCTTAAGCTCCCAACAGCTGAGACAGAAATTACCCACTTAACCCCCAACTCTTTTAACGCCCATATGTTAGCTCTGTAATTTATCTTATGAGGAGGGATTTTATGTCCTCTTCCGTGTCTGGGTAAAAAGGCTACTTTCTTCCCCTCTAACTCACCGAGAATTATGTTGTCGCTGGGTTGACCGTAAGGTGTATAGATCTTTATCTCCTTCACGTTTGTGAGTATTTTCGGATCGTATACTCCAGAACCCCCTATTATCCCAATTGTTGCCTTATCTTTCAGTTCAATCATCAAAGAGTTTTTTACGTTCAAATATAAAAAGTATAAACCATAAACTTGATAAAGGTTTAGATATAGATGTCATGGGAGTGTTAAATTGCCTAAGATACCCGTTAAGGTAGTAACATGGGACGAAGTTGTAGAGTTGTCAACAAGACTCGCGGAAATTATTAAAGAGGATAAATACCAACCTGACGTAATAATAGCAATAGCGAGAGGAGGTTTAGTACCAGCAAGAATAATTGCCGATGTATTAGGAGTTATAGATGTGTTGTCTATAAAGGTAGAACATTGGGTGGAAACCGCTTCACACACTCCTCAGGCTAAGGTTAAGTACCCGTATAAGCTGGACTTAAGTGGTAAGAAGACTTTGATTGTGGACGATATAACTGATACCGGTGACAGTGTTGAGTTAGCGAAGAAATACGTATCTGAGAATTTCTCTCCAGCAGTGATTAAGACAGCTACAATGCAATATATTAAGCCAGTAGCTAAGGTCAAACCAGATTATGTAGCTTCAATAGTAGAGGATTGGACGTGGTTTATGTATCCTTGGAACTACTGGGAGGATGAAATAAACCTTGTAAGAAAATTAATGAATGAGGGGGTTAAAACTGAGGAGCTAGAGAAGAAGTTTGTAGAAAGTTATGGTGTAAAACCACCTATTTCATTACAGAAAATACTTCAAGAAATGAAAAGAAGAGATCTTTTACCTTAGCATATGATAAAATGTAATTTGCTAGAAAGTAAATTAATTATTATCCTAGTATATCTTATACCTTAACTTACCTATGGCTCCTCCGAAAGTCTTCTTTACCCATTCCCCGTCAGGAAGTTCATCTCCTATCACGTACACTTTTGCACCGTAGTTCTCCGCCTCTTGTGCAAGTTTTTCCAGCTCCGAGCCAGGCTCATCATACACAACTAGAGAGTCTATCGCACCCATCTGTAACGCTTTTCTTATATCACTAATTCCGTAAATTACAAGCCCATCATCCTTGGCAAGGTGGTATTTTATCTCTTCAAGTAAGTTCTCCACTTGAATGTACTTCTGGTTCTTCAGCAAATCCTGTGCTTTCATTACTAACTCCTTAAGCCCTGCATCACCTTGATCTGGTACGTCAAACAATGGTTGTAATACTAGCTTCTTCAGCCTGTAATCCATATAGTCTCCTTCGTAAAAGTCCTTCTTAGCGTACCCGGGACCCCCTATTAGTATCCCTTTCATCTTTTTGTTTTCGACGAACGGTATGAAGAACGCATTTACTTTTTCTCCTACCTCTTTAAGGAAGTTAGCGTACATTTCCTCAATGATTCTGTCAATTCTTCGCTGTGACTGACCACCCATCATGTGTTTGCCTGGGACGAAACCCTCAAACTCCTCTAAGACTTGAATTCTGGTACCTTTCAGTATACCTATCGTCGCATAGTCTCTCTCAACTATTATTAACCCATATACGTCTGACTCCTCTATCATGTCCTCCAAGAATTCCGTATGGAAAGACTTATCAGTGCGGTAGAAGAATATGGGTACTTTTTCTGGTGGCGAGAACATGAAGCATTTAAACTCATTTGTGTCGAAGTTTTCACCGCAGAATAATACTAAACCGTTATCTGGGACTTTATTGATTTGGGTTAACCTATCAATAGCGGATTGTATAGCTGAAGTTACAGCATCTCTCGTTCGCTTTAACTTAATGTTCTGTGCTATAGACGCTTCTTGTCTCAATAGGTTAAGAACATCTGGTATAGGTCTGCCCGGAGGTATGTATAAGGAGAGTAGAACTGTTGCTGGCGCACTCCATTTCTTTAATTCTCTAATTAGAACCTTCAATTCTTGTCTACTTATTAAGTACTTGTCAAAGACTCATCCCTAATCGAGGTATATTTACGTGATAACACCTTATAAAATTAAAGTCATGAAAGAAAAAATTGTCACCTGACTAGAGCCAGAAGGAATTCCCCAATCATTATCGAAAATACACCTGACAAAAAAATGCCATCAAACGTCCCCATACCTCCAATGCTCACTATCTGCGGACTTGCCTTAATGATCTTACGCATGTTAAGTAAGTCTGCTCCGATGAGTGTTCCTAAAACACTACTTATGTAGGCGGAAATAGGAACGAAAAGTGGCGTGTTAAAGAAGAGGATCAAGCTCACGAATGATGAAGTGACCGGTGCAATCAAAGGATTCATTACGACTCCTACACCAGGCATTACCTTCGAAAAGTGATGAGAAACTATAACTACTATTATTGTATTAACCACGATCAGAAGAGGGATATAATAGGAAAGTTCAGCAGTGAAAAACAATAAGATTGAGGATATTATTACCGGTACGATTGCTCCTCCAACGTTTATCGCAACTAAAGTTTTTCTTATTTCGTATGAAAGTCTTGGTACGTACAAAGGAATGCCGAAAACATAAATTACGTCAACACTGGGCATCAATGCCTCCCTATTTATCTCTTTTAAGACTATATTAACCGGGCTGAAGGCAAAACTGAGAAATGAGAAACTAAAAGCTAAGAGAAAGCTATACACGTCGTTTAAACCAATACTCTTAAAGAGGAATGCGAAATAACCAATAGTGACTATCAGCATTAAAAAGGCGAAAAAGAAGTAGATGACAGCGAGTATCCCTCTTACATGATATATAATTAAAATTCTAGGCGGTTTCTCGTAACTCATTAAACATTATACTCCTAACCTGCATAAATAATTCACTCTAACGTAATCCTCATACGTGTTCATATTGTAAATCTTTGAAGAGAAGTACTCTACGTCTTGATAATTACTCATGTTAAACCCCCTCCACAAGCTTATCCCTACGTATTCCCCTTGGTTTTCCAAGGAGCAAATATCCGCTTCGCATGAACTGATGAGGATCTCAACAGCGTCAATAGGTATAATAGGAGTATCAGCTGGAAAGACTAAAGTCGGGATACCTACCTTCTTAACAGCTTCATATACATCCATTTCATAACCTCGTCCCTCTGTTATTATTTTGGGTAATGCAGAGAAAATTAAAGGAGAAGAATTGGTAATTGCTAAGAAGACTTCTTCTGCAAACATCCTAGCCACTTGATAAACGCGATAATAAGAAGGTAAGCCACAAACCTCCACTAGCGGTTTCAAAGGGGTGAACCTAGTTCCTTTACCTCCCGCCATTATAATAGCTTTCAATTCTAACCAACTCCTCTTCGAAGTCTTCAGTATAACTTTTACCGTTAATAATGAGCTTCGGTTCTCCTTTTTTAAGTACACCTACTACCTTACCTCCCATATTCTCCAGTTTTTTAACATCGGGACTCTTAGCAATCGCAATGAAGCAGCCTGAAGAAATAAGTTGATACGGGTTAACATTTAACGCTCTTGCTATTTCTGCAGTTTCTTCCGACACCGGAATTTCAGACTTTACCTCGAGAGTTAGGTTTGAGGCTTTGGCTACCTCAAGCAAGGCTTGATAAACACCGCCTTCCGTAGCATCATGCATCGCTACAACGTAGTCCTTGACCTTTAATGCAATGTCTTGTACTGGGATCTTGTACTTGTATTCTTTAGATCTTTTTATGACCTCCGCTCTAACTCCCTTTTTCAAAAGCTCGTCTTCGAATTCGTTAGCGAGAATCCAAGTCCCCTCTATTCCCGCCGTTCCGAAAACCAATACGTAATCCCCCTCTTTAGCGTCGGATAGCTTCATTATCTTATCTGAGAAAGAGAAGGCAGTAGTTACCACAATATCTCTGTTCAAACCTTGAGTTACTTCCGTATGACCGCCTACTACACTACACCCGAGTAGTTTACAAGCTTCGTTTATCCCCTCAATTGCGTTGTCAAGCGAGTCCTCACTTTTCAGCAATAGAACCGTGGTTACCCACCTACAACGTACTCCCTTCATATTAACATCGTTACATGCAATAACTACTGATAAAAAACCGGCATTCTTTCCTGCCTCAGTTATAGGGTCAGAATGGATTACTAAATATTTGCCTTCTGCATTAATGTAAGCGTCGTCTTCACCTATACCCGGACAAACTACGCAATCATCGTGAGGGATTTTGTTTAAAAATATGTTAATTGGAATTTTTCCGAAACGCATAATAGTAAATAAAACGGCAATGATATTTATGGATATCATAGTCATTGAGGACTTATGGAAGGTTTATAAGAACGGAATAGAGGCATTGAGAGGGATATCACTAAGAGTGAGAGAAGGCGAGGTTTTCTCCTTTCTAGGACCCAATGGTGCAGGGAAGACAACAACTATAAAAATCTTGTCCTGCATCCTTAAACCGACTAAGGGAAAAGTTACTGTAGCAGGTTATGAAGTTCCGAAGGACTGTAAGAAGATAAGAGAGATCGTAAGTGTAGTACCTCAGGAGTTCCAAGGTTTCTCAGACTTGACTGTAAGAGAGAATATCCAGTATTTCGCAAAACTTTACAAAGTTAACAACGTGGACGACGTGATTGAGGAGTTGGGGTTAAAAGAACATCAGAATAAAAAGTTTGGGGAGCTGTCTGGAGGACTTAAGAGAAGGGTGGCGATAGCTTGTGGAATAATCGGTAATCCAAAGTTGATTTATTTAGACGAGCCTACAGTTGGTCTAGACCCCAAGTCTAGGAGGAGTATCTGGGAGATTGTGAAGTCTTTGAAGGACAAGGGGATCACAGTTTTTTTGGCAACACATTACCTAGACGAGGCAGAAAAGCTCTCAGACCGTGTAGCTGTAATCTATAAGGGTAAGATCGTTAAGTTGTCAACACCAAGCGAACTCGTAGATGAGTTCAAAAAGGAGAATTTAGAGGAAGCTTACTTAGAGCTTATGAGACAACTAGAGGCTGATGATCAATGAGGAATGTAATCCCTACTGCTGTTGCAATCATTAAAGACAACTTGAGAAGTAGAATTACCTTGGGATTTGTGATAATATTTCCATTAGTATTAGCCTTTATTTTCTCCTTACTCGGTCAAGCTTTTCAACCTCATATAACTGTTTATGTTGCAGGAAATAATAGTAGTGAAATAGCCTCATACCTTAACCAGAGTAAACTATTTATTGCTTATGTTGGAGGGAACCCAAGTTACGTCACGTTGTATAACGCAATTTTTGTCAACTCTACTTCTAAAGTAATATATTATAGCCAACTTACAAGTAACTACATTCCCCTATTACAGTCATATCTGTCTTTATATTACTTTCATGAGCAAACACCATTTACACCTCAAGAAACTATTACGAGGGCTACTCCAGTAGCTTATGAGATTTCAGGCGTAGTTGGAGTAATAACACTATCTAATGGTCTGTTCGGAGTAACCGGTGTGGGTAGTGGATATTATAGAGATAAGCTTGTAGAGAGGTTAGCCTCATCGCCAATAAGGGATTATGAATGGGTCTTGGCTTTGATGATCTATGAGGTTGTAATCACGATTCTCTCTTCTATCGCTATCTTAGTAGTAGGTGCGTTAATGGGCTTTTTGCCAGATCTGGGACTTTCGTTTTTAGCAGGTCTAGTATTAGGAACTCTTATGTTTTCAGGTTTAGGTGCAGCGATTCTTGGTTTAACACCTAAGGAGAAAGTGTTCTTATCTAACATAGTTGCAAATTTCCTAGTTTTACCTTTAATGTTCATCAGTAACGCTTTCTTCTCTCCCTCTTTATTTCCATCATTTCTAAAGGCGTTTGCCGAGTATCAGCCAGTATCGTTGCTAAACGATGTAGTCAGAGAGACACTAGTCTTTGGTGAGCTTCCTAACCCGGTGTATTTAGTAGTGATATTCGTCCTTACCGTAATATTCTTGGGAATCGGTTCTAGGTTGTTAAGGCTTAGAGAAGTATAAGAATAACTGCTGACGAAAAACTAAAAAACTTTTAATCTTATTGTGAAACCCAAGGAGCCTTCGTTTTTGCCAAGAACGCTAAGATCCCATTAGTTGCGTCTTTAGTTAGAACTTGATCTGTAAGAAGTTTGAAAGCAGACTCTAACTCACTTTCATACTTTTTGAAAATAAGTCTTCTCATATTCATCAGAGACGAAGGAGCCATAAGTTTCAGTTTATCCATAACTTTCTGAGTTTCACCTTCCAAGTTATCACTTACGAAGTGGACTAGCCCTATTTGTTTTGCTTCTTCAGCACTTAATTCTTCTCCTAAAAAGGCTAGCCTGATCACGTTGTCAATTCCTATAACATCTTTACCTATAGTCACGAGTACAGGCGGGAATACTCCTATCTTTGCACCGGGTGCTGCAAATCTAGCATAAGGAGAGGCAATTACAATATCTGAAACGAGGAGTATTTCCATTGACGCACCATAAGCTATTCCTTCTACAATCGAGATCACGGGTTTGCTGAGGTTTATAATGGTTCTATACATTTCAAACATTGTAGAGAAAAAACTTGATGCGTACTCTCTGTTCTCATTCGCCGACTTTAGCTCCTTTATATCAGCTCCAGCTCCAAAGTTCTTATTTGCTCCAGTTAGGACTATAAACCTCACGTCTTTATTACTGTCCAACTTCTTTAATGTATCGATTATGTCGTACATAAATTCCTTATTCACAACATTGTATTTTCCACCAGTGTTGAAGGTTATCTTAGCATAATTTATTAATACCTCAGTTGTTAAGGTACTCATCCCTTATTATACCTATGCGAGAGAAATAAATATTTTCTCTAATGTATTTTGTCAGAAAAAAATACTTTATTTAATTGTTAATTTTTCACTATATTTAAGTATTATTTCAAAAAGATTTGAAATGCATATATATGTTTTATAAAACTATGTTTATATCAGATTAAGTAAAAATTGTGAGGTGGATTAAAATGAGCGCAGGAGACTTCTTGAGGGGGCTTATTAGAGGAGCTGTAATTGGAGGATATTTGGGATTTAACTTCGTTATGGGGAAACTAGCTGACTTAGTAAAGGCGATATTCCAATTAGATAAGGACTGGATTACGAGAGCTACAATGGGAATGATAGTATTAAGTATAATATGGGGTATTCTAGGGATTATAGACGCCTTTATGGTTAGAGTTCAAGAGTTTGCTTGGGGAGTAGCCCAGTTCTTACCCTTAACTCCTCAAGAATGGTACGCGTCTGTAACACTTCATGGAATCAGGGATTTGTTCGGGTTTGCTCAACAACTAATTCTTGCAGTATTCATTTACTTCACCTTTAGGATGTTGTCAATCCAGCCCAGAGCTAAGTGGGTGTTTAACTTAGGCTTCGTGTTATTCAACATCTCTTTCATGTTCTTCGAAGGCCCTATTATTGTAACTCAACAACAAGGTTTTGACAACTATTTTAGTGCCACTGGTTGGTACTACCTCGCACCCATAGGAATCCCTGGATACTCCCTATACGTAGTATCTCCCTTCTGGTACATAGCATGGCTTTTATTGGATGCTGGAATATATTTAATGACCGGTTGGTACGTATATCACTTCTACCTAGCGTCAAAGGGTAGGAATGAAAAATTACCTATATTCCTAGTGTTTGGTTTAGTAGTAGCAATTCTAATGTTAGAGAGCTACTCTGGTGAAGTAGTAACTACATTATGGGACTTATTAGCATTTTACAAATTAGTAGGTTATAACGTAATTGCCGACCAGATATCCTTTGTGACATTATGGCATGGAATAGTGTATATTGCATGGTTCCCAGCTGTAGCTGCCATGTACTTACTAATACCGACCCTTGCGGGTAAACCACTATACAGTGAAAAGTTGGCTAGGGTATCTGCAGTACTGTACTTAATATTCTCCACCGGTCCGCTAGGGATACACCACCTATACATGGTTAACTTACCTCCAGAAGTAAAAGTGTTGGTAGAGGTGTTGACAGAGGGTATTGTAGTGCCTTCAATGATGACATTCTTTAACTTATTTGCGACTGTAAAAGGAGCTAATATTAAGTGGAACCTGCTAGCAGCCTGGACAGTGTTGTCTTTCGCTGGTTCAATATACGGAGGTGTTATGGGAATATCCAATTCAGTAATTTCATTTGATTCACTATCCCATGAGGGCTATTACATAGTATCTCATTTCCACGCGATGATATTGTTCTCAATAGTTCCTGCTGGATTTGCTACTCTATACTTAATGTTACCGATGATGACACAGAGATCTTGGTACTCAGCCAAGATGGCGTGGGCACACTTCTGGGGCTACTTAATAGGTACAATAATGGTTATAGTTGGATTCTCTGAACTTGGTGTATCAGGGCTAATAAGGAAAGAAGAAATTTATCCTCTTTCTCCAGCGTTCGTAGATGGGCAAGTATTAGCTACAATAGGTGCTGCAATTGCTGACATAGCAACTATTGTGTGGTTAGTAAATGTAGTGTTAACTTTAGTAAAAGGTAGGGTAAGTTATGGTGAGAGTGTTAGTTTGGGTGAGGTTACTAATTCGTTAGTCATGGCGTTTAGTGGAGATTATGACATAGTATCCAATGGTGTAATTAAAGGATTTAACCTAGTGAAGAGTGAACTAGAGAAGATAGGTATTGCTCACAGAGTATCGAGACCAGCCTCCTAAAAATTTTTTACTTTTTTCTCCTTATTTCTTCCCTTCATCTGTACTTTTTTGTCTTAGTTTATGTCGTCATCTTAAGCTTTCCTATCTCCTTAAGGATTTCCTCGTTTTGTGGGAATCTTCTTTCCTTATAACGGGAGAAGATCAGATTTCCGTTCAGATAGACATCGAATATACCGTTACTACCCTGCTCTAGCTCAACGATTGTATTTTCAAAATAGCTTAGAATATCTCTTGCTAGATCTAATGCTCTATCCAGATAACCACATGGTCTACAATACACTATCTTAACATGGGTCTTGCCTTCCATGAGAACTATTTTATTTCTTGCTTAAAATAGTTTGATAACGAATAATTATAAACCTTTATTTAATGCGAATTTATTATCCCCATAATTGGATAGTAAGTGAAATGAAAATAGCTGTAACATATGATAAAGACTATAATTTAAAACCCTTAGATGAAGCAGAAATAATAGGAATTATAGACGAGGAGAAGAAGGAAGTAGAACAGTACGAGAACCCTGGTGTTGGAAGTAAAGAGATGACAATGGACGCTATTCTGAGCCTTGAGCCGGATGCAATAGTAGTTGGTAAACAGTTCTTATGCCCCGGTTCATATATGATGTCTTATGGTAGAATAAAGTACATTCCTACGGAGTATAAGACTTTAAATGAAGTGTTAGATCATCTAGAAGAATTGAAAAAGAACATGAAAGACGAATTAGAAGAAGATATGTATGCCGAACCCTTCCATCATCATCACGGCCATTTCTGAGATGCAAAATAATGAAAATTATTTAACTTTTTTTTAAGACTAGACTAAGAGAAAGAGATTTAGAAAGAAAAGACTAGAGAGATGTATAATTAAATAAGAGTTTTACCCTGAGCCTTTAAGGCAGGGAATTTAAAAAGCACATCGTCATGGGTTAGTTGAATCTTTCTTTATGTAAGATAGTAGAAGACAGAGTGGATTTTACGTTTACTATTTCGTGATAGTTCATGTGTAATAGATTATGGAGAAATCAAACTGAGGGTTAGAACTATCTAGTGATTTCGAACTAGAATTAATTGTTTTAACTTAGACGTTTTTACGAATTTGACTATAATTCAGGCTCTTTCACTTTCTAATGGCGAAGTGGTTTTACTTTTAAAGGCTTCTTTATTTGTGTCCAAGAGACTTTTTTCATAAAAGGTTAGAGTAACTCAATTAAAAATCTAATAAAATGGAAGGGGACTTTCATTCATAACGTCTAGTCCCTTGAAGGAAGGAGATACTAGAAGCTTCTCCAACAGTCCCATTAATCCCTCAATCCAGCCTGGGAGGAAGTCATTTTTAATTAATCCGTCCATTTTTCCACTTACACGAATTTTAGACCGCTCTTACTATCGCTTTTGATTACCCTGTCGATCGTGAAGAAACTTATAACCATAACTGGTAAAGCTGCAATCAGTGCGGAAGAAGCTAGAGCTGCCCAATTTACCGTTTCGTCTCCTATAGCTTGCAGTGCGAAGATGGTTATCGTTTCGGCACCTTTGGGTGGAAACCCCATGTTATACGGAGTGTCGCTCAGCAACAGTGGATAAAACAGCAAGTGCCAATTAAATATGAAAGAAAGTAGAAACGTTGAAAGAATAGCAGTTCTAGAGAGTGGTGCAATTATCTTGATAATTTTTCTCTTAATTCCGAAAACTTCAGCAGCTTCATCATAAGCCCTAGGAAAAGAAGTAAAGAAATTAAACATTATCCATACGGCAAAGGTTGCTGTAAAAACTGGAGTTGATAATATGAGAGCCCACCACGTGTTTAACAGTCCTATCTTAGAGAAAAATAGGTAAAGAGGTATTATGTAAGAAGTTGAAGGTAAAGAATATAGAAATATTGAAATTAAGAGAAGCCATAATACCCTTTTTCTCTCGATTTCATATGAAGATGGTAAGGCTAGAAATATTGTCAGCAAAGATGCAAATAAGGCTACTACTACACTACTTATTAAATACGGTACAGATGAAGAGAAGCACGTAGAAAGGTATTTCAGGTCTATTGAAGTGGGTAAAAGAACCGGTGGAGATCTGAAGTCATATACGTTAGGTCTCAATGCTATAAGGAACATCCAATATACTGGAAAATCTAAAAGGAAAATTATAAAAATAGATATAACATATACTGTATTTTTAAAGACACTATTAGGAATCTTAAAGTTGGGTGAAGGAAACGGTGTCCTTCTGCTCTTTATCAGTAGTAAGATAAGAATTGCGGGTATCACTGAGATAGCACCTAAAAGTGCTGCTGCTAATTCGCCTCCTGAAAAATTAACAAAAAGGAAGATCTCATCATATACTAAAAGAGGTAAAGTAGTTGAGGCAAATCCCGGACCTCCTTGAGTAAGAACATAAGGAGTATCAAAATTGCCCAGTGCTAAAATAAATTGCAACAGAAAGGATAGCAAAAAGGCTTTGCTAGTCATAGGTAAGGCAATCCTAAAGTAGAATTGAGATAAGGTTAATCCATCTACTTCCGATGACTCTCTAACTTCTTGAGGTATGGATCTAAACGCCGAGAGCATGATCAAGAAGGACATAGGGATCATAGACCATACGTTTACTCCAGTTACAGCCCATATTGCTGTAGACGCTAAATAAAGCGGATCAAAAGGGATGTGAAACAAGTAGGAAAACCATCCGTAATTACCATATAGACTTATACTCCATATCAATGCGGAAGATGTAAAAGGAATAGAATAAGGTAGCATTACGAGGATTGCCAGTAACCTCTTTCCTTTTCTCACCATATCCACAAATATAGCAAGAATTGTTCCTACTACAGTAGTTATAATTGCCGATACTAAAGAAAATACAAGAGTATTATAGATTACTGTATCTAAAGGAACTAGCTTGAACACCGCTTCAGCTTCTTTTAAATTTATTCCTACAAGGACGAACGTGAATACAAAGGGCAGTGTACCAAAAGCCGTGATGTAAGCCAAATAGGGTAAATAATATCTCATAAGAACCTCTTATACCGTTTAAATTTAACCTTTACCTCAGAACCTACTTTAGGTTTATAACTAACAAAAGCCGGAACTATATCACCGTTTAAGTTTACGTATGCTAAATATCTGTCTCCCCAGAACTCAACGTCTGTAACTTTTCCTATTAGGTCTCCATCCCCTAATTCTACGTCCTCAGCTCTTATACCTATCTTTCCTTCAAAACCTAGAATTTCCCCTGATACGATCTTCATGGGTGGGTTCCCAAAGAACGTGGCTACAAATTCATCAACGGGATCATTATAAACTTCTTCTGGTGTTCCTACCTGAATTATTCTTCCGTTATTCATAATTGCAACTCTATCAGCAATTGCCATTGCCTCTACGTGGTCGTGAGTGACATAAATAGTAGTTATCCCGTTTTCCCTTTGGACGTCTTTTATCAATTTTCTTGCTGAAACTCTCAAAGGTGCGTCTAAGTTTGATAAAGGTTCGTCCATAAGGAAAAGTTTAGGTTTCCTTAGGATGGCCCTAGCTAATGCTACTCTTTGTTGTTGTCCCCCTGATAACTCTGTAGGATATCTGCTAAGAAGTTCATGAATACCGAGTTTCTTACTTATTTCTTCAGCCCATGTAATCGCTTCCTTCTTAGTCATTAGGCCTTCTAAAGGTATTATGAGGTTTTCCAAAACTGTCTTATGGGGGTATAATGCGTAGTTCTGAAATACCATTCCCACATTTCTCTGAGAAGGAGGAAGTTCGTTTACCTCTTGTCCGTCTATGATAATTTTCCCGTCGTTCGGTTTTTCCAAACCAGAAATGATCCTAAGAAGAGTTGTCTTTCCAGATCCAGATGGACCGAGAATAACAAAAAACTCCCCCTTTTCAACCTTTAGGCTTACGTTATCTACCGCTGGTGTCTTACTCCCTCTATACACTTTTTTCACGTTTCTGAGCTCTAGGGACAAAGTCTAACCACCGTAGTAGGACTCTACGGCACTTATCCACTCACTTGCTGCTGTCTGCAGAGCTGTATTAGGATCGGTTACCTGACCGGTTAAGTATGCGTATATCTGATTGTTAAAGTCTGGGATAAGCGATGAATAGGTAGGTGGTATGTTAGGAGGATTGGCCCACGCCTCTAAAGCTGCCTGATATGTTGCATTTAGCCATTCCCTCTCAAAAGAAGGTATAGAAGCATTCATCAGTAGTTGTGTGAACGCCTCTTTTGATATCGGGAACTTATCGAACTTTAGGAATGCGAGCATTTGCACCTTGGGAGAAACTAAGAATTGTAAGAACTCTAGCGCTAATTGCTTGTGAAGAGAATACTTGCTTATTCCCAAGAAGTCCGTTCCGGTCTCCGCATATCCTCCAGGCAGTGGAGCTAGTAATGTTTCGTTTACTTGTGTATTCGGTAATTCTGAAATCTGAGTCGTAAATAAGAACGCTCCCGAGGCGTTAGCATATAATTCTCCTATATTTCCATAACATACTTGTAGTGAAGAGGGATTAGGTTCATAACTCACTAGCTGTTTATAGGTCTCTAACGCTTCTATACCTGCGGTCGAATTGAAAGAAGGTAAGGGATATTCGAAACCTGGAAGTATATAGTTCTCGAACATTATATTGAAACCCGGAATACCGTATCCGTTATGAGACAAGTTATAGTCCCTAATGTAATACCAACCGTATACTGCAGGATATGCGTCAATAATACCATGGGACACGTGATCGTCTATCAGGAATCCATATTCGGTTATATGGTGAGAAGTCAGGAATTGATCTGCATCTATAACATCAGTCCAATTATCCCACATTACTGGATTAAAGGGAACATGGTACTCTTCGTAGAATTCATTTGCTAAGGTCTGATTTTCAAATATACTACTCTTATAAGCCATTAGGTAAACTGCGGTTTCGTAAGCTATACCTATCATAACATTCTGGTGAGACGTAACATTGTAAATAATTCCTCCGAACTCCTCCTGAGGTAGTATTATGTCACTCATGTTGAAGTCAGATGAGTTAAGAGGGACTAAGTATGGTGCTACTTTCTGAGCTGAGGTGGAAGTATAGCCTATTATATCGTATTGTGAAGAACCTGCCTCTAGCACAGTTAACTCTTTAGTAATATACTCGCTGAACGGATAAGCATATACCTTCACCGTCACACCTGGATGTTCTTGCGAGAAGAGCTCTCCAGCATACTGTATGAAGTTAGCTGACTCTCCACTGAAAGTAACAACAGTCAACGTAATGTTAGATGTCGATGTTACTGGTGGAGCAGTTGAGGGAGTAACCGTCGATGTGAAGTGGTTCGTAACTAAATACAATCCTAATGTAACAACTATTATTAGAACGACAACTACTAGTCCTATTATTTTACCGCTTAAACCTTTCATACGTTTTAGTATTAAGTCGGTTATAATAAATTTTACCTATGTATGATATAAATACCTATGTTGATATAAATTATATTTTTCGAGGTTGAGTAGGAATCCAAAATGCGTCCATCAATAAAATTTGTCTAAAGGTTAAAATACGATAGGGCTAATAATACTTACACTCATTGAGAAATCTCGAACAAATGTCCTTATGAACTATTCTATCAATAGGATATATAATTTTCTTGTCGCAAAGATTATATAGGATTACTTACAAGACTAGTGGTGAACACTAATGAAAGCTCGGTATGTGGTAGTACTAGGGATATTGAGCGGATTAGTCAGCTTCTTCCTATTTACTTTTCTGGATTTTTACGCTTTCCTACAAGGACCTTCCTGGTGGTTCAACCCTATAGACGAGTACGTCCTACCGATCGTAGTAGGGATAGCAGTTGCTAACTTAGTTTCCGGAAAATTCAATACAATACTCAGGATTTATATAAACTTGATATCAGGAGTGGTATCTTACGTAGGATCTTACGTGATTATATTAACACTAATATCTATTCATCAACTTTTAATTTAACAAGGTTCCAAATTTTTTACATACTGAATTATTTATGAGGAACGGTGTAGGGACTGAATTGTGATGATCCCTAGGAAAATGATGAGTTTGCCGAGTACGGAGTAATGAAGAAGTTAAAGTGGCTGATATTATTTTATCTCTTTTCACAGATTGTTGTACAATCGCGTTCTTCAATCCTATTACATTCTATTCTAGTTACACCAACTATTCTTTCCAACTCCTTCCTAATTGCATTATCAATATATATCACTTTATAGCCGGTTATGGATATCCATAGGTCACGTAACTCACTTATGACCAAATGGGGTTTTAGTCTTAACATTTCTTCGAGCTTTTGATCATAATCCTTCTTTGTTGTGATTACCTTATATTCTTTATATACAACATCTCCACTGACCCCGCAAAAATCTAAGCCGTCAACGTAAATTGTGATAAAGCCGTTCGATGAAAGAAGGAATGAAGTGTCTGTTCCTTCCAATTGGATATGATAGCTGTTGAGGTAGTGGCTCCACCTTCGAAATTTTCTCCCTCTGGCTTTTAGTGAGACTATTGAGGATAAGCTAAAAGAGTACAGAACGTCTTGAGGTTGTATAGTAATAAAATCTGGATCACGAAAAATCATTGACCCCTTACACTCGGTACTAACTATTTCGCCGTTACACACGTAAGAGTACTCAGGCAGAGGTGGAACTATTATTTCTTCCACTCTCTTTGTTTTTAACTTCACAATAATATGATATTAAATTACCAAATTAAAGTAGTTTTCTACTTTTGATATTATAATATTAATAGGATAGGAAAAACCCTTGTTTTAAGGATATAATCTTTTTAAATTAGTTGATACAGTGTTTATTGAATAGGTATGGCTACAAACGATAAAAAATTTTACGTGGCAACCCTAATTGTTCTCCTAATAGATATAATATTATATTCTATCTATCCAGTATTTAATAGTGCAACAGAGACAGTAGGTGGTCTAACTATCTTCTATTTTTACCAAATAATACTACTAATAGTCTCATCTATAATGTTCGTAACCGTAAGTCTACTCTTCAAAAAGTAGGTGATGGAAAATGGCAATGGGCTTGAACGTTGATGGTATAACCCTAGCCACTTTCATCATACTTTTTGCAATTTTCACATTTCTAGGTTTTTATGGTGCTAAGTGGAGGAAGGGAGATTTATCAAGACTAGATGAATGGGGATTAGGAGGAAGAAGGCTAGGCTGGTTAATAGTGTGGTTCCTGCTAGGAGCTGATTTATATACAGCTTATACGTTTATAGCTGTACCATCGGCGTTCTTAGCAAAAGGAGCGATATATTGGTTCGCTATACCATACGTAGCTTGGACATTCGGAGTAGCACTGCTCACAATGCCGAGACTTTGGACTGTTGCTAAAAATAAGGGTTATGTCACAGCGGTAGATTTCGTGAAGGATAGGTTTAATAGTAAGTCCGTAGCAATAGCAGTAGCATTAACTGGAGTAGTAGCTGAGTTACCATATATTGCGTTACAGATAGTAGGAATGGAGGCTGTTCTAGCCGTATTGTTAATAGGGTTAGGAATATCACCTCACACAACTATTGCTGGCTTAACTGTATCAGAACTAGCTTTAATTATAGCATTCGTAGTCTTGGCCGCGTTTACAATAACTAGTGGACTAAGGGGAGCTGCTTTATCTGGTATATTCAAGGACATCTTAATTTGGATTACTGTAATTACAGTAGCTGTATATATACCACTCATACACGGAGGTTACGGAGCAGCTCTAAGTGCTGCACAGTCTTACCTATCTAATCCTAAGAGTGGTATACACAGTGTTGTGGCGTTAAAGTCGGCCCTCGGTTATACAGTGCTTCCCTCTCAACTTTACGCTGCCTACTTTTCCTTAGCTTTAGGAAGTACTCTAGCATTATACTTATATCCTCACGCTATAAATGGTTCCTTATCATCTGAGAGTAGGGAAAAGCTGAAGTTGAGTACATCGTTATTGCCTATTTACGGAATCGGCCTAGCTCTACTTATTCTATTTGGCATATTAATATATTTAGTACCGAGCGCGTTAAACCTTGTAATAACTACTAAGAATGGTTCGTTAACAGTTCCCGCTTTAATAGCTGCTTCAATGCCTGATTGGTTTGTAGGTTTAGCTTTCTTAGCTATATTCATCGGTGGGTTAGTGCCAGCAGCAATCATGGCTATAGGTGTGGCTAACTTGTTAACGAGAAACGTAGTAGGTGAGTTTACAAAGCTATCTCCCTCAAGTGAGGCTAGGTTAGCAAAGATCTTGTCTACAGTGTTCAAGTTTATTGCTTTAGCTTTCGTATTTGTAGTTCCTCCTACCTATGCAATTCAGCTTCAACTTTTAGGCGGGATAATTATTACTCAAACATTACCGGCTGTATTCATTGCCCTATTTACTGACAAGTTGGAAGCTAAGTCAACACTGGCAGGTTGGGCAGTAGGGATGGCTACCGGAATTTATTTAACCCTCTATGTAAACCACTTCGGGCCACTAGTGAGCTCGTTCTTTAACACCCCCATGGGTCCGATTTATATAGCTTTGATAGCGTTATCGCTTAACTTGATAGTTACAGTTATTGGTTCATTAATAGCCAGACTAGCAGGCTGGAAACCTACCTCAGTGATAACAGCACAAGATTTCGAGGTAGAAGTTCCAAGTCCTTCAAAGCAGAAATGAGTTTTTAAGTAATAATATGATTTTTCCCTTCTTTTTTTAAACCTTGCATATATATGTTGTTTACACTGATGTAAGGACAAGTTTTCTAGGTCACGTAACTTCCTAAACTTTTTGTTGGAACTATGCTGGGATGGGGATCCTCACTGTCTGTTACCGACTAAAACGTCGTTAATTGTAAAAAAACTTATAAATCGTTCTCACACTATAATTATAATGTCGAGACACATGTAAAAGACCCGCCGTAGCTCAGCCCGGTTCTAGAGCGCCCGGCTGTAGGTGGATTAGCTGGTACCGGGTGGTCCGGGGTTCAAGTCCCCGCGGCGGGACTTTCCCCTTTATACTAAAATATTATTTCCATTCTCTCCGTGAGAGACATAAACAACTCTTGGTTTAAGCTTTTTTATCCTCTGTATACTCTTCAAAAGCTCCTCTATTACGGGTATTCTAAGCCCGTTCTTAGTCCCTTGTAACATATCCCCAACAATTATTGAGTTATCAGATGGTATGTAAATAGAGATTGAGTCCGATGTACGACCTGGCGTGTATAAAATCTGGAGACCGTCTAATTCCCCTTCAGTTAACTCGCAGTCCGGTTCAATTCCCCTAAATTTTTTCTGGGTAAAGGACGAAAAAGCTCCCATTAGGAGTTTGTAAGTGAAGGAGTGTACTACTGGTTTCCTAATCTCCTCTCAGATTCTTTACTCCTTCTTTGTGAATGCAGAACTGTGCGTTCCGTAATGCGTTCTTAAGTTCATAGGCACTGCCTATATGGTCTATGTGAGAATGGGTAAATATTACATATTTAACACGATCCTTATTTACTTCCGCAAGTATCTTCTGATAGGTAAACCGCTGTCCACTATTACCTGGTCACCGTTATCTAAATTGATTATGAAAGAGTTTACGAATCTTAATTTGATTTCTTTAACATTCATGGGATATTTTTCTTATAGTTTTTTAGTTTTAACTAATTAACATAGCGTGTGAAGTTACGTGAAGTTTTGTGGCGGCATTAATCAGGACCGTTAAACCTAACGTTCAATCTGACGATTTATTTTAATGAAATAGTTAAATACGATTTTTACATAACTCACAAACCCGTGGAATACGAGGATTTAATTAAGATAAAACCAGTTCTAGATTATGATGTAGATGAAAAAGACAGTCAGATTGCATTAATTATTAGGGAGAATAAGCCAGAAGTATATATCTATGGTGAGAATAAAGTAAACACCTTCGGATTCCCAGAAGAAGTAGTGTGGGCTGATAGCGACAGACTACTGATAACTATAGATCCAGAGGGGGGAGAGAGAAGGGGAATTTATGAGTGGGAAAAGGGATGGGAAAAGCCCAAACCGCTCTTGGTCGACAAATACGACAACTTCTCTCCTATGGTCACCAGTCACGGAATCCTCTTCATTTCTAATAGGGACGGGAAGACTTTACACCTCTACCTATACGACGGTAATAATATCGAAAATATAAGCAAGGGAGAAGAGCCTGTAGGTAGATATTGTACTAACGGAGAGCTGATAGTCTACTCTCAAGGAATATACGATGATAACATTTACGTCTCTGACTTCGGTGGAAATACAATAAAGGAGTTATCCTTCAACGAGAGCGAGCAAATAGTCCCGTCGGAAAACTGCTTCCTGAACAAGGACAAGTTCATATTCCTCTCAAATCATAACGACACTTTTGGGTTGTATTCCTATGATATGAAAAAGGACGAGATTTCCAGTATAATTAACGTCTCGGATTATGACATTCAGGAGGCTGTAGTTTACAATGAAGAAAAAATACTATACACTTTAATAAAGGACGGAAAGAGTGAGTTGTTACAAGTCCCTAATATACGCCTCGAAAAAGGTGGTTATATCCACGACTTGAAGGTTGTAAAGAATTCCGTGTATTACTTGATGTCAAAACACTCTAGGGCTACGGACCTGTACGTAATTGAAGGTAAATTGAGTCAGAGACTTACCGACTCAATGAACGGAGTCAAGGACGAATTCGTGAGTCCCTCATCGATAACTTATGACTCTGATGGTATTAAAATCCACGCGTTATTATACAGCAGGGGAAATGAAGACAAGGGAGTAGTTTACATACACGGGGGCCCGGACTTCCAATGTGTTGACAACTTTAACCCTGAAATACAATTCCTAGTGAAGAAGGGGTTCAAGGTGATCTGTCCTGATTATAGGGGTAGTACTGGTTATGGTAGGAAGTTCAATCACTTAAACGACAAGGATTTAGGAGGAGGAGACTTACATGACGTTATCAATGCTGTTAAAGTCCTAAAGGTGAAGAAGGTAGCAGTTACTGGTGCTAGTTATGGTGGATATTTAACAATGATGGCCGTGACTAAATATCCTGACTTATGGTGTTCTGCAGTGGCCGTAGTACCGTTCGTTAACTGGTTCACTGAGAAACAGTTTGAGAGGGAGGTATTGAAACAATATGATGAAATAAAGATCGGTAATGACGAGGCTTTACTTAGGGATAGGTCACCGATCTTTTTCGTGGATAGAATAAGGGCGCCATTAATGCTGTTGGCTGGTCAAAACGATCCCAGATGTCCTGCTGAAGAAACAATCCAGGTTGTTGAGGAGCTGAAGAAGTTGGGTAGGCAAGTTGAGTACAAGATATATGAAGGAGAAGGTCACGGGTTTATTAAGATAGAAAACTACATTGACTCAATAAAGAGGACCGTTGAGTTCATTGCAAACCACTGTAGATAACGTTTTTACACCTAATATAAATAATATATTTTTCATGAAAACTTGAGTAATTATTTAAAAATGTGCAAGGCTTATATTAATTTCAATTAATAATTCTAATGACAAAAAAGTTTGATAAGAGAATCTTCTTGATATTTCTAATACTAAGTCTATTTTTGAGCTTAGTAGCTGCAGTAGCAATACTAAACGGACAGTTACAAATACCCTCCTCCCCGATAGTTATAACTAGGGAGTACACGTGCTATAACGGGACTTATTTCCCTTACACCGTCAAAGTAGTTTACTATCCGGAAAACGATTTTGACGCTAATATGGGTCTACCCTCGACGTGGCCTGTAACTAACTCACAGCAAGACCACAACGCTGTTGTCCCTACGACATGTACCGCACTAATAACCGGAGTCTCTTGGGAATTACCTGCTGCTCAATTAACAGGAGGTGTTTCAATACCTCTAAACTACCGGCAGCGAATGTGATGGGAGTTAAGACAGCCCTAGTGATGTTAACACAAATGGTTGGACAACCTTTAGGGGTAACACTAGCAGATAACGAATTATTTGTAGAGATGGACAGTGTCCCAGGAAGCATATTTGCAATAAACCCTGTTACCGGAATATGGTATGCTACCGGGTTAGCGAGTTATGCTATGAATAACCCTATAGTGTGGAATGGTATAGTATTCCTTGCCACAAGGCTGGGTATTATCATAGTCCTTCTAGTATCTTCCTTCATGTTTTATCTCTTAGCTTTTCACTACGTGAGAATAGGTGGTATACTATCAGCTATAACGTTCTGGTCAGCAGTTTGGCTTATGATACCTAAGAGGTTTGGTGTGGAGAGAGATTAAAAAAGGTAGGACCTATTGGATTTCTGCATCCATTTATATGGCATTTCATGTACTTCTTTACGGAACATTTTACGAAGCATTATTTGGCGGATTTGCCATATGTGGCTGTTTATTTCGGAGCAGCTGTTCCCCCATTTTGTCGAGTATGAGACTGAGGCTATAGGCTTCACTTTTTACCTTTACGGTTTCGTATCTGATGCTATTCTTATACGATCTTTTAGGTTTAATCCTCTCCTTACTACTAGGAGCCAATGTTGAAAGAGTATTGGAGTTATGGAAAACTGTAAAGGCCATGAAGAAAAGTATAACACTTGTAGTCTTACCTACAGTTGGAATAATTTCTGGCACATCTTGTTGTCTCTCCTTACCTACTTTGATAATTGCTGCTGGAATAGGGGCCGTATTTTCAGTTTTACCGATTCTTGCTTCCCCGGTCTATTATATCCTACCGTTAGGCTCCGTAGCTCTCCTTACGGTTAACTTGAGGGATCTGAATAGAGTGTTGAAGTGTAGATTGAATAGAAACTGGGAAATAAAAAGTGAGACCAAGAGATAGTTTAAGGTAAAGAGCTTTGGGACTTGTTAAAACTTTATTTACCATAAGCATATAATATGTGGTGTGCGGGGGTGCCCGAGCAAGGTCAAAGGGGTCGGGCTCAGGACCCCATAAGTGAGATCCCCGATGGCGTAGGCCTGCGTGGGTTCAAGTCCCACCCCCCGCATTATTAAAAGTATGGCATATATTGCACATTTTATTTTATCTCTTCTCTGTCTCTTATTCACTGGAAATTTAACTTAGGCTGTCATTAGGTTACTCATACCCTTTATTTTTCCGAATAGCTCACTACTCACGCTTTATATTAAGGGCAGAGGACTAAAACAATAACGGAGCATTGTGATTAGTTAATACTCTTCTCTCATAAACCTTCAGTTACACTCCTACACGTAAATTTGTTCTAAATTAAACTTTTTAGTCCCGAAAAGACTCGATAAAGCATGGTTGAGAGATCTTTTTTATTTCTCTTCATATCGAGGGTCGCTAGGAGTATTGCACTGGTGTACGTCAGTCTTTCTATTCCTCTTTACCTTTCATTACTCGGGCTTTCCGTAATCAACGTCGGATTAATAGTGTTTGGAGTGATCGCTTTCTATTCTCTTCTCTCGCTGGGTTTAGGCTTATTAGGGGACAGATACGGGTATAAAAAGTCGCTAATAATAGGTGACATACTCCCCTTATTCGGCATAACCGCACTTAGCTTTACCTCCAACATAAACCTCATCATACCACTCTTGATCATCACCGGTATAGGCGGAGGGGCTAGTGGTGGTCTAAGAGGTGTCTGGTCCCCCGGGCTATCCGCATTAGTAGCTTCAAATTGGAGGGACGAAAAAGAAAGGGTCAAAAAACTAGGTTACTTAAGTTCTGGTGCGAGTAGTGCGAGTGTCATAGGTAGTTTATTGCTGTCTCTCCAATCCCTTATTCACAAACCTCCATTAGAAGAGTACAGAATGCTCTTCGCTATAGCTGCAATACTAATGGCGATTTCAGTAATAAGTATTCTCTTTGTTGAGGAAGCCAAAAGACCCAAAAAGACCACCAAGATCATGGGAAAGAAGAGCTTCTCTTACATTTTACGGGTTATAGCGTCAAACACGGTAAACGGAGCAGGGATAGGGTTAGCCATCCCCTTGCTTCCTCTATGGTTCAAGTTGGCTTATCATGTTACGGAATCTCAGATCGGTCTGGTTTTTACAATCTCGTATCTACTAACCTCCTTAGGCTCTGCCCTAGCCTCAAAAGTGAGGGGAAACACACTATTTATAGCCTCAATAACGAGGTTACTGAACGGCGTATTCCTCATAGCAATGGCTCTATCACCTTCTTTCACCATGGCGGCTGCATTTTACTCTTTGAGGGGGTTTAACGCAGGGATAGGTGCACCAAATAGGACTGCGGTAAACGTTAGGGGGATATCAGCTGAGGATTACGGTGCAGCAACTAGCATTCAAGGCATTTCAACACGTGTAGCTCAGTTGAGTAGCGGTGCAAGTGGTTATTTGATGGATGTTTGGTTACCTCTACCAGAGATAGCAGGAGGGATCTTGCAGGTGGCTGGTGGTTATATTTATTACAGTCTGTTAAGTAGGGTTAAAAGCGAGTGATATTGTAGATACACTTAAATTGTTTGAATCCGAACTATTTTTATGAAATCTAACGATTTTAGGGCACTTACTATAACTTCATTAGCTCACTTTATGAACGACGGTACTCTCCTGATCTTCCCTTTGTTAATAGTCTACTACTCTACGCAAGAACATATTAGTCTAGTGTTCCTCGGGGCTCTATCGATAGTTTACACTCTACTTTCCGGTTTACTATCTCCTCTAATAGGTGACTTTGCAGATAAACATGATCTGGACGTTCCGCTGATAAGCCTAGGGATCTTCATTGAGAGTATGGCAATACTCCTTTTCGCCTTAGGCTTTTTCACACCCTTGTTGATAGTTATAGGAACAGTACTCCTAGGTATAGGACAAGCTTTCTATCACCCAATCGGTGGTGCAATACTTTCTAGGGTTTTCGGTAGGAGTAGCGGAAGAGCATTAGGTATTAACGGAGCCTTCGGAAGCATAGGTAGGGCGTTGATGCCATCGATTATTACGTTTTTAATTTTGGCAATAGGAGAAATAGGAGGTCTATTATCCCTGACAGCAGTGTTTGTCTTAGCAACAGTTGTAATCTACCTAGGCCTAAGAGAGTATAAAAAGGGATCCATTGAAGAAATAAGAAAAAGGACTGAAAAACTAGATAAAGTATTTTATAAATTCCTTATCATCCTTGGTGTGTTGGTATTTATTAGGAGCATGTTCATAACTGGGACTACTACGTTCACAGGAGAATTCATTTATGATATATATCATTCAAAGGCCTTACCGGGGATCTTCTTGACGGTGGGATTTCTAGGATCTGTTCTTGGTCAACCAGTTTTCGGTTGGGTCACTGAGAAAAAAGGAGGGAGGTTTGCATTTCTGATAACAAGTATACTGTCAGTGTTGTCCTTCCTCGGCTTTTTGTTACTCTCTGATAATTTGATAGTTTCAGTGTTGATGTACACCATCTTTACGTTTGCCGCTTATAGTTCTTTCCCCGTGCTCTTGGGGTATGTATCTCAGACTTTTCCCAAGTCATTTTTCACGGTTGCTAACTCATACATCTGGGGGATAGGCGTTACTGTGGGAGGTGCTGCGGGTAATGCGTTAATTACAGCGTTGTTAGGTGTTAATTTCTCGTTAATATCGACGTTTTATGTTGCTCTTATCTTGGCTGTTATATCAACCGTGATGATCCCTTTAATACCTTCAAAAGTAAAGGTTAATTAGCCGAGTGAGGAAAACAAGTGAAAGGAAGAGTTTCAATTCGATATTTTTATCTAATGTCCTTTTATCCTCTCCATCATTGCCAGAAAGCTTGAATACATTACTTCTTTCCAGTTAACGTCCCAATAATTAGTAGTTTTAAGTTCACTACCGTCATCAGTTATCAGCATTTTTATCCCAGCTTTTTTAAGCATTCTATAAGATGGAAAACAGAGGGAACCATGAGCTGCTAGGACTTTGTCAGCACCCAGGTTGATGCACTCTTTAGCCACCATAGGTCTTTTCATTGATGAATCGAGAGCTGGGTTTTTCTTCTTTAACACTATCTCGCCTTTAGTCTCATCATAAAGTACTAGTAAATCTCCCCTTGAGAATATTCTCACACGAAAGTCAGAGTCTGTTACTGTACAAATCATATTATTGAGTTCGTAGATTAAGCTTATAAATATGTGCCAGTTTTTTGTGTTAATTATCTCTATTGAAAAATTTTAAAAATAACATGATGAGAAATAAATTATAAATAATATACTCACTATAATATACGACAATCATTCATTTATTTAAGTAAAAGAAACGTGAGCATATAAAAATTTTTAGAACAGTTGAATGTTCCTCATGAGTTTATATATACTGTAAACTAACACTACCAAAAACATTGCTATTCCATTGTAAAAATGTGTAGTCTACATTGGAATACTGGGGATACCTAAACTAATTAAATTTTTCCTAAAAATTCAATTCATCAACGAACAATTAAAGAAAATTAACATAACTATTAAACTTATTAAAAAATATTGATTATATCAAGTATGTATCGTCTTAATGTTACTGTTCATGGAATAGAGCAATTAAAAGTTACACTGAAGACAATTTTTAGTTTTTCCCTTGAAGTGGCTGGCGACATTTGTAAGTTTGTTCATTAATGAACGGGAGATTTTGATATAGTTTTTCGTGTATAACAATAATTCTACATTATTCAGTTAATATATAAAATATAGTAATAAAGGCTACAAGTTCTAATTTTTTACAATAAAGGGGATTAAAAGAGGCGGAAAGCCTCGCCAAGGTGATGGATTACCTTGTATTTAAATATCCTCCTATTAACGCTAATGAGACTCCTCTCAAGCTCGATTGAGGGGTTAATGGGACTTTGGAAGGAGCACCCATAAACCCTATTCTCTCCTAAGGACCAGACGTTAATGGATGAAAATCCCATTTCAAATGGGAGATCTCTGAGCCATACTACTGCCCACCAGATGTAGTCCCGAATTGATGGTGGGAATAATGAGCACCTTGGAAGGGAACCCTCGCCCTTCCAGGGAGAATAGGAAGTCAGTTTCTAGGGACTTATTACTGTCTCTAAGGTTAGGTACTGTTTGGCATACTATGAAATCTCTATTTAAGTAAGTATAAGTATAAATTTTTTCTAATAAGTGAAGTGATTTCTTTAACGACGGTAATGACTTTTGCTTTAGCTCTCCACTCCATGACTTTATTCCCCAGGTGAAGGAAAAGGTGGTTAGAGCAAATCTAAGCTGATATTGAGACACCATTGACAGATTAACACATGATATTACCACCAGTGGTAATCTAACGTATTTTTAATCGACTTTTACTGAGCTTACTCACATCTTTGTAAAAGGACAGAGCGACAAGCCTTAAGGACTCAGACATGGTGGGAAAAGCGTGAACAGTGTCAATTATATCGTCAACCGTTAAATCGAACTTCACTGCTAGAGCAGCTTCATTAATTACCTCTCCTGCGTTTTCTCCTAAAATTTGCACTTCGAGAATCCTCTTTTCAACTGTCATCTCTTTCCTCCCCTTCGAAACCTGCTAAGGACTCTAACATAACCCCACCTATCACATCTCCGGCTGCGTATGTGTCGGGATTAGTAGTTTGAAGTTCATCGTTTACTTTTACTCCTCTAGCAACCTCTAGGTTTTGGTCTCCTACCAGTAGCTATTAAGATCTCATCTACCTCAACATCACCTTTGTCAGTAATTACTCTCTTCACTCCTTCCCCTCTTTCAACTAGCTTTATCTTAACGTTAGTAACTACATATACTCCGTCATTTTCAAGGACTTTTGTGCTTCAAGAGAGATCTCCGGCTCCCAATCAGGTAGTACTCCTCTGAAGTACCACTACGTCTACTCCTAATAAATCTGAGAGAACTCTAAAGCTTGTACTCTTCCACAGCTAATGAGTTGATCTTTCTGTCAGATTCAGGGCTTCCACATTAGTCCAGAACCCCACCTCTTTAGGAGAAGAACCTGTTGCAATTAGAAACTTCTTACCTTCTATTATCTTGCCGTTAACTTTGACGCTATGAGGAGAAGTAAAATAGACTTTACCCTCAACTAATTCTTAGAGATTAAGTTTTCGTATTTTTTCCTTTTGAATCAGGAAATGCTGAGTCGTAGTCTGATCTTACAAACTGGTGCAATCTAACAGCAGTTAACCATGCAATTCAATACGGTAAGTCCATAATGTCTTGTGTCAGAGAGTCTTGAGACCACTACCAGTAAGGACTAAGACAGGGTCTTCAAGAGAGATTTTTTCCGCTGCAGCCAATACAGTAGCAGAGCTATATTCTACCAATAGTCCCATACCGGCTAATTTCTTCCATGCAGATATAATCTCCTCTTCATCGACTGTAATGCATTGATCTGTAGCCTTGACCATCTCTTCCAATAATACAGGCTGTGTGGAAACTAAAGCATCGGCAACGCTTGTCACTCTCTCAGGTGGAGTATAAGGCTCCTTGTTGATGACTGAACAGAGAGGCATAACTTGTCTTGTCTGGACAGCTATTATCTTGGGTTTTTCCTCAATTACACCGCTCCTCAGTAAATGGTTCAACCCTTCATGCAGGCCTAAAAGAAGTGTACCAGCAGAGACCGGGATTAAGATCTCTTTCACAGACCTATGTTGTTTCACTATTTCGTAAGCTAAAGTCCTTATCCCGTCTCTGAAAAAGGGTTGCAGGATATGGGAAGCGTAGTATTTACCAGAGTTCATAGCTGCCCTCATAACATCATTTCTGTTACCCTTCACCTTTACAACCTCAGCTCCGTAACTCTCTATTTGTTTCAGTTTTGTACCTTTAGCGTTCTCTGGAACGAATATAGTTGCTTTAATCCCCGCAGCCGCTGCGTAGGCTGAAATTGATGCACCGGCATTTCCTGAGGAGTCTTCTGATATTTCTTTTATACCATTCTGTCTCAAGAACGATATAAGGGTTACAGAACCTCGATCCTTGTAAGATCCCGTAGGGTTGAGGAAATCTAGTTTAAAATGAAATTTTCCTATCTTGATAAGAGGTGTATTTCCTTCGCCTAGTGAAATCCATTCTTTAATATAAGGGAAGTTTTTTCTTATCTCTGTCTCATAATCTCCAAGAATCTCTACCTTGAAAGGACCTCCACATCTTGAGCACGTTATCTCATATATGCTTTCCCTTTCCTTACCACATCTTGTGCATTTAATTACGAATTCCATGAATGAACTATTAGTGTTAAACCTAAAATTTGTATTTTAAAGAGGAGTCAAGGAATGTATAGCCAATTTCTCACTCGGCTCGACTGAGAAAGGACTAGACGTTACGGATAATAATCCCGGGGGTCCTAACTTATAATCACGAACTAATGAGGAAAACGATGAGAAAGGATCCTATTTCTTTCTAAGTTATTACACCAACGGAGTTATTTTTCCCGCTTACATAGACTAACTAATTATATCTTTATATGATAATTGCTCATTATCTTTATAGTATTTTTATTATTTCTATTAGTATTTCTATGAAAGCTACAATTAACAATAAAATCCTTAAGTAAATATGGAAATTATGGAAGTAAGGAGAGTCAGGACATACATACCCGGTCTAGATGAAATCCTTTATGGTGGAATACCGGAAAGGAATATTGTATTACTCTCTGGAGGCCCTGGTACTGGAAAGTCCATAATGGCGAAGCAGTTCATATATAACGGTCTAACAAAAGGTGAAAATGGTATATACGTTACTTTAGAAGAGCATCCAGTTTCAGTCATAAGGAGTTTTCACCACTTCGGTTGGGATATTACTAAGTATGAAAAAGAGGGAAAGTTTGCTGTAGTTGACGCTTTTACTGGAGGTTACGGTGCAACCGCTCAAAAGGAGAAATACGTTGTTAAAAATATAGATGATGTAAAGGAATTCTCCGAAGTTTTGAGGACTGCAATTAAAGAGATTGGGGCTAACAGGGTAGCTATTGATTCTGTAAGTACATTATACCTAACTAAACCCGCAATGGCGAGGGGAATAGTAATGACGCTAAAGAGGGTAATTTCCGGTCTAGGTTGTACAGCGTTCTTCGTTAGCCAAGTTTCAGTTGGTGAAAGAGGTTTCGGTGGACCAGGTGTAGAACACGCTGTTGACGGTATAATAAGGTTAGACCTAGACGAGTTCGAGGGGAAGATGTATAGGTCGATAATAGTGTGGAAAATGAGGGACACGAAGATATCAATGGTAAGGCACCCGATGGAAATCACTGATGAAGGCATTGTAATACAATGGGACAAATACTTGAGGATTACGAACTTTAAGGCAGAGATAGAGCCTTTACCGCAGAAGGAAGTGGAGGAGATGAAAAAGGCTGTTGAAGAAGCAAAGACTTATCAGAAAATTGAAGAGGAAGAAGAAGAGGAAGAGGAATAAAGGGTCTTCACTAATATACTCTAATAATTCTTTACTCCTTACTCGATTTTCCTCAATTAAATATAACACATTAGGTTTCTTCGAACCATTTCCACCCTAACTTGGTCGCATTAGTCCAAGAATCTTGGAGTGGGAAGTCTTTTGTTATAAAGGGAGTTATCGTGTATAAAGATACTACCAGGTTTTATCAATAAACATGGAGAATGACCATCATTAACATGATTTGATCAATTCAGCATAACTAATTATCCCTCCTTAGTAAGATTTTTTTAACTTTCTTACTATTCTTAATACACATATTTCATTACTCCTAATGATTTAATATTTTATAATGATTTATTTAAAGTGAGTTTATATACACAAACTAAATAAACAACATATGCAAATGAGTTCTGTAATTACAGTTCAACAGATTGCCGCTCTTGTCTACATAATCGGCATGATGGCTGTAAATTTCGGAATTTTAGGCTATGTGCTAAGGAAGGAATATGTGAATAAAAGGGCAATATTCTTCCTAGCTTCAATAATCCTTTATATGGGTGTTGAGAGCATAGCCTTCGGTTATGTAGTATTCTACGGCGGTACGTTGTTCTTAGAGCCTCTGCTTTTACTGATCGCATCTATTCCTCTACTACTCTCAGCTACTGTAAAGAGCGAAGTTATAAGAGTTAAGGCTGATAACGTGTCCTCTTTACTCCTAGCACTATCAGTAATCTTTGACGAGTTCAGTATGGGCTACTTATATTCCTCAGCTTTTGGCCCACGAATGTTTAACCCCATTATTGACGCGGTTAGTAACATAGCCTTCGGAATAATGATGTTTGCAGACGGGGTGTTCTTCCTAGTTATAAGCAGAGTGAGGGACATCTTCGAGTTCTCTTTTGCGACTTTCGCTATTTCCATGGCGTTTTTACCATCGATATTTATTGAATTCTCGAAGGAGATCCAGTTAATAGCATCTTTAATCTCCACGACGATTATGATAATAAACGTGATCACCCTTTACTTAATCGCGATAAGGAGGATCAACTTCAAAGGAGTCTTAGTTAGCCTATCGTTAGCCGGATTTGACCTATTTATGATGATAGGATTAAGTACTTTTGCCACTATTTACGATATGTGGACTATCTCGCTCTCTATCTTGATCTCAATGGTCTGGTATTTCATTTTAGTAATCAGAGATATCCCGGCGAAGAAAATAGATTATAAGTTGAGGTATCCCTTCCTACTTCTTGTCCTTATAAACCTGGCTGAAATAACCATGGGTTTCGGTGAAAGCGTTTTGGGCTTTAACATTACTAATTCCCTTTTTGTCAACACGATGCATTCAATGTCTTCTATGGGTCATTCTATGTCTTCTGGGACGATGATGAGGAGCCCATTCACGAATCCCTTCTGGTGGTTATTCCCGCTAAATCCTTATGCTATGGGTATGATGTTTTTACATGCAACCAGTAACTTACTCTTAAACGCCTTTATGACCTCTTACATGTTCGTTATGGCTACTACCATGACTCCATTTTATGTAATAATGATGGGGGCCGAAATGGCTTTTCTGGTATATGAGAGGTTCAAATTGATTAAGAACTCGCAAGTTAAGAAATGGGCTTTAGTAATCCTAGTGGGGATACCTCTCTTCGTGGTCTTAATCCCCTACTATACTAACTACTACGTGTTCGGCATGAGCGGCATGATATTCCCAGTGACACTATTACCCTTCGTGATCTCGCTTATAGCAGTAGCAATAGCTTCATCACTCTTCGGCAGGAGAGCTTACTGTAATGCCGCATGTATGGCAGCCCATATGTGGACTAATGTATTTTACGACCAGTTCAAGCCTAAGAAGACAAGTAAGGTTTGGGAATATTTGCGGTGGGTATTCCTTGTACCAATGGTTATAGCCTTTACACTGTATGTACTAATGGAACTCAAAATGTGGACTCCACCTAAAATAGGCATGGCAAAATTAGACCCTCTGAACTTCTATGGAATGTTTGTACTCAACTACGTGTGGTGGTTCTTCTACTTCCTCACTCCAGTCTTCGGTGCTTATAGTTGTGCAAGACAAGGTTGGTGCGGTTTCGGGACATTTGCAGGTATATTCAACAAGGTTATGTTTAAGATAAGAGCTAAAGACGTAGAGACTTGTAAGACTTGTCAGACGAAGAGTTGCGAAGGTGCTTGTCCAGTAAAGATACCGATCTCTGTTGACATACTCCAGAAGGGCTATAGTAATAGAATATCCTGCGTAGGTTGTGGAGACTGTGTTGAAGCTTGCACTTATAACAACCTAGTGATTGAGGACATAACTACTAGGTTTAGGCATGGAGTAAAAGTGTAGAAAGAAGAATTTCTCTTTTTTCCTTTCTTTTTTCCTTTCTTTTTTCCTTTCTTTTTTCCTTTCTTTTTTCCTTTCTTTTTTCCTTTCTTTTTTCCTTTCTTTTTTCCTTTCTTTTTTCCTTTCTTTTTTCCTTTCTTTTTTCCTTTCTTTTTTCCTTTCTTTTTTCCTTTCTTTCTTTTTAACTCCTCTCCTTATCTCAGTTGTTTAAGGTTAATTGTGAAACCTCACTTCACTCTCTTATCATTTTTCTCTCTAAGATCTCTTTCAATTTCCTCCCATTATCTAACATCCATAAGTCGTTGTTAAAGAACACGAATACATCATTAGCCTGAAGTTGTATCAGTTTATCTGCCACCTCTTCTAGCTCTGTGTCAGAATATTCATAGAAGTACCAGTTGTCCCTACCGTGCATTCGCAAATAAACTACGTCATGAGACTTAAAGTAGTAATTTCCAATTGGAGAGTCTATAGATACAATTACGCATTCAGTTTGTGGAATGTCTTTAAACCAGTCTAAACTCCTGAACTCTATTGCTCCCCTATCCCCCAACTCTGCACATATATCTTTAACCCTCTTTATATTTTCGTCACTTTTGCGAAAGTTAGGCGGTAGCTGAAATAGGTAGAAGCGGGGTCTTAATGGTTCGAATAACTCAACAAATTTTTTAACCTCGTCATTTACATCTTTCAACCTCTTTACGTGGGTAATCCTCCTGTTAACCTTGATGGCCCAAGTAATGTTATACTTCCTCCACTTTTCAACTTGCTGGGGCGTAGGGATTCTGTAAAAGGATGCGTTAAGCTCAACAGCATTAAAACCTGAATATTTAACGTACCAATCCAGATTTTTCTTGGGGTTCCAAGGGTATAACCATCCAGACGTACCTATGAATATCATTTATTATTACACTTCACATGTATAAACCCGCGATGTATTAATTCTTAACTAACAGTCTCTTGGTCAGGCAATCCGTTCAGCCACTTTTCTTACTGCCACTGTCTTAACACCTAAAATCAAGTAATCGTTTCTCCTCAAGAAAACTCTGGTCTCTCCAAACCCCTCTTGAGACTCAAGACTAGGAATTAAAGCTCTTTGCAGTCGCCATGATCTATGTGAAGAAAAAGTTTTCAGACTGAAAGTCAATCACTACCTATGAACAAGAGAACATTAACTGTGTTATCGCTAATCCTCGTTTTACTGATCGTGACAGAGGTAATTCTCGTAGCATATTACCACTATAAAGTTTATATAAACCCCTCAATCTTCTCTTCACCTACCACTCCTCCGAGCCTTACCATACCTCCTACACATTTCCCTATACAACTCTCCAACTTAACCCCTCCAATATCCTTGGAGCTTGTAATGAATTACTACAACGTGACGTACAACTCTTCCTTGAAGCTCTTCTCAGAATGTCCTTATGTTAATAAGTACTTTGTAGAGAACGACAACTTGCTGGCAGTGATCGCGTTAAAGGACTTAAATGATTCCTTGTGGGAAACAGTATGGGATAACATCAAGAGTAACATCACTTTATCACCTTACCTTGTATTGGTAGGGATACACAACTTCACGTGGGAGTTTAAAGATCCCGTGATTGAGAAAATTTGGGGACCAATCTATACTATAAGTTTTAACGATTCTCCTAACTATCTCGCATGGTACGAATACGCTAACACTTCTCTCTTATTCTCTATTTACGAACTTGAAAACGGTAACATATCCCTCGCAGAGAAAGTGTTTGAAACCACAATCAATGACTTCTGGAACGGTTACGGATTTCAGGATGAAAGCACTACAAGTAACGTCTACGCTTCCTGTAATTTAGCCTTAGCTATAATAGCGTGGAAATACATAGGCAATTATAACCAAACGTTCGCGAGGGATTACTTACCTTTAATTCTTCAAATGTACAGCATCGCAAAACATTTACAGTCCCCCATTGGAGGTTATTTCAGTAATTATAAGGTTGTTAACGGAACCGTGATCCCCTTAGGTAACGTGAACACGGAAACGACTTCATTATTTGTTATAGCATTTTCCACGTAGTAAGACATGACGAGTTTTCCCCAAAGTAACACTGTATGCATTTCAATCTCCGTCATCAAAACTACAATCCCCTTGGGCATGGATTGCAACTATGAGAATTACAGAGTGGTCACGTTCACAGTCAATCAGATGAATATACTCAGCCAAAAACGTTAAGTAAACCTTGTTAATAATCGAAAATATTTCCGTTTAAAGAACTGAATACAAATTGATAATTAATAAATAGCCTAGTTCAAATAATGCAACTAAAAACTTTACCATAATCATGATTTTTATTTAAATTGCTTTTCCCTCACTCATATCTGAAACCATTCTAGTTAGAAAATAAATTGGGAAAAAACTCGCTTACTTATTTAGTTAGTTAGTTTGCGTATTTTCTAACTAGCTTGACAAACTCTTCATCATCAGGCAATTCCTCAACTTTAAAAGTCGAGTTCTTCATTACGTTAATAACGAACTCCTTGGTTATGTTTACCTTTGCCAGTTCTCTCACTGTATTAACAACTTTTGTAGCAAATCCCTCAGGGTCTTGCTTAAACATGTCTACTCCTTCATTATAGAGAGAGACAAACTGGTCTCTAAACTGAGGCTTTATATGGGCTCCACAACTTCCCGGAATTCCAAGAAGTTCTTCAAATGTAATCCCTTTAGCCACTCCCGAAGGGACTACCGCACTGTCTATTTCACTTTTCTTAAGGGACTCCATGATCTTCTGTATGTCATCAATCACAATAACCTCAGCGTTCAATTTCTTAATGTCAACCAACGCCCTGGCCAGAACATTTGCAGCTGTAAGCATCTTAGGTACTCCTATTTTCCTCCCCACTGTGGGATATACTGTCATTAGCCCTTTTACTGTAACGTAGTGTATCTTAAGTCCTCTCTTAGCTAATGACACTGTAGAATCTAACACCACGTCTGCATTGCCTTCCTTTGCAAAAGACAATTCTATTCCTTTATTATTCACTATTACGGGATATGATACGGGTCCGGGTGCAGCTAATACTTTCATAATAGTTTGTTTCCAAACAAACTATTTAAAGTTTCCTCTAAAGTTTCCTCAAGGATAAATTAAAAAGGTTCGGGAGCGAATTGTGATAGCATGGACAAGAAAGCTTACCTTCAGATGCTTCTAGTAATCGTCTCAATGACATTTGCAATTAGGGCTTCCAACAATATGATCTCTACTACCATACCACTTCTGGTTAAGTATGACTTCCACTTCACACAAACTGAAGTAGGTATAATCAGTGCTGTCCTATCCTTAGGTACTTTCATAACTAGTGGACTTGTGAATTCCAGGCTTAAGACCTCTGCGAGAAGGAAGTTCTTTATTACATCCTCAGTGCTATATGCATTAGTTCTACCTCTATTTTACTTCTCCACTCCTATCACGATTTGGGTAATCAGCGCCTTAGCCGGGTTATCGTTAGGTGCAATAATGCCAAACATTATTACTTACGCTGGGTTATTGGAGGACAGAAAGGCTAGGGAAAGATTACTCTCGATCTACACTCTGGCCCTTAGCATAAGTCTGGTAGCTGGTCCTGCATTAGAGTCTGAAATACTCACGAAGTTCACACTGAGGGACGTTTTTGTGTTTTTCGAACCTATGGCAATAGCAGCAGCTATCCTATCACTTTTCATAAAGTTTCCTCAGGAGGAAAAGAAAAACGTAAAGTTGAATGTATTAAGCAATCCAGGATTCAAAACGGCAGTGATAAATATACTAACCTACAACATACCTTTCTCTGCAATACTGGCGTTTGGTGGTATATACGCTGTTACATACCTTCACGTAACTTATTCAACCGTAACAGCCCTCTTCTCCTTATTCTTTACCACGTCATTATTGGCCAGGATTTACCTCTCTGTGAGACCTCCACAAAGCGTTGCTCATCATGCTTACGCCGCAATCTCAATGACAGTTATAGGCCTCATTATGATACTTACTTCAATTAATCTCTTTGAGTTCGCTTTAGCCCTCTTGATTCTAGGATTCCCGCACGGTTTGACTTATCCACTCTCCGTGATTTCCATCAGCAGGACATTTAAGCCTGAGGAGAGAAATGCTGCAAACAGTTCCTTCTTTGCTGTAATGATGATTATAGGTATAATAGTTCCTTCTGTTGCGGGTTATATAGCAGAACTCGTGGGAATAAAGTATATGTTTGGTCTTTTAATTCCCGTGATTTTGGTGTTATCTGCCCTCTTGAGAAGGTATGTTAAATATGTAGATGAAGTAGTAAAGACTGAAGTTAAAGCAGTACCAAAAAGTTAGGAGATTCAAATTTAGTAGTTTTTCACACCTCACGGTATCACAAGAGTATCCAGTTTGTACTAGCTCGTAACTTTTAGTTTAGAAGAAAACAGAAAATTTCACCATTAAGATATGCCCGGAGGCCTCGCTTTTAAAAGCGGGGAGGAAGGGTATAAAAACTTATCATGAGTCCCCCCGTTAAGGGAGGAAGGACATAAAACACTTATAAGTTTGAACTCCCTAGACTGTACGGGGGGCGAGGTTGGAGAGGGCTTCAGACGAATACTACAGCACGAGGTATGCAAAGTACTACTGCGGGTACCACTTCGTATGGATTCCCAGGTATCGAAAGAATATCTTAGTAGGTTCAGTCGCTGAGAGACTAAAGGAGCTAATAGTCCAAATAGCAGAACTGGACTTAGGTTGCTCAGTTAAAGCACTACAAGTTACGTCTGATCATGTTCATCTGTTTGTTGTTTGCCCTCCCCGCCTCGCCCCCGCAGAGATAATTAAGCACATTAAGGGTAAATCAGCGAGACTACTAATGCAAGAGTTTCCGGAGCTGAGGAGTAGAGTTGGTGATGGCAAGCTATGGACTAGGGAGTACTTCGTCTCAACGGTTGGACATGTAAGCAAGGAGATGATACAGAGATACATAGAACAGCAGAGAAAGAGAGGTGACGACAATGCCGAGGAAGAGAACTAACAAGAAGGGTTTGAAGAGGACTGTAATAGTTGAGATTATTGTAGATAAACGGATTCATGACGTTCTGCTCTCTATCGCAAACATACTCGCAATGGCTTATAATGAGATAAACTACATGCGGAGGAGGCTGTTCTTCGACAAGAAATTGACGCCAGAGGCGATGAGGCAAACATATAACGAGGTATATAGGAAATATGCAGATGAGTACAAGACCGCCGATGGGCATTGCCTCCTCGGTTCGGACACTTTGCAGGCAGTGCTTAACTTGAGCGATGATAACTGGAGAGCGTTTTTTATGCTGCTTAAGGAAAAAGAGGTGTTACCGAGTTGGTTTGAGGTCAACCCGCCAGGCTATAGTAAGAGTGGCAAAAGGAGAATACCATTCATAAGGCTGAAGTCTAGACAGTGGGAGTTGAGCGGCGATACGATCATCATCAAGGGTGTGCCGGCGTTTGGGCTGAGAGCAGTATTGAAAATTAAGGGAGGGGTTCACTGGAGTGGCGAGAGAGGAGAGCTGATGTTGAGGTATGATATCGATGGAAAGAAGTGGTATGCGTATATGCAGTTCTACGGCACAGAAAAGCTATATAGCGATGGCTGGAGAACAGTTCCTCTGCCTCTCCCAGGCTCTGGTATCGCTGGCATTGATCTTGGAGTTAACAACCTCTTCGCAGTCTATAGCATAACCTCTGATGGGAGGCATGTTAGTGCTCTTTTCAACGGCAGACCTCTCAAGTCGATCTGGTTCTACTGGAAGCACAAGATATCCATGCTCCAATCCTTGCTGAGCGGACTCAGAACAAGCAGAAGATTTAGATTGATGCATAGAAAGGCGAAGATGCAGATGAAAAACTACATAGACCGCCAGATCAGGAAACTGTATAGATGGTTGAGAGAACACGGAATAGGCACTGTTTTAGTTGGGCTTCCGCATGATATTGTCCACAGAGAAGGTAATGAGTTCACTGAGAGGATATGGATGTATGGATACACCCTGAAGAGGCTCAAAGAAGTTGCCGAAGAGGAGGGCATAGAAATACGATTCATACCCGAGTCATATACCTCCTCAACATGTCCTCTACATGGCAGAGACTGTGGAAAAAGGATTTTGAGAGGACTATTCAAGTGCACAAAACTGGGCAAAGTGTTCAATGCCGACTTGACAGCAGCATACAATATACTCGCGAGGGGAATCTCCATAACCCCGAGTCCCCGCAAAAGGGATAGGGGTAATGGGTTGAAGACCCAGCCCGAGGCTGAATCAAAAAAATGTGGCTCCAAACCTCCCCGCTCTGGCGGGAACTCCCGCCCTTTAAGGCGGGGAGGAGGTCAGTTTGTAGAATCAATTTATCATCACAAGCAACTCCGCTTCTGAGAAGATATACACTGAGCTATTATATTTTCTCTTCTTATGAATTTGAGATTATCCAGTTACCTTAACTTAGTAGAACCTTTAATCAGTTTTACGTTTTTGTATCTGGTAGGCGAGAAAAATAATATAGAGTCAAAAATAACTTAAAGACAAATAATATCAGAATTTTTTAAACTTTCCTTTTTAAATGATTTTTGAGACAAATAATCAATAAGAGGTAATGGCTATCGGAAAGAAAATTTAAGGGAAAATCGTAAAACATCATTCAATGGAGTAAGGAAAAATATAGCTAATTCAAATTGAAGATAGGGTTAGCCTCTACATTATTAACGCAATTTCATAGACGAAGTCATACGCAAGGTGATCTTACTTGAGAATTTATACTCAGTACCTTTGTAGTTTTAGAATCTAGAAACAAAAAATAAATTTGTACTCTAAATCTATAAAACTAACGTTTGATATATAAGACTCTTTTTAATTAATGACCTTTAACCTAATGTGATACAAAGATGATTTGAAACTAAATTATTTAATTTTATTACGCCGTTATTATAGATATTATTTAACACACCTTATTTTTTTAAGCATCTTAAATTCTGGTAAATGCTTATTTTTTATAATCACTTGTAAAAACATGATAATGGAGAGGGATAAGATTAAAAGATTTGCACTGTTCACCTTCATAGGTTCTACCACGGCACCAGGTATATTAGCCACACTTAATTTATCTATCTCGCTGGCCCTATTTTCACTAGTAATAGCTTCTTCAGTAGTGCTAATGACTTATTTCTCAGTTAAGGAGGAATGAACAGAACAAGGGCTTTACTCTTATACTAAAAGACTGGGTGTGGCTCCTTCAAGATTATTTTTGATCACGTGGTTTATCAGCTACTATCTATATGTTCTGTATACAATCCTATATATACCTTATTACGTGTTAAATTTAGATGGATTAACCCCATTAGTTCTATCTATCTTAATGTATCAATCTTTTTACTCGAGGTGTTCATTAACCCGTTGTACGCTTTTCCATTTATTTACTTTGCCCAAATAGCATTCTCTTTGCCCTTTAGTTTAAAGATAAGGATTGAACATTTGTCACCTACAATTCCATCCTTTCTTCCTCTTTGTTATTGGTGTGCATAACTCTATCTACGTTTGTTAGAGGTGATAAGTCCAAGGATTCCTCCTTTATTTTACTGGCCTTCTTGATTTCTTCTATAATCATAATATATGGTACCTACTTAGTCGCTCCTTCTTACGTAGTGTTAGCCAGTGTATTCGGTAACTACGGCTTAATCTTAGCTGAATTAACTGCAATAAACAACTTAGTCAGACCGTTTATAAGTAGAAAATCATTTTTCCTACTCAACTTTGCAATAATTCCTTTATCTCTAATAGGTAACGTTAATTATTCAGTCTTTTATAACACTCTTATCATCCCCTCTGTCGTGTTTTTGTACTTTAGCTTGTTTATTTATGCAATTTCTACACTCGTCATCTTAAAGGGAGTAAAGAAAATAGTGTCGATATTATCAGCGTTCTTATTTGCTTTTGGTGAATATTACGTTATTACTGGGGCATCAGGATATTTATTCTATGAGGCTATTGCGACGTTTATTAGCGGTATTATCATTTTCCTAATGATATTTCTTGTCCCGCCGAAGTATGTAGGAGACTAGATGAGTAGTTTTCTTAATATTGGGAAAACATTCAAGTAATGGCAATAAAGTGCTGAATAACTACTAGAATATTTATTTGGCGTTAATTGATTATCTATCCACCAAAAACCTATCGAGGAGCTAGATAACATTTGAAGAACTACTTTGAGTCATCCAATGCTACCGCTCGTCAAACCCATTGAACTGTTACCTTCTTATCTAATTATTTCATCAATAAAAATTACATTTAGTTCTGCCTTAAAGGGTTCAATCTCTTTCTCCCTTCTAAATAAGGCTGATAAACCGAGTACTTTAGCTGTCGCAATACTGCTTGCATCAGCCAAAGAGATAGAATATTTGCACTTTATTTTATAAACTTCTCCTCTTACTCTGGAGAACGGAAATATTGTAAAATAACCAGAATTTTTGAGCATATTTTCAACTTCTTCAGCTTTCTTTTCGTCGCTTTTCCTACAGATTACGTATTTTATCTCCTCAACGTTTAATTCGTTTATTATTACTTCGTCTAAGTTGTCCTCAATATATTTTTCCAATTTTTTGCCTTTATCGCTTCCTGACAGTATATCAATGATTACTCCGGAATCAAATACCATACTTCTCTTTCTCAAGCTCAATTTCCTTTCTCCTCTCTTCTTCAAGCTCTTCCGCAGAAAGGCTAGGTAAGATTCCTACTAAACTCCTTAAAACCTCTGGGTTCTTCTTTCTATAAAGAGAAAGTAAGAATTCTATTACGTCATTAAAGTCAACTTTTTCTCCTCTCTCTATTTGTAATTCGCCCATGATTTTGATTAACTCTCTTTTTACCTCTTTAGAAACTCTAATTGTTTCAGACATCACTTTGTTACTTTGTTACAAAGTATATAAGATTTACCAGTTCGTCCAATCGGTAATAAAGAGGTCAAATCATATATGAGCGGGAAAATCGAAAGCTAAAGAGCGTTAGGGTGAAAGATATAATTATCACGATGAACATATAAGACTATTTTACTTCTCAATTTCATTAACTATTCTAAGTAATACAACCTCTATTAGTTCTCTGATAATTACGTCAGCCCCGTGATCTAATGGAGTTTCATCTTCATTAATTCTGAGGAATTAAGTTTGCAGTATAAACAGTAAGGGAAGAACTTGTAACTAATGCGAGGTTTGCCTTGTAAGGAGCATTTGGGAGGAAGATTTCCCTTATCAGTCATTTTGAGCATTTCCCTAGAACCGTATTATCTAAAACATGAATCCCTGTTTCCCTTTCTGGCGTAGCAATGCTTTTAGTTGCATTAATGTATCCTAGGTTTATGCTTTTAAGAGGTGAGGGAGGAAGCCCACTAGTGCTAAGTGTCAAGTGGAGCGACTAAAGTCAAAAGAAGTTCTAAAGGTGATACGTAAATAAAAATATTATATATTGTATAACTAATTGGTATTAATTAAAAAATTGATATTTATCTTAGCATCGATAAACAATATCCATATCAACCTCCCCACATATTACCGCCTGAGGACGAGGAAGAGGATGATGTTGAGGAACTAGATGACATCCCTGAATAACTACTAGTTGAGCTACTCATTCCATTGCCTCCCATACTACCACTCATTGAACTGGTATTTGACATACTATTCATCATCGTATTGCTATTCATCGATCCACTACTAGCACTTGGATGAACCAATGCAAAAATAACTACGGCAATTATTGCTACTGCTATTACGCCTCCTATAGCTCCTAGTATTGGTTTACTTAGTTTCATATGACTCAATCTTCTCAAATCTAAAAATAATTTATATTAATTTTCCCAAATTTTCTAACTATATAGATCTTTCAAATTATTAATTCTCTCATTAAGCCCTACGTTTGGTTTACATCATAAATTTTGGTAAAAGCTTTTTGGGATTATGAGATCTAATGACTTGTGCCTTCGATATCGAGTAGAAGAACTTTCCTTAAAATGATGTTAGCTGCTACTTCGTTAATAGCTATATGGAAATTAGGGACAAGTGATATTTTAATTTCTCATACGAACAAATCCTTAACTCCATTCTCAGCGTGGTATGTGGTGCAGTATAGTTACTACACTCCTAAATTATCCATATCTAATTATGTTCTAACCGTAGACGGACAAGTTGAAAATCCTTTACAATTAACATATGAGGATCTAATTAATATGCCATCAATTTCCATAAAAGATACTATACAATGTGTTTCTGACTCTTATTTCTTAAAAGCTAATGTGGAATGGACTGGAGTTCCACTAAAGTATATTCTAAATAAAGCTGGTGTTAAGCCTAATGCAATTAAAGTAGTAACTTTCGGAGCTGACGGGTATACAGCAGACTTACCTTTATACAAGGCAATGGAAGATGATACCATTGTAGCATACATGGTAGACGGGAAACCACTGCCGGAACTTCACGGCTACCCGGTAAGAATGGTTGTACCACGTTGGTGGGGATACTGCTACACCAAATGGTTAGTGAGAATTCATGTTACAGATAAGGACTACCTTGGTTATTGGGAGTCAAGGGGGTATCCAGATGTTGCGAGGAAGTAAATTAACGCTATTATTGGGAACGCTGATAACGTCTGCAGCACCTTATTTCCTCCCCTTAGCTCTACCCGGACTCGTGATGATAGCGGCATCAAGAAAGGCTTTTAATCCTAACCTCAAAGACTCTATCTACACCCCGTCATTTCAGAGGTTAACAGCTTGGTTCCTGCTAGTGCTAGCACTTCTGGAGGGTATAACAGGTTTCGGGGCCGGTCCTCAGACCTCTACTTTGGTCTCTGATTTGACTTTCGGTCTGCTAAATAGGGGTAACAGTTTGCAGTTCCACATACTCCTTATAGGACCTTTGACGTTCTTCTTTATCCTTCATTCCGCCTCTGGCTTAGGCTCAATGTTATTGAGGAGAGGAGTAAAAAATGTATTAATTTTCGAACTCGTAATACCGGCGATAATGATCACGTTATATGCTTTAGCAATCTACATGTATGCACTACTTTTATAGCGCTACTTTTATAGTATAGTTTGGATTTATATTCCACTACTTTCACTCCTAATACTTATTAATATTCTTGAGAATTAATGCTTATGATATTCAATTTCTCTTTTGGTGAGCTTACCTTCAAAGGTTTTAATATTAGTGTCACTAAGAGTGAGTTCAGACAGAGGATAACTGATCTTGAAGTTACTCTAAATATATCGAGGAATCATTCTAACTTACTCAGGAAAATGGTAGAGAATTATTGGAGCTTCCTAATTAAGTTAGATAAGAGTAATTTTAATGATTACGCGTTCAGGCTAAAGGTAGTAAGTTCTTTTGAAAAGGTGAAGATGAAACTAAATGATTCGATTGTGAGTATCATGAATATGAAATTGGAGGAAATGAAGAGATCAGAAAAGGATAAAAATAATCCATATTTAATGGCACTTATAGATGCTTACAGTGACTTGATTATGAACCTCAAAATGTTAAGAGCTAAAATGTCAAACGTTGACGATAAAAACATCTCAGGTAATATTCTGAGAGAAATAGTAGAGACATTCCTATCTATTATAATATTCACTGTAAGAAAATTTTATGAAAAAATATTAGAGATGAAAAACAACACCCCAAGACCATATTTAGTTAAGCACGTGTGGGTGGTTAAAATGAAAAATAAGCTTGACAGTATTTTAAGCATGTTAATAAAGGTCTACGATAACTTGACTAGTATTTTAGTCTAGTTAATTAATATACTTTATTTTAATTTTAATAGATTAATTGCTCCTAATGAAGAGGACAAATTCCTATTCCTCGCTCTGATAATCGTTATGTTCACCTTATCCTATAGGGGCTTCAAACAATATATGGCAACACCAAACAACCATTAACCAAACATTACATTGAGATTTTCAGCTTGGAAATACGAATAAACCTTTGTCACTAATATCGATCTTTAGATGTTTTACAGAAGAGGAGCATAGCGAATAATTAGTTTCAGCCATAATGACCTAGCTAAATTTTTTCCTAACATTGTTAATATCTAATTTCTTATACTAGAAATTCTTTCAACGTGTCAGAACCCATAAGCCTTGATTTATCCATATGTAGCATGTATCTTAGAGATTCTTCAGAATTCAGAAGATCAACTAAACAATGTCTTATTGCTTTTCCATCTGGTAAAGTGCTCTTACCATCTCGCCCGAACTGTACTTATATTTCCTTACTTCTTCAGTCTTATCGAAGATATATAATTTCTCGTGATATATCAACAGAAAGTCCCTTTTACCTTTACTCCATACTTCTCTTGTTGTCTTCATATTATGCTGTATTTTAATCACTTCCTCCCTTAATACGAAGCCTACTTGAAGGAGAGTTATTAAGGCATAAGACGTTATCGGCACGTAATGTTTCTTAATCCTAGTGTCTCCCAAAAGTATGGCAAACTGTTTTTCCCTTTTCAACACTCTATATACCTCCTTTCCTATCTCTTTTAGAGCTAAAAGGTAGTCCTCGAGGCTTGTATATGAAGACAAGTCCCCTTCATTCCCGCTAGTGTAATCTATTATGTTAAAGTAAGGGGGGTGAGTAACTACTAACTCAACACTCTCGTCACGCAGTTCAGTTAGTTTTCTAGCATCTCCTATATAGACGTCAACCTTAGCCTTCCTTATGTCCTCACAACTAACTCCTTCCAGAGAGTCCTTGCATTCCTCCAAGTACTTTTCGAGCCAGTAAAGCCTATGTAACGTTAACATTACTGCGTTTATATTTACGTCTACAGAGATACAGTTCCTACCCAAGAGCTTAGCCTCTATACACGTAGTACCACTACCTGCCATTGAATCCAGGACTGTATCGCCAACGTCGGTATACTTCAAAATTACTGCTCTAGGTATTTGGGGAGCGAAATTCCCTCGATAGTCACCTTTATGAGTAGCCCAACTACCCCTTTTCGGGAAACTCCAGACTGTAGTAGAGATGTTTGTGAGTTCATCTTCTTCAGGCTTTAGCCTATCCACCTTAATAGGGTCTAAATGTATGGCATTTTCTCCAAACTTGACTTTGTCATGTGAATTAAGGAATTTGAGGTAGTCGTCGAATGTGACTTTTTTCACAAGAAGATGTGTAGAGGGGAGATTTTTATATTAGTCGTCTGAAAACCGAGGAGAAACTATACGTAAGGTATTTCCTTGTTCAAGCAAAGCAGCTCTACAACCTCCTTTTCTTCGCCAAGATTACTATTAAGATCGGAAATATTACCAATCCGACCAGTCTACCGAACAGTGCGAAATTAACCTTTGTGATAAGTTTCTCAGTTATAGACCCATTGACTGTTATCTCAACATTAGCAGGGACAGTGTAATTACCCGTAAATTCTCCGATCTCATAAAACGGTAAAGTAGCATTAAGTTTTAATTTATAACCCTCAGGCAACCACTCGGTAAAGTTGTTGATCCTCACTAGGTACTCCTTAATAACGTTTACATTCACATCCGTTGAAGTATTGACGGTAAAATTCTCTGGACTTGCGTGTACTACTACGAACCTCTCTGTAGGTGAGTAATAGAATGTGGAGCTAACTACCTCGACTCTGGAACCGGCGTTTAACCAGACCCCTCCTAGTGCATATATTTTACTACCGTTGACTGATAATGTGACTGGAACCGGTGAATTCAATAGAACGAAGTACTGGGTCACCGTAACTACGGTAACAACTTTCGAAGAGTTTATTACTAAATTACTGGGTAATATCGTTACGGGTACTTCTCTTTCAAGATAGTTTAAGTAGTAAGTTAAGTTCTCTATGTGAACAACATCACCATAATTGTACCACCCTGAGGTGAAACTCACGTTGCTACCGTTGACTAAAGCAAATAATGGTATTGGGCTAACAACTTTTACATAAAACTGCGTAACGTATTTTATAGTGACATTTAGAGGAGAGTTAACTGTGAAGTTCGATGAAGGATATACGGAGAGTATTAAGTATCTTTCTCCAGAGTTTGCATAATAAGACAAGTTTTCAACAGTGACTGTGGTAGAGTAATTTAGCCATGTCGAACTCAGGCTAACATTCTTACCGTCTATTAAGGCTATTGGTGAGAAAGGTAAGGGGCTAACATTGATGTAAAATTGCTGATAATAAATGACTAGAATGACCCCTGGAGAACTCACTATGCCCGAGTAATTGTATGCTAACCACCTCTCCTCCTTTTCTGAGCCGGGCAGGAGTTGAGAATATGAATAGTGAGAGAAAGAGTCTACCCACCTTACTCCCGGGGTTGATTGGTTTAAATGACCAGCGTAATAGTAAGTTATGTTAGGCTCACCACCACCTTGGTTCCCCTTTACCATGTACGAGAAGTTCACGAGAAATTGCTGATAATATACTAAAGTCAAATACGTGGTGAAGTTAACAATGCCTCGGGTTGAATTTAAGGTAATCCACCTTACATCTCCGTATGTGACTACTCCCTGAACTTCGTACTCAGTCCCCTTAGGGACAAGTAGTTTAATAGGTAATGTTAAGTTCTCATAGTTATTGTTAGGAAAGTATAGGACAACGTGGATGGTAGTATTACTACCTAAAGTTTTGTAGGTTATGAAGAGCGGGTATATGTTAGACAACACTATTACCTTAATCGTATGTACTTTATACACACCGGGAAGGATAGAAGCGTTAATGATTATCGCGTATATACCAGGGGTAAAATTATAGGCCGAGAATGTGATGGTTAGGAGTGTAGAACCGTTGACGAAGATGGACTGCATCTTGGGAGATAGAAAACTCACGTTCCCTCCAAAACTGACGTTAACGTAACCATCTGCTGTAATCTTAAATTGAACCTCATCCGCTACAAGGTAGTTACTGGTAGTCACCTCATTTTCACTGATCATGTTAAAGGGAATTGTAACTACATAAACGTTTGTGTCGTTTACCTTAACATTGGCTTCTCCCACTAAATCATCCGAAGAGTTATAGACCAGAACTCCATAAAAGCCTTTTACTAAGGTTAATACTACTTCTCCGCCTACAAATGGTATCGATTGTTTGTAGGAATCGAGGCTTTGATTAGACAGTAGATAGACCGTAATATTGCCCGAAGTAACGTCAGTCCTGATTGACAACGTGGATACTTGGTTTTCATCCCAAATCTGGGAAAGGACTTGTTGACCGGAAACTAACAGAACGGCTGGTTGACCAGAGAAAGTATAGTAAAACTTAGTCGACGCACCCCATGCAGTTTCCCCTGTATCACTACCAAAGTTAAATGTGTTCCTCACTTCTTGAAAATTATGACCGTTCCAATACTCCAATTGTAATATGACGTAAGAGTTGAGTATATACGCACAAGATCCGTCCCCTGGACCTCCGATTATTAGTTCTGCATCGTAATAAGTCCTTGCTCCAGTGAAGTTAAACCCGTTGACTAGGAAGTATACGTCTGATGAGTTAGGTGAGTTTGTAATCGTCACTTCATCGTATTTCTGCCATCCGAAACCATCATTGTACCAGAAACAGATAACGGGCTCTCCCTTTGAATTGGTAGTAACGTTGGTGAGTAACATTATCTTTATTGGAAGTGTAACGGTCGTGTTAGAACCGGTCGTGTTAGCGTAGTCATAATAAAAGCGAATGTAATTATCGTGAATTTTTGCTACACTCGTGTTTCCGTCTCCCTTAACTGATGTAATGTTAGCGTGTAATGAAGTGAAATTCCACAAGTTATCTACGAACAATATGTTATGTGTTAAAGTATTATAGACAATAACGTTCTGAGTCCAGATAGCGTAATGTCTACCATTAGAAATGTAACTGAGAACAGTATTCAGCTGAAAGCTAACAGAGTTGGGCGCAAAGGAAGCCGTGGAGTTAGCAGTCAGGTTATAAATCGTCACTATGCCGAGAAACTGTGTAGTATTCCTTATAAAAGGACCGTTAGGTGATATACCGTAGTCTGCTATACCTATGGGAGCTCTCACTGACTGCCCTAATTTATTGAGTAGATCTGACATAGGCGTGCCGTTAAACAACTGGTTGTAAGGCAAGAATGAAGGAGGATTATTATATGAAGGAGGATTAAAGTATAAAAGCAAAGACGTTAGAAACAACGAGATAATCACTAACTCCCTTAGCACACCATATTTTGAGATACTTTGCTAATAAGAATTTTCAAAATCCTAATAACGTGTAACATGAAGATATAATTAAATAGAAAAATATTCACTAAAGATAAGAAAATTATTATAAATAAAATACTGAAGGTTTAAGAAAATTCTGAAATCAAATGGAAGAACTTACAGCTAAGACTAGCATTTAAAAATATGTTTGCCCCATACCTACAATTACCTTTAACTTATTACTGAGCTCTTAGGAGATATTATTTATTATTATAATTATGTTAAAAGTGTTTTTATTTATACATTACATTTTTACTTGTCATAGTCAATTTTTCGTTGCAAAGCAATAATTAACATATTTAACGTCATCCTAGAAAGCATTTGAATAAAATACATTTAACTTAGAAATACAACTATTATTTGAAATGTTGAAGACAATAATGTCCACAAACTTAAAGACATTAGACGTTAATTCAACTCTAAAAGATGCATTAAATCTAATGATTACTACGGGAGTAAGAAGAGTACCTGTAACAGTTGCGGGGAACATAATAGGAGTTGTCTCAGCTAGAACTGTGATTAAGGAGGCATTAAGCAAACAGAACTGGGCCGAAGAAAAACTCTCTGATATAGCGAGACCTGCAATTAGTGTACCCCCTGAGACGTCATTCAGGGAAGCTGCAAAACTCATGGTAAGGCTCGGAATAGGCTCTCTAATTGTGAAAGGTCAGGGAATAGTTACAGAACGTGACTTAGCTAAGATTATTCCCAGAGTAACCATTCCCGCAATGGCTATAGGAAGTACCAACGTGATAACATTGAACTATGACTCATTTGTGACTGATGCAGCAAAACTTATGATTTCTTTAGGGATATCCCACATACCAGTGATCTCTGGTTCTGATGTCATAGGAGTTGTATCGCTGAGGGACGTACTTAAAGCATTAAACGAGAACGCTATGAGTAATAAGCTGGGAGATTTAATAGGTAAACAGCAATTAGTTTACGCTGACGAAGATGCTACAGTTGCGGATGTAGCGAACTTAATAACCACGAAGAATGTAGGGTCTCTGTTACTCTTCGATGGAGAGCCAAAAGCCCCTAACTTGAGGGGCATTGTAACCGAGTGGGACCTCGTGAGGACGTACGCCAGTATGGTTAGAGCTCATGTTTTGGTTAAGGCTGAAAGTAGCAAGATAAGGGGACTCGTAGCAGCATTAATGGCGATGCCAAGGGTATATGATGTTGCAGTAGTTTACGGACCATATGACTTACTCGTAACTATCGACGTAGAAGATCCTGATCTTGCCGCTACTACAGTACTTAACTCTATAGCTAGCCTGTCAGGGGTCAAGGAGACTATGACTTTAATTGAAAGTGAAGTTGTATGATTTTTTACTAACTTTGTTTACCGTTTCACTCCTTAACTTTCTACAATTTTCTTTCTGAGTAACAGAAGGCGTTTCAGTACTTCAGATTTAACCTTCTTCCACTCATTTACGTTAGCCCTTACCTTTAGGGTAAGAATCACATGCTCCTTATCACTTTGTTCGCTCAGAAACGGTCCCTCTATGATTTCGTAACCTTTTAAAACATCAACTATTTGTTGTTCTATCCTTTCTAAGTCCACTTTATTTAGGGGAAATTCGACCCTGATACTGACCACGAAATCCTTGCTATACTTTGAAGTGTAATCGATTACACTTGACTCTAACAAGATGTAATTGGGTATCCTAATCTCCCTACCATTCTCTAGCAATATACGCGAAAAGAACAAGTCTATCTCCACCACATCACCTTCAATCCCTTGTTCTATGAAGTCCCTCGAGAAGTACTTATATTGGGGAAAGAGGACTGGTGTATAGGTGATTTTAGTACTCATTATTCTAACGTGATCTCCGATTGAGATGTAACCAGTACCCATGATCAGTAATCCGGCGAAGAAGTTCTGTAACACGGGTTGTAACGCTAGACCTATTACTAAACCAGCGAAGGTTCCACCTGCAATCGCCTCAGCTGAGGTCACTCCGAAAATCGATAAAGCTACTACGAAAATCATGATGTAACCTAAATACTTCACTATATTAGGAATAACGATCGATACGTTACCCTTTCCCCCCAACATATCCCTTAAGCCGTCAGTGATAATTATTAGGAAGTATAACCCGCTTATTACCACACTAGCTACCTTAACCAGCAAAAGGAGTTGATGATTTGATACGAACAAAGACATAACGTAATTTACGGTGAAAAAGACGACGACAAGAAATAAACCTATAAGAAATTTCTTGTAAAATGCCATGCCTTATAATTTTTCGACGATAATTTAAGGTTACTCATATTTCCTCTTGGCTTGCTTAACCAACTCCAAGACCTCAAAGTAGAAGAAACCAAATATAAGGAATAATGCTAATACGTAATTAATTACGGGTGAACTTGTCTCTGCTATCGAGTATACTAGGACTATAATACTGACAAGGAAAGCGGTAAATGATAAAGATAAATCTGCCCAACTCCTTTTAACAGCCCTCCTCAGCAATGATATGTCAGCGGAGATTGATATTAACAAGTAAGTAAGCATAGAGAATTCTCCCAGTAGGTCGAAAGTTGTATAAACGCCCAAGAAGTGAATTAGAGCGAAGAGTAATACAGAGTAAAACATTATGGAAGCTAGCTCGGCGTTTAACGGTCTGCCGTTTGTTAAGTAAGACAAACTAGTAGGAACCATCTTCCTGATCCCCATTGCATAAATTACTCTCGACATAGCGATCACGTAAGCAATCCCACCTAATATTCCTCCATTTAATGCTGAGAAGAAGAGATAGGGAAAAAGAAAACTTACGTTCTCCTTCAGGATCATCACGAAATCAGTCCCGTATACTGAGGTCGCGTAAAATAACAAGGCTGAAAGCAACCCACCGGTTAGAATAACGCTAACCGTAACAATACCTAGTGTCTTTTTAGCGTCTTTTACCTCACCTCCCATAGGACTTATATTTCCGTAACCAGAAGGAACTCCTATGGCAAATAACGTGACGAGGAAGATATCTTGAGGGATCATAAGGTGAAATGGGTGATGAGGTTTCATTAAAAGTACTACAGAGCTAATTACGATTGCTGTTATCTCAGCTACGGATATGACCTCAGCGTACTTCACGGAGACTTTAAGTCCCTTAAGTATTAGAAAAGAAGAGAATGCGATTATGAGTATACTTAACACGTCATCTGGCAGTAATTGAGATATGACAATTTTCAGTATGTATATAGAACCAGCGATTAGTGTCCCAGCGTAAGTAAAAGCATACATTAAGAATATCCATCCGGTTACCAAGCCCAACCTCTTTGTGAGAGAGAAATAAGCGTAAGTGAAGTAACCTCCTTCGTCGGAAAATTCGGATGAGAGTCTGTACACCACTAAACCGTTAAGTAGAACTATTAGCGTGGCTATAATAGCCGCTATGGGGAGAAAAGTCCCTCCCATTTGCAGGGCAACTGTTCCGTAGGTTATCATAGACGTAAAGGGAGCTTGTCCACCGAAGGAAAGAGAAAAAGCTTCGAAAGCGTTTAACCTCTTGTTATCCACTATAGACCTCTGTTTATTCTTTACGTCAAATAATAAAAAACTGACTTAGACTGTGATGTGAATACGTTACGAACTAGATGTAGATAACAAAAGGCTTATTATTATCTTCAGTCGTTAAGTCTAATGTGGAATCGGGATACTTACTTGCTCTTCTAGAAATATTTATATTAATTTTTGTTGCTGAGATAGTGAGGAGTTATATGGGGAGATACGGTTTACCTCTCATCGTGGGGGAGATCATAACGGGGATCGTATTAAGTCCCTACGGATTTGGCGAAGTCTTTAACGAGATTTTGAACATGCCTCTGTTTACCATTAATGATTACTTATTATTTTTAGCGGAATTCTCCATGATTCTGCTCATTTATTCTTCAGGACTTGAACACGGGATGAGCACATTAAAGAGCTCCGGAATTTACGGTATATTAGGGGCTGTTTTCGGAGCTTTAGTACCTTTCCTAGTCTCTCTTGCACTTCTCCCTTATCCACAGTCGTTGATTTTAGCCGTTTCGGTGGGTGCAACGAGTATTACAGCTGTTTCATCAATATTAAAGGAGAGGAATGTGGAGGGAAGTATTTCGAACTTCATTACAGTGGCCTCAGCTGTTGACGATGTTGTTGATTTGCTCTTACTGACTGTGGCACTGTCCCTGATCTCGGGGGAGAAACCTTCATTTCTGTCCGTTGCAAAGACGATCGTTTTTTACATAGTAATAGGGGTACTAGCTTTCGCCTTAGCTGTAGTGATTTTACCCAGGCTAGCTGATAGAATAGGGGAGAATTACGTAGAGGAGTTTCCGTTTATATCACTGTTCGGACTAGTATTTATCTTGACTGCTGTAGGGTTTTCTCCGATTGTACCGGCGTTCCTTGCCGGCATTGCACTCGCTGAGAGTAAGAAAAGAGAGGAGTTCCTAAGGATTTCCGAGTCTCTCCTTGCAATTTTCGGCTCTCTCTTTTTTGTTACAGTGGGTTATCAGCTTAATATCCAGAACATAACTTTCAACGGAATGATTCTCGGCCTAGAACTCTTCGTGATCGCAATGGTCTTCAAAATAGTAGGCGTCCTTCCGTTCGCCTACTTACAAACAAAGAGCCAGAGGTCTGCGTTATTGATCTCGGTAGGAATGACACCAAGAGGGGAGACGGGTATAGTAGTGGGTTCTTTAGGACTTGCATATAATGTACTCAACACAGATGGCTACTTTGCCGTAATTTTAATGACTCTCTTCACCACTATTTTTGGAGCCTCGCTCTTCTCATACTTGTCGAAAGAAGTTAAATAACCTTTCCGAGAATTCTTCATATGAACTTAAACACGCATGTAGCCTTTGCTCTAGCCGTAGGTCTAGTACTCTTTCACAACGACTTGTCACTCGCCGTGTTAGCAGGTATTGGTGCAGCCCTGCCCGACTTAGACAGAGAGTACATCTTTACTAGAAGAGCAATGTTTGCAAGGTATCAGCTGCACAGAGCTTTATTTCACAACTTGTTTTTCGCTTCAGCTGTTACACTTTTCAATCCTTACCTCGGTTTAGGCGTGTTTTTGCACATGTTACTGGACATGTTGACCTCTCCTACAGATGGGGGAATCGAGTTGTTTTTCCCTCTGGGGAGGTTAGTAAAGGATATTAAAATGGACTACGAGGGGAGAGTAAGAACTTCAAGAGGGATAATGTGGCTTTTGGAAGACCCAGTAAGGCTGATAAATCGGACGGCGGATGTAGGGTTAAGGGAGACTGTTAAAATGCCCTGGCTGAGAGTCTACGGACCTTTCAAGAACAGTAGACTCGCGGATTGGACTATATTTTACTTTAGTTTTTTATTCATTCAGCTCTTTGAGATCCACGATTTACTGAACTGGTGGATACAGTTCCTCTCGACTGTTTTCCTTAAGTACACCTTTATTACAATAGGACTAGTGTTGTTCTACAGTATAGGGGAGCTGTGGAGGAAAAAGTTACAATTCAAAAACGTCACAGATAATCAAAAACTGGCAATAATATCCGGTATGACACTAGGAGGTCTGATGATCATATATCAGGGGCAATCACTGTTTATGCCAGTAAGGCTTACGAAGTCCAAATAATTGAGTTAGTAATAATTTAGTTTACACTAGGTCTTATAGCAGGCTTATTACACGTGAGATTGAGATTTAAAGAAATAGTGACTAGTATGGAAATTTTACATAATTATCTGCTCTTATTCTTCTAATCTATTTTCTTTCTTACACATAATTTTCTATTTCTGTCACGGGCAAAGATGATTAATTTTACTCTCTATGACTATTTTCAACCAATTGATTAGGCGAACACTTATCCCTTCCTTAACTGAAAAAAAGTCTATACATTTTTAACTAATCTTTACCTCTACCTTCACCTTTATACTCAGGATTAATAATATTGCCATAGATAGTGCAGCAAATAGTGTGGCTAAGAGCCTTACGTCTAAAGAGCTCAGTACGGTACTATAACTCCACCTAAAGCAGCGATATTCAACGCTATTCCCATATTCCTTGCAGTAGCAGTTTGTCCCTACACTTGATACATAAAATGATTGAAATGAAAGTGTAGGGACAAACTGGAGATGTCAGTCTTTATACCCTAAACTGCAAAATAACGAAACTCTCGATATGTCACTTTGCCTCTCTAAGTATACTCTATTTTTACCTTGGGTTTTTCTTCGCTGAGTACCCTCTTTATCGCCTCGTTTCCTACTATATCTCCGCACTCTGCACTAACTATTTTGCCTTTCCGTAACGTAACTTTGCACTCGTTAACAATTACCACTATTTCTCCGTCGTAGTCCTTACTTGCTTCTAGCTGGTATTCCAAAATCTGCCTTACGTTTAAACCTTCGCTCCTTCCCTTATACTTTTCCTCTAAATTCTTTGCAAAGTTTCTCAAGAAAACTTCCATCGGTATTCCCGCAAGCCTCTCCAGAGGTCCTGCATATTCACCCTTTACAGATATATCTACGTCACCGTTCCTTCTGGGAAATACCTCTACGGTAAAACAAAAGTAAGCTTTGGGAAACTTCATTACTCCCTCATGTACTACTTTGTTAAGTCCTATTTTCCTCCTCATGTGAAACTTAAATGGCATAAAGACACGGAACTTAGCAATGTAAGTGTCTTCACTCTCCATCTTAATGTCCTTAAGGAACATCCACCATTCCTTTAAGTTTCTCAAGTCATACACATCCTGAAGTATAAGCTTCGCATCAGCGTGAAGAGTGAGCATTACTCGTCTTTCAATCATTATAATTACATTTCACATTAATTGTATTTAAAACTTCCCTTAATTTAAGATACATAAAAAGTTATGTCTCAAAGAGTTAAAGAAAAATGGAAAAAATAAAGATAAGATACCGTCTTTTCCTCTATTAAAACTGTCTTCTCTCTTTAAGAGGTACTATAGTTAAAGCTGAGATTGATCCTCACTATCAGAAAAACCAATATAGAACATTATGGTAAATATAGCATATGTACTAAATCCTGTATGAATTTTTCCTACCTAACAAGATGGATTCTATTCAAAAAGAATTATCTTCTCTCTCAACATATATTTTCCCTAAATTTTTAAGTAAGCTCTTAAAGCATAGACCTAAATTGTCTTACACTTTCGTGTTGTAGGTAATTTTAACGTGTAGTATATTAAAAAAGAGTATAATCTATAAGTAGTCATCATGAGAATCTCTGCCGTCAAAGACGTTAACATTTACTAGTCTCCAACCTATCCAGTTGACTATCCTTTAAGGTTAAAGGCAAAAAGCCTTGCCAAGGGGATTTATAATCCCATATTCTGATGCCATTTGCCGAGATAATTAGTAATAATAACACTCCTTTTCAGCTTGATTGTGAAAGTGAAAACTATTAATCTCTCTTTCCTTGACGGGCTAAAAGTAATGGATGAAAGTCATCTCACTAGATTGTTCTCTGAGCTTCTTTACTGCCCACCAAGACAGAGATATAAGAGCGAATCGATGATGGGAACGATGAGCTCTCTCAAAGGAAAATCTAGCCCTTCCACATCAGAGAATTAGTTAGCCTTTCTACTATATGCGTATATCCATCAAGTTAATGCTTTAACTTTTTACCGGCTTAATTATCACATGAAGAGAAAGTTGTCCCTCCTTGAGGCTACTGCCATAGGTCTAGGTAATATAATTGGTGCTGGTATATTCGTTATGGCCGGTAGCACCATAAACCTCGCTGGACCAGCTGCACTAATCTCCTTTATAATTACGGGATTACTCGCCATGAGTATTGGTTTAAATAGTGCAGAACTCGCTTCAAAGTATCCAGATACTGAGGGAGGAGTTTACTCTTTTGCAAAACTAACCATGGGAGATACTGTGGGCTTCTTAGTGGGCTGGATGAGAATGATTTCATATTCTGTGTCTGGAGCGGCTACAGCGTTGGGATTTGCGAGCTACCTTCAGATACCTAGGCTTACATACGTAATTGCGGGAGCTCTCATTATGGTTTTGAGCGGAATTTACTTAGCAGGATTGAAACTTGCTTCCAAGATAGAATCAATATTAGTCGTAATTAACATTGGCGGTTTAGTTCTATTTATCACCTTCTCGTTAGCATCAAGTAAGTTCAACATATCTCACTTTACACCTTTAGCTCCTCATGGCTTAAACGGAATTCTAACCGCCTCTTCTTTAGCGTTTTTCGCCTACTCTGGGTTTAACACCATAGCAACTTTAACACCTGACGTGGAAAACGGAGACAAAAACATCCCTAAGGCAATAGTATTGTCCTTACTCATCACTTCAGTACTTTATGTCCTCGTGGTGTTTTCCATGTTGTACTTACTGCCTTGGCAAGTCTACGGTACTCAAGGGAACCCATTGACTTTCGCTTTGCAAGAAGCTAAAGCTCCACTTTTTGTGGTCTTAGCTGTTTCTACTACTGCTATTATTGCTACGCTTACTGTAACCCTATCTACAATAATTGCTACCGTGAGGACTTTAAAGCAAATGGCTATGGACAACTTAATACCCTCGAGACTTGCTGCAAATGAAGCTTTACCGACTCTCATTGTAGCATCAATAATGATATCGTCTTTGAGTCTTGGTAATGTTGAAGGAATTGGACTCGTCTCCAACTTTGGGACAGTGTTTTCTTATCTTACTACGGCTATGGCTGTAATAATATCTAGGAGGAGGGGTTATATGGGTTCGTTTAAAGCCCCTTTTTACCCGGCGTTACAAGTATTGTCTATTTTATTATCTATAGTCGTATTGACCGCTTTAGGTGAGGAGAGTCTAGTATTAGGCGTCTTGTCAATATTAATAGGGTTAATTATTCACGTAATTCACGTAGAAATAAACTTGGTAGAGAAAGGTAAAACTCTAAACCCTCATGGTAAAATCGGGAAACTTAATTCAGAGTAATTGGAAATCTATCAGCTTTGTTAACCACAGCGTAAAAAGAGGTTGCGTTCTCTTTCTTTTTAACAATTTTTATCCAAAAAGAGAATTTTATTCTTTATCATGTTGAATACATATCAGTGACATATTTTTGTTTATTTTCAATATGTTAGAAATTTGTTATGACACGTTTTGAGTAAGTTTATATAAGGTATAAAAAAGAAAATTACATATGGGATTTTTAAATTACGCTCTAAGAAGGGCCATTGATAGGTTTGTACTATTGATTGCCTTAGTGATCCTAATGTGGGCTATAGTTGAGGGCCTTCCAGAATTATTCGGAATAAATCCCGCAATATGGTATGCCCCAGTAGGACAACTTGGTAAGTCAGCCTCTTTTTATCAGAATATAATTAATACGATATCCATATTGTACGGCTTTAACAAACCGATATACGTCCAATTCGTCGATTATATGAAAAATTTACTTACCTTTAACTTAGGTTATGATTTTCAGCATCACGAGTATGTAATAGTTGAAATTGAGAGGGCTTTGCCCTACACCGTACTCCTTACAGTACCGCCTTTTATATTTCAGACAATTTTAGCTATTATTTTAGGGTCCTACGCTGCTATAAAAAGGAACACTTGGGTTGACCATCTTATTTCTAACTATCTGATAATCCAGTATAATATTCCGGGCTTCTTCATATTAGCCGTTTTATGGGTTATTTTCGCAGTTTACGTTAAAATAGTCCCTATATCAGCAATCTCAGTGATTAATTTCAGCAAGCCAGTTACAATACTTGAAGCCTATTGGTTACCTTGGGTAATCCAGACCTTTATTTTTGGATTCCCAGTAAGGGGAATACTCATGAGGAACACTATGATTGACATCATAGATTCGGATTTCATAAAATACGCTAGAACTATAGGATTCAGTGAGAGAATTATCAGGGGAATGGCTAGAAGGAACGCTTTGATCCCCGTAATTACGAGGACTGCAATAGATTTAGCATTCATCCTAGGTGGTATTTACTTCATAGAGTATATTTTTGGCATACCCGGAATGGGATATTTGGGAGTTGTAGCTGCATTGGAGCTCAATATCCCCTTGTTAGTAGGATCCTTCTACTTACTAACTTTATACGCACTAATTATCCTTTACATAAACGACCTAATATATCCTTTAATAGACCCAAGAATAAAGCTAAGGTGATAGATTAATGAGAATCCCTACATTATTACGACTCAAGACAATGATAATTGCATTAGTGATTCTCGCTGTTCTTTTAGGAAGCGTTATAGGAGGATATTTAATAATACCCGAGGCAAATCCCTATACTCCTGCTGGACAAGATGCTGCTGCTCCCTATGCTGTACCATATTGGGCGTCTATATTTTACGGTAACTTACCTCCCAATATAGATATTCCTCCAACTTATGATCTAATAGCTGCTAAAAGCCCAAACGTGATAAATTACTGGCACTTAACCAATTTCACTTACAATGGTGACAAAGTTACCGTAATTTGGAATGATAGCTTCGGTCCTACTGGAGAATCTAACTTTGAAAAGACTCTATCGACTTACGGTAATACTGGAAATGGCTCAATTGAGATAATAATTACTGGGCCTAATCCCCTCAATCTAACCTTATATCATACTTTTGACTATACTTATCTACCACCAGGTGGATTTAATACCTTCCAAATGCAGGCAAGTATATATTATACTTCCTCAAACGCGTTCTTTGTGTTTAACGGTTACTTGATAAATCCGAAAAACGAGTCATTTTGGATGTTCGCCTCTGGAAATACCATACCAACGAATTACATAACTATAAGTCCCGTCTTCAAATATATAGGGGCTGGAACTTGGAATTACATAATATCCAGCTCCGGTAGTGCTAGTACAACACCTTGGTTCTATACTAGTAATATATCTGTTGCACAAGCTGCTTTAGCTTACAATATTTTATTACATGAAGCCTTCAACACTACTGGGACTTACATTGTTGAATATCAAATTAATTACATACCTAACGGAGGAGATTCTAAACTAACCATCTATCTGTCTGACTTGTTCTTTAAGTTTTTAGGTAGTCGATACGGCCTATTGGGAACTGATAATAACGGAGCTAGTGTTTATGCGGAATATGTTCAAGGAGGGTTATTTGATTTAGGACTCGCATTAGTAGTTGGATTAGCTATAGTAGGTGTAGGTGCAGTTGTTGGTCTGTTAGCTGGATATTATGGAGGAAAACTTGATCAGATACTAATTTCTATCTCAGATTTCATTTTATTAATTCCGGGGCTTGCATTACTAATCATCTTAATAACGATATTTCAGCAGATCTTCTTAGGGGCTAACAAAGTCCTTCTAATAATTATTGTCCTAGTAATACTAAGCTGGCCCCCAACAGCAAGAATAATAAGAGGTCAAACTTTAGCTGTAAGGAGTATGCCTTTTATAGAGGCTGCAAGAGCGTTAGGAATGAGTAACATGCAGATACTTAGGAAACACGTAATAAGACACGTTATGCCAATAATAATAGCCCAACTCATATTCGACATCCCGGCGGTAATAGGTATCGAGTCTGCACTGGACTTCCTAGGTATAGGAATAATAACTTTTCCAACTTGGGGTAACATGCTGGGATTCTCAGCTAATGCTGCTTTATCTGCACCATCATTTGCATGGTGGTGGATTCTTCCGCCTGGGATTGCATTATTCCTATTAGGAATAAGCCTATTTTATGTGGGAGAAGCAATTACGAGATATTATGGTTCCTTAACAGGTGAAGTACATTGAGTTTAGAAGTTAGAAACTTAAATGTCACTTACTATGTAGGTAAAGCTTCTATGAATGCCGTAAGAGACGTATCATTTTCCTTAGAAAGAGGAGATTCTCTAGGAGTTATAGGAGAAACAGGCTCAGGAAAGACGACCTTGGCCTCAGCTATAATGAGGATACTCCCTCCTAACGCTAATGCCTCTGGAAACATCCTCCTTAATGGTGAGGATATATTAAATATGGATATCGAAAAGTTCAGAAAGACCGTGAGGTGGAAGAAGATTTCCATAATTCCACAATACTCAATGAACTCCTTTAATCCTATTAAGAAAGTAGGAGAACAATTAGTAAAGATAATACTAGAACATGAACCGAACACGGACGTACACAGTGCTGTTGAGAGGGTGATGAAATTATTTGAGAACTTGAATTTACCCCCAGAGACTTTTCAGAAATATCCGGAAGAGTTATCAGGAGGTCAAAGACAGAGAGCAGTAATTGCCTCAGCCCTTCTCCTAAATCCAGAGTTAGTCATAGCAGACGAGCCTACTACTGCCCTTGACGTGATAAATCAGGCAAGGGTAATATCCTTAATTAAGACGAGAATAGTTGATACGGGACATACACTGATATACATCACTCATGATATAGCCGTTGTAGCTGGAATTGCGAAGAAGATAGCTACTATGTATGCAGGAAAAATAATGGAGATCGGAGACTCTAAAAAGATCTTCAAAGAACCTCTACACCCCTACACAAAGGGACTTCTAGCTTCAGTCCCTGATATCAGGTACGGGAAAGTCAAAAAAATCTATTATATTCCTGGCGATCCACCAGACATGACAAAGCCTTTTAGGGGTTGTCCTTTTGCACCCAGATGTAGCCTAGCTAAGGACATTTGTAGAGAAGAAGAACCTCAAGTGAGACTTGTAAATGGGAGATTAGTAGCGTGCCACTTCGCCGATAAAGAGGTAATCAAGAATGTCTGAGACAGTGGTAAGAGCTGAGAATGTTCAAGTCAAATACCTTATCGGTAGGGCAGGGTTGTTTAAGAGGATATACGTAAATGCAGTAAACGGAGTATCGTTAGATGTAAAGAAAGGAGAGATCGTAAGCCTAATAGGGGAATCTGGGTCAGGAAAGACCACGTTAGGAAAGGCTATGCTCAGACTTGTTGATATATATAGCGGAAAGATATATTGGGATAGTACGGATGTTACTAAAGATAGTAAGAAGGATGTGACTAAATTAAGGGATGTGACTAAATTAAGTGAGGGAATACTTAGAAGATTAAGGAAGAATTTTCAATTGATTCAGCAAGATCCTTACGGAGCTTTAGACCCTAGATTAACGATATACGAGATATTGGCAGAGGGTTTAAGATTACATAAACTCGTGAAATCACAAGAAGAAGAAAGGGAAAAAATATACGAAATACTAAAGATAGTGAAACTAACTCCGCCTGAAAACTTCATAAAGAAAAGACCGTATGAACTCTCAGGGGGACAGAGACAAAGGGTAGTAGTGGCTAGAGCACTGCTCTTACAGCCGAAATTTATAGTTGCTGACGAGCCTATATCAATGCTCGACGCATCCACAAGGGGACAAATACTTGAGTTCATCTTAAAGGATAGAGAGACGAGGCAGACAGCATACTTGTTTATAACTCACGATATCTCTATTGCAAGCTACATTTCGGATAGGATAGCAGTAATGTACCTTGGCAAAATTGTGGAAATGGGAAAACCTGAAGAAGTCATTAGCGAACCATTACATCCGTATACTAAGGCGTTAATCGATGCAGTTCCAGTTCCAGATCCTGATTACGGTATTAAAGAGCCTAATATAAAAGGGGAACTACCAAGTCCTATAGAGTTACCTTCTGGATGTGTCTTTAACCCCAGATGCCCCCTCGCTAAACCTATCTGCAAAGAGAAAGAACCTGAGTTGAAGAAGGTGAAAGGGGATCACTATGTGGCATGCCATCTTTATTAACTTGCTATTATTCTTCTCCCTCTTTTTTACTGGTCACCAACTTTTAGCATATAAGGGTATGCTAGGAGGATTTAATGTATCCTTATCGGTTAACATAAACTACAACGAGATATCTCAAAACGAGTACAACGTTACGATCACAGAAAATGGCTTGAGCATTAACAATACACTCGGTTTAAAAAGTCAGATCCACGGTAAGTATTATTATATCGTTAATTATTCTAATAACCGCCTGAGTATAACATATTGCTTGTTAAACTCATCGGGAGTCGTATTGTATCCCTTCTATTTACCGTTTAATTTACATAACGGTAGTCTTATGCTTTATATAAGTGTGTACAATGGAACCAATCATTTAGCCTATATTATTGCTAACTCCTCTGTTAAAAGTTTGGAAAATGAAATAGTCTTAAATTTCACCGACTTTAACTTGACAGCAGATCCAATATATTACGTATCTGCCCTATATGAGTACAAAAACGGTGTTCTTAATAACGTGATACAAAACTACTCTAACTCATATGGGATATTCTTAGAGACCCAATTAACGTTAGACAATTCGTCTAAGATTAATTATCTTATCATCGCTACGACGGTTGTTATAACTATACTTGCAGTATCGTTAGTGGTAGTGAAGAAAAAGCTTAATTGCAGATATTGCAACCATGATCCCATCTCCTAACGAACGTATGTATATGTATAGTACACTGGATTCACTAGTGAAGCTCATAAACCTATATCCCGTGAATGAGCGTGAAAAAGTTGTAGAGACCATAAATTCTGCTCTGAAAAAAGTTAAAGAATATAAGACGAAATATCCTCAATATGTGACGTCATACCTCAAATCATTCTTATCTACTATGTTAGAAAAGTTAAAAGAGGGTCTAGAAAAGTTACAAAACCAGTGGAAAAGGCATCACAGCTTGTTGCTCAAAAAACCTACTCCACTGGAGGAGGATGAAGTTGGAGATATTGTCGACTAGGGAACAGTTGATTGATATAATTAAAAATGGTAATACGAATTGCAGAGCGTTAACTAATAGCTATGAGGAGGTAAGTGGACTATGCATTACCACTTTATATTTTAGGTTAGAACGGCCAATGCTCTACGTTCTATATGATAATAAGGCCTATGTTATTGGTAATTCCGAATACGGTAGGAGATTGAAGTTAATAAACGATAATTTAGTGAAGTTAGTGGAGAAAGCAGCTAAACGATATGATATAATAGGGACAATAATAGCATTGATGTATGTTACACAAGGTACTAAAAATGTTCCGAATGGTGCTATTTATCATTTTGTACCATTTTTACCTCCTAATGGATCTGTATCAACGACTCCAGCATATATTTACGACCTTTATACATTGCCTTCTGCATATTATAATAAACTATTCGAGGACTTTGTAGATACAGATGTATTTCATCTACTCTACTTGCAGGATGACCATACGACATTACTTGCTCTTCCTGCTTCTCATAATCTCAAAAAAGGCGACATAATTTACGTTGATAGTGGACGACAAATAAGGAAATGGATTTAAATGGAGAATCCTTAACCTTTTTATGTTCGTTTATCATGAGTTAAAGTACCTATCCTCAGATGGGAGCCCGATGGCGTTGGGCTCGACTGAGCCCCATGAGGTGCGGGTGAAGCTAATGAATCCGCACCAAGGGCTAACCCCGCTCACGGAATTAAAAGTACCGTAAGCGGGGAAACGCAAAGTCTTAAGGTCGTAAACATATGCTGGGTGCGGTGATATATTATTAGGAGGTAAAAATGGTATAAACACATAAATAACATTACTCTCGATATTTTTAGTACCTTGCGTAACATATGTAAATGTTACTTTTGTACCAATTATACCATATCTTTTAGTATCATTGACCACAGACTTAACAATATTATCAAGTATTGATGCCAAGCTATTACCGTATTCGGAATTACCAAAAACATAGACCTTTTTATTCTCTGGATCGAGAATATTGGCTTACCTTCTAACCTAAAATATAAACCAGTAAGACATAGTCCTCTTACATACTCATGATGTTTATACGCCCACTGGGAGTTATAAGGAAATCCGTCAAAATGATAAACTACTTCCTATCACTACTCAAACAATACAGTCTTAACACTTATGATTATACAAAATTTTCTTCGATTTTATCTCAGCCTAAGAAAGCGTCATATATAGTAAAGATAATGGAGAATACTCTAGGAGAGTACAGAGAAGGCATAGTAAATGAAGTAGTTACATTTTTGGTTATTCTATCTTCTCATCCATGTGATGTACAGCTGAAAGCGTTGGATTTACTCAACAAAATAGCAGCGTTTGCTTTTACTACCAGTGAACCCAAAGAATATTTAGAAATGATGTTATACTTACTAATAAAAAGTAGCTTTGCGAGGATTAACCATTTACTAAAGTCAAGCTGATATTTTGTATACATATTGTCAAAATACTGCCTCATACTATATTAACATATCAATAAAATTTATAACTCATTAATAATCTCTTTTTATTTGAGATCATTATGGATTCGAAATATATTCTAGTAGCATTAATAATAATACTATTCATAGTAAATATAGCATTTATATTTTATATGAGTTCTCAAATAACAACCTTGTCATCAGATTACAGTACCGCCACAACAGAGTATAACAACCTAAGAAGTATCTACTCCTCGTTATACGCCAATTACTCAGATCTAGTTAGTAAGTATAACTCGTTAGCCAGTAGCTTCAACACATTATACATGAATTACACAAAATTAAGTGCTGAGTACTCGACACTGAGTTCAGAGTATAGCAATCTAACCTCAAACTACGTGTCACTATCAAATGCCTATAGCGAATTACAAGGAAAAATGACTGTGCTCGACTTCTTCTTAAGTGTAGCAGATGCTAATACTGGTAAGATAGAGAACTTAATTACTGGACCAATGCCAGTAACATTCCAAATAACATCTCCACCTGGTAACGGAACTGTTATACTAACCCCTTCTAATTACACTCTTGGTATCGGAGAAATAGGTTCCATGTTGTCTAAGTACTTCGGCTATCCGGAGGTTAGAAGTTACTATAAGTCAATCATTATACATCAGTTCGGTAACTACACACTGGGAGAAGGAGTAATAGCGTTCAAGAACGTTAACCAAAACGGAACTTCAGTGGACACGTACGCTCTTATATACGTCTTGGCTATGAACACAGGTAAATATCAATGGCAAATTGTTAACGTTAAAATTGACAATTCAATCTCAATATATCAATACAACATGATAACCACGGCTTTATCTCTAATTCAAGACCTAGTAACCAAGAACCTAGCGGGGCTCCAGTCAATATTAGTTGGACCGTTCCCTAGTTACGTGTATATCGCCTCTGGTCCATTTATGGGTAACTACACTGGCGGAGATATCGTTACTAACATTTTTATTGACACCATAGTTGCTAAGAATATATCTACCATATCATTCGAACCCTTCTACATGACCTTGAACTACACTAGTAACCAAACTGGAATAGTTAATGTTTACGGTAACCTCACTATAACTTTAAGCAACGGGACAACTATGAGTTACTATACTCAGCTAGAGATGGCGGAACAACTTGAGCCAGATGGACTGTTCCAAGTTTACGGTTTTAATATATTAAACGATTTAACATTAACAGAGATCGAAAATATAATTCCTAAGTAAACAAATTCGAATCTCTTAAGAAATTTTTTTAAACCTTTAAACTTTTTATTTATTAAGTAGTGGGTGTTTTATGAATATGATAGGAAAAAAGAATCTTCTCATCGTTTCTCTAGTTTTAATATTAATAACAATGATATCACCAATTATATCTAGTGGATATGCAGTAATATCTAATTTTGATCAACCGGTATTGTCAGCGTCAAATTATAGAAACTTTACTCCCTATGTTGCAGTGCTTAATGAAGTTTGGGGTTACACGTCATATACAGCACTTTATCAAGCCTTGGTTGCAGGACAAGTTCAACTTGCAGGAATAGTTGACCAAGCTGAAATACTACAAGCAGAACACAACCCTAACTTATACCTCTACGATCAGCCTTACTATGGTTTTGGTCCAATTATACAATTCAATTTTGCTAAGTACCCTATGAACAACACATACTTTAGGTGGGCTATATTCAGCCTCGTAAACTACCAGTTAGTGCAACAAAAAGTGTTCGCAAACGGTTTATTAGGCGTAGCTATTCCATATTTCGTGAACCCATCTTTATATCCATTATTCTATAATCCAAATGCAAGCATATTCTATGAAACTCATGAAAGTTATAACCTAACAAGAGCTCAGGTTTACTTGCAAAAGGCGGGATTAGTCTATAACAAGTCTTTGGGGACTTGGACTTATCCAAACGGAACACCCTTAACTATCACGTGGATAATACCAGCTAACAATCCGCTAGACTTAAATTTAGCTCAAATAGTAACACAAGCTGCTAAACAAATAGGTCTAAACATACAATATCAAGTTGTGCCTTTTACACCTACATTAATACAAGATTTAATAACGGGAAATTACCAATTAATAACATTAGGTTGGTCTGTAAATGCAATAGCTCCAGCCTTCTTATACTTCATTTATGGACCCTTAGCACCTTCAACTAGCTTTAATAATTTCGTAAATGACAGTATAAATCAACTTTTAACGAAAGCGTATGTACAATCTAGTACAGTTAACGAATCTGCTTACTACACTAGACAAGCTATATACTTATTACAGGCTGCTGCACCCGTAATAATAGCCGGTTGGACTAATGAAGTTCAAGGTGCTTACTTACCCGGTTATGCAAACTATATACCTACCGTAGGTGGAGGTATATCACTATTTAATGTTCACCAAGCAGGGACAACGCAAGGAAAAGTTAACTGGGGAATAACTATAGAGAGTGCAGCACCAACAACCTATGACATATATAGTGCTCAAACCTTATATGAGTTTGACGGGTTAGGTGAAGTTTACGATACTCCCTTAACCAGTCCGCCTTTCAATGCATTAGAGTTACTACCGTGGGTAGTAGCTAACTGGACGGTGATAAGTAACTTAAATGAAACGATACCAGGGACTAACATAAAGATCGTGAACGGTCAAGAGATAATATTGGACTTAGTACATAATGCCACATTCCATAACGGCTTACCACTCACAGCACAAGCAATAAACTTCACTATATGGTACTTCGACATGGGTGGTTACTCTTCTAATCCCTTTAATTCATCTAAAGACACAATATATATTGGAAACTATTATGGAAAGCCAGTAATTCTGAACTATACTGCCGAATCCAATCACTCTTCCTTTGAATGGTTTGGCACCTTGCCTGGCTTAGTGTACAGCTATGTACCTCCTAATAACCCATATGAGATAGAGATATTCTTCAATACTAGCAGTGTATGGAATATATACTCTATATCAGGTATATATATAGTTCCACCCTCGATCTTTGAGAACATACCGCCTTATGAGCTAGGTTCAGATGTATATTCAGTCTCTCAGCATGGCCAAGTTATAGGTTCAGGTCCATATTACTTATATTCATGGAACACGTCAACAGGTTCTACATTCTACAGATTTAACGGATACTTTAGAATTGATCCATTAGTAAACTTAATCGCCAATATAACACCGGGTTCATCATATACATTCACATTCAACATCACTCAAATAGCCGCTGCTCCGGCTTACATAAACGGTAAAGCAACTGTAAGTGAACCTATTGTACCAATTGATAATGCAACAGGTTATGCAGAGATATGGCAATACGGGTCTACAAAAGTCCTAAAGACTATACCGATAACTCATATAAGTGGTGACCAATATCAAGTTACCATAGACACTACGGGATTAACGCCAGGTGAGACTTACGTTTTGTTCATAAATGCTACTTATACAGAACCCTTAGTACTTAACATGTCCGCTAATAGCTATGGAACTGGTACAATGACCGTGAACGTTCCGCATGTTTACTACGCCTACTACTCCTTCAACGTACTCCAGACTGTGACAACAACTCCACCAGTAACAACAACAACTACGACAACAACAACAACTACAATTGTAAGTACGATTACTCCCGTACCTAGTGCTTCAGCTCCAGCCTTACCACCTACCCCGACTGTTAACGTCGGAGTCGCAACTTACGGATCCTTAGGTGTTGGGATAGTACTAGTGATAGTAGCTATCATAGTAGCTGTATTAGTCGGAAGGAGGAGATAGAAAACTCAAATAATTTAATTAATTTTTTTAAATTATTTATTTATTTATTTTCTCCTTTTCCTCTTTATAAGTAGAAGACAACTATTTATTCAATTACTTCAAGATAAATAGTTATGATTAGGTTATCTACTGGTATACATGATTTTGACAAGCTTATTGAGGGAGGCATCCCACAAGGATTCTTTGTAGCCTTAACTGGTGAACCCGGGACTGGTAAGACGATCTTCTCCCTCAGCTTTATACACGAAGGACTCGTCCACGGGGAGCCTGCTATTTACGTCACTACGGAAGAGAGTAGGGATTCCATAATCAGGCAAGCCAAGATGTTTAACTGGGACCTTGAAGAGTATATTGAAAAGAAGTTAATAATAATTGATGCGTTAATGAAGGAAAGAGAAGACGAGTGGTCTTTAACGGAGTTGGAGCCAGAGGCACTGGTCCAAAAAGTAATAGAAGCTAAGCAAAAATTGGGCTCTGGATGGGCTAGGCTAGTAATCGATTCCGTATCCGCACTTTTCTTAGACAAACCTGCAATGGCGAGGAAAATAAGTTACTACTTGAAGAGAGTACTTAACAAGTGGAGGTTTACAATCCTCGTTACATCGCAATATGCGATAACTACTTCTCAAGCTTTCGGTTTCGGTGTTGAACACGTAGCCGATGGGATAATTAGATTTAGGAGAGTAATAAGGGATGGTATGCTACATAGGTATGTTATTATAGAGAAGATGAGGCAGACAAACCACGATAAGTACGTTTGGGAAATTGATATAGTCCCGGGAAAGGGCATAGTCCTTTTGGGAAGACTAAACGAGAGGAGGGAGGACTATGCTTTACCCAAAAAAGTAATGGATAAGATAAAGGAAGCAAATAAGGACGAAAGCGACATTCAGTAATTACGACATCCCTATTATTACCGTTTGTCTCTAGGCGTCATCCTGGGTATTTTAGGGTTTTTCTGAGTCTCCTCTAAGGACTTCCACCTCATCCACAACCCTCTTGGCAGGATTATGGGTGGCTGTAGAGCCCGACGGCACAGGAGTCCTATCTAGAGTCATCCCTACGGGGTTTGGAGCAATACTCCCATCACCCCATAGGACTCTGTTTTTCCCTTCCTCTCCCTCAGCTTCCTCTTCTCCCTAACCTGTAATAAACCACCCTAACTTACCCTAATGAGGCTTTCTACCCCAGATCCACCTTTCTCTTGACTTCATTAACTATTATCGATAAGACCTTTTCAACACGATCCCTTATCACAACGTCTGCAATAAAGTCCAGAGGTGTTTCCTCCATGTTGAGGATTATCAGTCTACCTCCTCTTTCCTTTACTACTTGCGGAACTAAATTTGCCGGATATACAGTCAAGGAGGAACCTACCACTAAAGCCAAGTCTGAGTCATAAGCAATCTGTAGTGCGTAATTTATTTCCTTAACCGGTTCTCCGAACAGTACGACATCTGGTCTAATAATCCCACCACATGAACACTTAGGGGGAAGTTCACCATTGTCTATTTTCGTAAGGACCTCAGACGAATCGTAAGACCTAAAGCATGAGGAACAATAACTCCTCTTCATAGTACCGTGAAGTTCTATCACGTTTTTTGAACCGGCTTTTTGGTGAAGACCGTCAATGTTTTGTGTGATAATGTATTTTATTAGCCCTATTCTCTCGAGTTCAGCTAGGGCAAAATGTGCAGGGTTTGGCTTTGCTTCAAATAGACTCCTCATCCTTGTGGAGTAAAACTCCCAGAAACCTTTGGGATCCCTTTCAAAGTACTCTATGCTTGCTAATTCAGGGGAGTATTTTTTCCAAAGACCGTTAGGTCCCCTGAAGTCAGGTATCCCGGAAGCAGTGCTAATCCCGGCACCGGTGAAAGCTATAGCGTTTACTGAAGAAAGTAACATGTCAACTATTGTGTTTATTTTTTCGTCCTCCATCACAAAAGATCGTGAAGGAAAAGTAAAAAAGTTAAATCGGTCGGGAGAGAAAATAGAATAAAAATGAAAAAAGAAAGAAAAAAGTGTTCATTACGTTATACTAAAACTCGCTACTGCTTCCCTACCGGTAGATATTGCTGGTGTGTATAATTTCACGTAATATTTTCCGGGAGCTAAGTGCACTCCTTTTATTAGTAAGTGGAACTGTCCTTCACTTCCCAATATTACTACGAATCCCGAATACCAGTTAACACTGTCCTTTTTATTCGCGTTCCATGGGGCTTGTATTATCTTCACGGTATCGTTAGATATCTGTGAAGAGTTTAGGAACATCACAAACGTGTGATTTGCATTGTATATCTCCATCAGTGGAGCGGAAGCTGGGTAAGCGTCAGGACCATCGATATCTGTTATGTTCATTATAAGGCATAGGCCTTGGGGTGTGTTATAAGCGTTTATGTAAGTGATCTCTAGCTTTGGTAATTTTGAGTTATTTACTAAAGGCCCTACTACGTTTCCATAAGCCCACTGGCCAGTAGCTAATATCCAGCCCACTACCAAGATACTGAAAATTAAGCCAAGAATAACTACTTTTTCCATGCTTTTCACCACAGTTTAATCCACTTAAGTATTGGCACGTTAGCTATTGGTCTATCTCCGAACTTCTTGTATAGGAAGTGATCTAATCCCCAAACTCTTCCAGCAGCTGTTAGCATTAGTACTACTGAACCTGCTGTTAATAGAGCACCGATTTGCCACTCGTCCTCGCATGTGGAACCTAACCAGTATGCTGGAGCGAAACCCACAGACATTGCTAGAGCACCTAGTGCTGCTAATCTTGTTAACAACCCGATCACTATCATAATCCCCACAAGTAGCTCGACATAACTGAAGACAGTGAGGAATGTTACGTCTAATGTTCTGTTCTCTAGAGTCATTAGTAAGAAAGGCTTAAACGGACCAGCGTGTGGAAGAAAGTTAACCAGTTTTCCTCCTACGAATGAAGATGAGTTAGGGTCTAACTTTTCAGGCTTTAGTACAGCCTTTCTTAAACCACCGTCTAAAAACATCCAACCTACAGCAAAACGTATGGGCCATATGTACTCCATTCTCGTCGAATTTCCTTCATTTAATTCCATTTTAGCCATCCTTTCAACTCACCTATTTCAAATTGTTTTAAAAAAGAACAAATTTAAGTTTTTCTAATAAAAAGTAATAAATCTTTTTAATCTTCAATTATTTACATAGTTAATACTTTTTTAAACTTAGATAAATAGAAAAGGATTAAAAAGAAGACTAAAACTAGTATATAAATTGTATTGGTAGATCATTCAAACCATACCACGATTATTCTAAATGTAGTAAAATTGTATTGGATACAGTTCGTTATAAAAAAACTAAATTACGTCTTCAGGTCTTACGGGAGTCTTATTGAACCTCTTTCCTGTGGCGTCCTCAATAGCCCTTACTATAGCAGCTGGACCAACTATTAACGCGGCTTCACCAACTCCCTTTGCTCCAGTGGGATATGCTGATGGATGTGGCTTTTCTACGAAGTGACTTTCAAACTTTGGTGCCTCAACAGCCGTGGGTATGAAATAATCAGCATAAGTTACAACTAGCTGACCGTCATCATTAATTATAGCTTCTTCTAATATTGCTTGTCCTACAGCTTGCGTAGCCCCACCGTGAATTTGACCCTCAGCTAAAGCCGGATTTATTACTACACCTATATCATCATAAGCCTTGTAGTCCATTACCTTTATTATACCGTAATCATCCACTTCAACCACCGCCACATGAACTCCATAGGGGAACGTGACGTCTCCAGGTAGTGTGACTTGAGCGTAAATCCCAGGCTCATTTGAGGCATAAGAGAACGCAGCTACTTCATCCCAACTGACTTTCCTACCACCTGCACTGAACTCTCCGTTGGAATATGAGACCTCCTCTACATCCACTTTCAGAAGCTTAGCAGCTGCCCTCTTCATCTTCTCCAATACCTCCTTTGCAGCAACAAGTGCAGCACTTGCAGCTGCTGATGCTGTTCTCGACCCATAAGTACCCATACTTGAAGCTACAATTTCAGTATCTCCCCAGACCACTTTGACTTTATTAATATCTATCTGCAAAGTGTCAGCTACTACCTGGGCTATTGCAGTTTCTGTACCTTGACCATGAGGAGTTCCTCCGGTTATTACTAATATATCCCCAGTCTCGGATATTCTGACTTCACCAAACTCCCAAGGCCCGAAACCGCTGATCTCCAAGTAAAATGCCATCCCTACACCTATTTTCCTGCCCTTCTTTCTCTCCTCCTCAGCCCATCCTTTGAGCTGATAATATTTGAGTGCATTCAGCCCCTCCCTCAGTAAGCCTAAATAATCACCAGAATAATACTTCAAGCCGAACGGGTTCGTATACGGCATCTCATCCGCCCTTATCAAGTTCACTTCCCTGACCTTCACGTCGTCCAGCTTCAACTCGTCGGCAATAATACTCATTATTCTCTCTATTATGAACGTAGCTTCGGGCCTGCTTGCTCCTCTGTACATTGTTATGGGTGGAGTGTTAGTGTAAACTGCCCTACTCCTTATATGGATATCTCTAACCTTATATGGCCCTGGGATCATTGAAGGAATAATTGCTGGTTGTAGAGGGGCAGTATAAGTTAGATAAGCTCCTAAGTCAACCAGTAAGTCTCCTCTAATTCCTAACAATCTCCCTTCTCTGCTAACTGCAATTTCCCCTTTAAAGGTGTTATGCCTTGCTTCAGAGGCTAACATTTCCTCACTCCTAGTCGCTGTCCACCTTACTGGTCTCCCCAACTTTATGGCACTGGCTATGACGCTTACATCTTCCGGCAAAATATTCACTTTGCTTCCGAAAGCTCCACCTATATCGGGCATTATGACCCTTATCTTGCTAGATGGAATACCAAAAATTCTGGAGAACTCTGACCTAGCTGTATGAGGAACTTGTGTAGAGTACCATACTGTCAGGAAGCCTCCTTCATATCTAGCTATAATGCCTCTGGGCTCCATTGGTGATGGGATGAGTCTGTTGTTTGTTATCTCAACTGGGATCACTTTGTCCGCGTTCTTAAAGGCGTTCTCTACGTTGCCAGCACTGTAAGTCTGGTCAAAAGCTACGTTAGTCTTTAACTCCTCGTGTATGATCACTTTATCTTCTAATGCCTCTTCCATCTTCACTACCGCAGGTAATCTCTCGTAGTCGACGTTCACTCTTTCTATAGCGTCCCTCACTGAATACTTATCAGTACCTATTACAATAGCTACAGGTTCTCCGACATACCTAACTTTCTTATCCGCTAACGGCTTCCTTTTTACGAATTTCCACAACTTAGGATCTTCGTAAGTAGTCCATATCCCTATACCTTCTTTAACCTCAAGATCCTTTGCCGTGAAGACCGCTACTATCCCTTTGACTTTAAGAGCATCACTTACGTCTATAGACTTAATCAGCGCATGTGCATAAGGGCTCCTGACAAACCCCGCATAATAGGCTGATATCTGTATGTCATCTACGTAAGTTGATTTACCGTTGACGAACTTATCATCATATAACCTCTTTATTGGTTTACCCGTGTACATGACCTTCACCTCCTGCAACTTGTTTTATTGCCTTGATTATGTTTTGATATCCAGTACACCTACAGATGTTACCGTGAATACCTTCCCTTATTTCCTCTTCCGAGGGGTGTGGATGTTCCTTAAGGAAGTAATGAGCTTGAACTATCATTCCCGGAGTACAGTAGCCGCACTGGAGGGCAAAGTTTTCCTTGAATGACTCTTTAAGCTCCTTCGCGTCTAACCCTTCTATAGTAGTTATCTCAGCACCGTCAGCTTGGACTGTAAGCACTGTACAAGATTTAACGCTCTTACCGTTTAGGAGTACAGTACACGCACCACAAGTTGACGTGTCACACCCTATCTTAGTACCAGTAAGCCCTAGTTCATCTCTCAGAAAGTGGACTAGTAATTGCCTAGGCTCTACTTCCCTTTCGTACCATATCCCGTTTACTTTTATTTTAACTTTTGCCTTTTCCCCGGTCTAACTAACAACACCTAACACCTCCTTTAGGGTGTTTACCGTAAGAGCTTTCATCACCTTTTTTCTGTACTCGGAAGACCCTCTGGAGTCTGAAGGAGTGTTCACTTGAGAGGCTACTTTTTCTGCGAAGTCCCTAATTACGTTCTCAGAAGGTTTAGTATCAAGTAAGGACTTCTCCAGCTCGTAAGGTCTGAAGGGCTTGTCGGAAACACCGGTATAAGCAATTCTGATATCCTTCATTACTCCGTCTACTTTAGCTAAAACAGCCATTCCAACTAATGCGAAGTCTCCAGCTCTCCTCACTACTTTCGCGTACTTATAGTTGTATCCCTTAAGTTTAGGGAAGACGATCTCCACTAAAAGCTCGTCCTCCCTTAACTCGGTTGTATAGGGCCCTTTAAAGAAATCCTTAGCCTCTACCTCCCTCACACCTTTCGAACTCTGTAACCTTAACTTAGCGTTGTAAGCTGTAACTACAGCAGGATAATCTGCCGATGGGTCTGCGTTTGCTAACGAACCACCTATAGTACCCATATTTCTGACTTGCATATCACCTACCTTTTTTGCAGACTGGTGAAGTAGAGGCAAGTCTATCCTCACTGTACCGCTCTTAACGAGGCTGTCATGTGTCACTGTAGCACCTATGATTACACTATCCTCTCCTACTGAGATGTGATTTAGTTCCTTGAGAGGGTTTAAGTCCAGTAGAAACTTAGGCTTTAATATTCTAAACTTCAACATAGGTATTAAGCTCTGACCTCCTGCTAAAGGCTTAACATCTCCATTACTTAAGAAGTCTAAAGCGTCGCTAAGACTGACCGGTCTATAATAGCCTAATTGGGGTGGATACATTATACAGTAATGGTAAGAAATTTATTAAATACTTTGCTTATCTCTTGATTAAATTGTTATAAAATAAAAAAATGTTCATTAAAACATATTTTAATTAATTAGGACTACTACATAATGTCTCCTTAGAACCAGTTTTGTTTTAGGACATATCTGGTTCGAAAACATGTTGAAGATACTACGAATAATCAGAACTGACATTATTCATAAACTTAAAGAGAGAATATGAATTGTTTATATGGAGAACGAAGGCATCTTACGTGGAGGGTCACCTATCTCAAATATTTGTTAAACCACTCCAGCTTTCTTCTAAGCCTGTCCTTCATGTTATTAGGCTTACCCCTTCTCGCATGTTCGTGGCCGTCACCCTTATACCGTACCAACTCACTATCGATTCCATTCATTTTCAACGCAATAAAGAACTGTTCTGCCTGTTCTATGGGACATCTGTAGTCTTCCTCTCCATGTATTAGCATTGTGGGTGTCTTAACATTCTTTACGTAATATATTGGAGACATTTTCATTAACTTATCCATATTTTCAGGTTTCCACGGGTCGTCAATACCTGACTCTATAGTGTTGAACCAGAAGCCTATATCACTCGTACCGCACATGCTGACGAGGTTAGATATACTCCTCTCGCTAATCGCCGCAGAGAACATATCGGTCTTTGTGATAATCCAATTAGTCATAAACCCACCGTAGGATCCTCCGGTAACGCCGATCTTACCCGTAAGCCCATATTTCTCTTTTACAGTTTTAACGAAGTTTAAGATGTCCTCCATGTCCTTCCCTCCCCAGTCACCTACACACGCCTTAGCGAAGTCCTCACCATAACCTTGACTACCCCTAGGATTTGAGTATATTACGTTAAACCCGTGCTTTGCGAAGAACTGGAATTCTATGAAGTAGGAGTACCCGTAAGCAGTGTGTGGCCCTCCGTGGATAAAGAGTATCGTCGGAGCGTTCTTGTCAACTATTATAGCCCAACCCTCAATATCTCCCTTAACCAGTTCAGGCTTTAAACCCCTGACTAAGGGGTTAGGGTCGTATATCTCTCCCTTGTACTGCATTAAAGAGGGCTTTTCGGGAGTTGTGTAAACGTAAACTAGTTCGCCATTTAGGTAATCGAAATTCCTGACTACCATATCACCATCTGTAAGTTGTTCCACCTTGTTATCACTGATTTTGTAAACGTTAGTTTTACCTCCTACTTGACCAGTGGTTACTATTTCTCCCCTACTAAAGACTAACTTCTCCTTTGCACCGTCGAACAGGTCAGTGAGGACGCTATTACCGCAATAATTCCCGCAAAGATAACTCTTGTCCTCCTCCGGTAATATTACTTCTTTTACTGCCCACGGTGCCTTACCCTTTCGGTGTCCCAGATAGGCTATTTGACCGTCATCATTCATAGCAACAGCTGATACAATCCCCTCCCCTCTTGTGATTTTCCTTAATTCATTTCCTTCAACCTCATAAACGTCTGATAGACCAACATCATCGTTTTCTTTTGTAGCAGAGATCACGATCCTCTTTCCGTTAGTTGCAACGTCAGTTACGTCGAAGTCACCTTCAACAAGTGTCCTAACTTTTTTTCCGTCAAATAAAAACAAGGACATCCTAGTTCTCAGTAGACCTCTTCCGTCAAACCTATACTTCAGTTTTTTAGCCACGAAGTGGCCTTCTTTTTTATCTTTCTTTTCTCCTATGACTAGAATCCCGTCCTTATGGAAGACGAACTTATGTATCTTACCGAGAGTAAAGAGCCTCTTAGATTCTCCGTAAGGGCTTTGCCTAACAAGTGTCCTTCCATTTAAAACGTAGTAGAGATCCTCTCCGTTGAATGTTGGTAAGGACTCCTTTCCACCGAAAGTAATCCTTCTCTTATTAAGGTAGATGCTTGACTTATACTCATTCCCTTCTATCCACGTCTCGGTATGTAATAGACCCTTCTCGCCTAGTTTCACTTCTGAAATGAGTCTTATTGAATAGGCTTCTTCTACCGTGTCCATAAATTATTATGTGTTTACTTGCTTTATAATGTCAACTGAAGGTTCCAAGATCGGTTGGGTTAAGCTCTTCTCCTTCCAATCGACGTACATCACACATTTTTATCTCTGGTTATCTATAATTATAAATATGGTATTCACAAATGAAAACACTATAGCTAAGTATAAAGGTAGGGAGGAAGAGTTCCACCAAGAGTTCGAGAAGGCATTGGAAAGAGTAAAACTCGGAGAAGAGTACCCACTGATAATAGGGGAAGAGGAAATAAAGACAAGTAGGACTTTCGAAGTTAGGTCTCCCATAGACACCTCAATTCTCATAGGACGGTTCCAGATAGCTGATGAAAACACCATAGATAAAGCCTTCAAGGCCGCAAAAGAAGCGTTTAAGAGTTGGAGACTGACGTCATGGAAGGAAAGAGTTGAAATAGCTAAAAGGGCTGCTGAGCTGATTAGGAGGAGGAAGTTCGAGTTAGCTGCTACTATCACCCTCGAAAACGGTAAGAACAGATATGAGGCTATAGCTGAGGTCGACGAAACTATAGATTACTTCGAGTACTACGCTTACATCCTCCAGATTAATAGGGGTTTTGCGCATGAAATGGACTCAAGGATGTATAAGAATGAACACTCATACTCAGTGATGAAGCCCTACGGATCTTGGGCTGTGATAGCTCCCTTTAACTTCCCGTTGGCAATAACTACTACTATGGCCCTCGGGGCTGTAATTACCGGGAACACAGCCGTGATAAAACCGTCTTCCGATACCCCTCTCTCCGCTTATAACTTGGTAAAAATAATGTTAGAGGCTGGTTTTCCGCCGGGTGTGGTGAATTACGTTACGGGGAGCGGAAAGGATATCGTGGACTTCATGCTGGCGAGGTCTGACGGAATGGCATTTACGGGTTCTAAGGATGTGGGACACTCTTTAGCAAAACGCTTCATTGAAAGAGACCCTAGACCGATAGTGATGGAACTTGGCGGTAAGAATCCCGTGATAGTAACTGATAAGGCAGATCTTAACAAGGCTGTTGAGGGTGTATACCGTGGGGCTTTCGGCTTCGGTGGTCAGAAGTGCAGTGCCACCTCTAGGGTATACGTATTTGAAAGCATACACGACAAGTTTATAGAAAAGTTAGTCAATAAAGTAAAAGAGACCAAGATTGGAGACCCTAGGAAGAGGGACGTCTTTCTAGGACCAGTAATAAACAGAGGCGCTGTAGAGAAGTATAAGAGGTACATAGATGAAGCCGTAAAAGGCGTAGGGAATGTAGTAATAGGAGGAAAAGTCGTGGAGGAAAACAAAGGATATTATGTAGAGCCAACAGTAGTCACTGGCTTACCTTACGATCACTGGTTATGGAGGACTGAGCTCTTCGTCCCAATACTCTTAGTCGGAAAAGTTAAGACGTTAGAAGAGGCTTTGATGAGGGCTAATGACGTAGAATACGGGTTAACTGCCGGTATCTTCAGTGAAGACCCGAAAGAGGTCGAATATTTCTTCAACAATATAGAAGCAGGTGTCGTTTACGCAAATAGGACTGTAGGGGCTACTACCGGTGCAATGCCCGGAGTACAACCGTTCGGTGGTTGGAAGCATTCGGGTTGGACTGGGAAAAACGCTGGAGGACCCTATTACTTACTCTCCTTCCTAAGAGAACAGGCTCAGACGTATTATGACTGATTTTTTACTTGCACTCCTCGTCTAACGTCTTTATACTCATGTCGTCTGTGTAATCAATTATACAGAAGAACTCCAGTTCTGAGTCACCGTTCACGAATGAGTGTTTCACATTAGAGTCTATGAAGATGAAGTCACCAGCTTTCATCTCATAGGTCTTGTTGGCCACGCATACCTTGCATTTACCTTTAGTTATGATGACAGTCTCTTGGTATTTGTGAACATGCATCGGTATTACGCCATATGGCTCTAATGTGAACTTTCTGACTGCGTAATGGGCTCCGTGATCCTTTGTGATGAGCCACTGGATGTAGGCCCCTTTTGACCCTTTTATCGGCACTTGGTCTTTTTTTACAGAAGAAATGTTTGATAGATGGTACTCCAAATTGTTCCCCATTATTATCATTAGAGAAGATTTTTAAATAATTGCCTACAGCGTGAATATCTCACAATTCTTCACGAGTTTTTTACTTAAGTTCTTCTTATAATACTCAATAGTCTTTTCATTTTTCACTAACAATATCATGTCATCGTCACAAAAGAAGGACTTAAATCCCTCGGTATACTTCCTAATTATCTCTCTGTTCTTATAGTTCACTTCTCTTAAACCTACCCCTACAAGGATATAGTCCTCGTAATTCCTAAACTCGTCTGGGATATATATTTTTTCTAACAGCTCGGGGATGGTAGTACCTCTGTACATTCCCTTTGCTTTGGCTATTATATAGGCTAGGAACACTATTGCGTGGTATTTCTTTTTATACCATAAAAAGGCGTCTTCTAAAGTAAATCCCCTACCCCTTATGGTGTCGACTACACTCATAAACCACCGATAGTAATATTTAATCCCTTTTGAGTACCTCCTCTCTCTAGCTCCATAACTTGACTGTCTGTGTAAATTCTTCTCCATTGTTATCAATGGTATGTGGTAGTCAAAGCCTACTCTATACCAAAGCTCTATATCTTCAGCGACTATGAGATCCCTCCAACCCCCCTTTTCCATAATCTCTTTTTTTGGTGCAACAAGAGTATGCTGTATTGTAGTTAATACCTTTACCCCTCTCTCAGCTGAATATTTCAGTATATCGTGAAATATCTTGTTGTATTTTACGTCCAGGTCGAAATAGGCTGTCATGGAGTTTTCCGGGCAGTATTTTAGTGAATATTGTCTCCCCACACCTCTTGAGGACTTATAACGCAAAACTGTTAAATTAAAGTCCTTTCTCAACTCCTCAAGCTTTTCGTAAGTACCATCAGTTGAGTAGTTGTCCGTTACTATTATCTTGTAACTGGGGTCGAATACAGACTTTATACTCTCCTCAACTGTGTCCGCGTTATTGTAGACAGTACCGTAGAGGCATATCTCCACCATTTACTTAAAAGGTAGATTAAAGTAAAATAAAGCCTTTGAGAGGAGTAAGGGTCTATAACTGCGACCAACAATCAATTTATTAGTTTATTCACAAGTTATCACACTATGAAAGTACTCTTTATAGTAGGAGATGAATTTGAGGATATTGAACTGTTATACCCTTTTTATAGAGTTATAGAAGAAGGCTTCACCCCGGTTATTGCAGGTAAAGAAAAGGGAGAGAAGATAGTTGGCAAACACGGTTATACTGTGGTAGCGGATATTTCATTTAAAGAGGTAAAGCCCGAAGAATACTCAGCTCTGGTAATTCCAGGTGGTAGGAGTCCTGAGAGAATAAGGACTTTACCAGAGGTAAAGGAGTTAACGAGGAAATTCTTCGAATTGAAAAAGCCAGTAGCCGCAATCTGCCACGGGCCTCAAGTCCTCATCTCTGCTGGAGTAATAAAGGGGAGAAAAGTCACTTCCGTAGCTTCTATTAAGGATGACGTGATAGCTGCTGGCGGAGAATACATAGACAGCCCAGTAGTTGAGGATGATAATCTAATATCATCAAGGCATCCAGGTGACATACCCTATTTTGCATCAACATTGATTAAGGCATTAAAGGGAAGAAAAATTAGTTAACTGTCAAAGAAAGAAAGAATCTAACCTTCCTATCTATTTTCCTAATTCTCTCAAAAATTGTTCTATTTCATTAGTCGAGGGTAGGTTCTCTTGATCTCCTCTTATCATAACGTTAAGTGTTGCCGCTACTATGCCATAATCTAAAGCCTTTTCTAAAGTGAAACCCCTATAATATAAAGACAGAAAAGTACCTCCTAAAGCATCTCCAGCACCTACCACATCTTCTACCGGAACTGTATATCCGTGAGAGTAGTACTTCTTATCTTCGTAGTACAATGCAGCTCCTTTAGCTCCCATCTTCATTACTACTACATCAGCGTAATTTAGAAACACTTTAGCTGCCTTATCTGGATCAGACTCGCCTAACACTATCCTTGAGTCATCAGTATCTGTTATCAGGAAGTTCAGGTGGAATTGGTTAAGTAGCCTCATTATCTCGTATCTCGCCTTATCAGGAGACCAAAGTTTAAGCCTTATGTTAGTGTCAAATGATCTGGCTCTAGCTAAGTCAAAAGCCTTGTATACAGCCTCTTTAGCAGTTTCTGAAATAGCTAGTGTAATCCCTGAAGAGTGTACTATGTCAGCACTTCTGACGTATTTTTCATCTACATCATCAGGGGAAAGTTTACTCCCTGCACTCCCCTTTCTGTAATATACTGAGTCGCTCTTGTAAGGGACTGGGTAGTGCCTTTGTATGAAAAATATCCCGGTAGGGCTTGAATCATCAATCTTTATCTGAGATACGTCTAAACCTTTCCCTCTCAACCACTCTATGGCGTTGTACCCAAACTCGTCATTCCCAACACGAGCTATAATACCACATTCATTCCCTTGCCTTATGAATGCTACACAATAATTTGCCTCGCTACCTGCAACGTGTTTTTCGAAATAGTTAACATGCCTTAGGGGACCAGGCGTAATTGGGTTAAACTGAATTAGAATTTCTCCCAGAGTGACCATTTTAGCCATAGATTCCACTAACAATATCATCTAATTTTCTCTTTAAAGGTTCAACTTCGCTTTTCAACATTTTTACTTCATCGTCCGTTAAGGGATATATTGGGGGTCTAGGATAGCCTACCTTATAACCTAACATTATCTCCACCATATAATATGTTGCCGAGAGCTGCCCGTATTTCCTAATCACGTCTAGTAACATGTTAATTAACATTTGCACCTTGAGTGCTTCCTCCCTCTTTCCTTCCTTTATCATCTTCCTCATAGCCGATATTATGTGGGGAGAATGGTTTGCAAAAGAGGCTACTGTACCGTCAAGTGAGGATAGGGAATAGTAGATTAAGCTATCGGATCCGTTATAAACGATTAAGTTAGGGTTTACTATCTTATATTCAAGTGTGTGAGCTAGGTCTTGTGTAGTGTCCTTTAGCCCTTTGAGCCCTTGTATCTTTCCCACTATTTTAGCTGATATATCGTAGCCTGTCGCCGCGGGATAATTGTAAAGGTAGAAGTCATGCTCACTCTTGCTTACAATGTCATTAAAATAATTGATCAACCACTTCTCTGGGAGCCTCTGGAAATAATAAGGAGAGTAAGACGCTATCCCCAAAATGTCGAAATCCTTAGAATATTCAACTAGTTCGAGTACATCGTACAAATTAAGACCACCCACTTGAAATATTACCTTGTGTGTGACGTCATACACCGCCTTCAATGTTTCCTTCTTTTCCTCTTTAGAAAGAGCAGGTCCCAAGCCTGTTGTACCATTGAGGAAAATTACGTCTACACCGAGTTCTAAAAGTCTCTTCACGTGATCTTTTAAGGCATTAATATCCACTTTACCATCTTTCGTAAAGGGGGTAATGATTGGGACTACGACTTGCATAAATCATATTTATTGAGTTAGGATAAAAAGTCCTAATGAAACTATCGATAAACAAGTATTACTTGCTACTGATCGCCGGTGGGATGAGCTTTGGTACTGCTTCTATTTTCATTAAATTATCGGGGATGCCACCAGGTAGTTTAGCTTTCCTTAGGTTTTTTATTGCAGGTCTCATCTTAGGGAAGGTAGACCTTAAGAAAGTGGTAAGGTATTCACCATTTGGATTACTACTAGCAATGCATATGGTTACATTTATTATCAGTGTTTACTCGACAACGATAATAGATGCTACTGTTCTAGTCTCTACTTCCCCTTTTTTCGTAATTTTGTTATCACCCTTCTTAAAATTCAAGGTAAACTTAAGGGATATAATAGCTGTCATTACTGGATTCTTGGGAGTAGTATTAATGAACCTTCCTCTAAATCCCGGTTTACTTTTCGGAAACGCCATTGCAATATTGTCAGCCTTTTTAATAGCTCTTTATACGGCTGGACTGAGTAAAGTCAAAGACGAGCCAATAACCTTAACTTCCTCTATATACATTTCCTCTTCAATATTTACACTTCCCTTGTTCCTAATTCAGGGACTCGGCACAGTTACCATAACTTCCGTTCTAGCACTATTAGGTTTAATCGCATTACCTACCTTGCTGGGTCATACGTCTATAATAGTAGCCTCTGGGAAGGTCAAACCTCAACATATCGAGACCATAGGGCTGTTAGAGCCAGTAGTCGCAACATTATTGGCTATCCCTATATTTGGCCAAATACCGACCGTCTTCGAAATCTTTGGAGGGATGTTAGTGATACTATCAATACTTATAGTCGTGACGAGTGGAGAGAAGAGTTAGGCACTAGCACCTTTGTTACAAGTACTCCCATATTCCCTTTCCTTTGTAGTTATATACCACTGTTTTGTAAGCCGTCACATATTCAATAGTATATCCTATACCTTCTCTCCCTATCCCAGAATCCTTCCTCCCGCCAAAGGGGAAGTAACCTATACCATGCTTGGGGTAGTCGTTTATGTAAACCGCACCTACCTCGAGCATTCTTACTGCCTTTCTTATTTTATTTATATCATTTCCAAAGACTGCCGCGTCTAGTCCGTACCTCCTACCGTTAGATAATTCTATTGCCTCCTCTATATTGTTTACTTTAGTAAGTACTGCAATTGATAAAAATACTTCTTTTTTATATAAATACAAGTCCTTTACTTTTGATTTATCGATCTCAATAAGCGTTGGCTCAATATAAGTTGGACCAAGCCTTTTTCCTCCGTAAAGTATAACCCCTCCTTTGCTTACTGCATCTTTTACTGCAAACTCGAATTCGTCCACGGTCTTAGGATCAATCACAGGCCCCACAGTGACTCCTTCTTGTCTCGGATCTCCTACTTTCACCTTCCTTAACTCCTCTACTAAATTCTCCTTTAGTTTATCATATATTGGTTCTTCCGCAAATATGAACTTTATCGAGTCACATCTCTGCCCTGAATAGCTCGTTATACCGGTGACTATTTTCTGGGCTGAGACTTTCGGATCAGCGTCAGCCATAACTAATGCAGAATCACCACCTCCGAGTTCCATAACGTATTGCTTTATTCCACCTATTTTCATTACATGCTCCCCCGTCTCGGTACTTCCCGTGAGTGAAATAACACCTATCCTTTTGTCCTGAACTATCTTGTCCATTTCTTTGCCCGGTATAGTGATTACCGCTAAAGCCTCTTTCGGAAAACCTGCCATCTCCGCAAGTTTTGCGAACATTATCGCTGGTAGGGGAGTGGCAGTTGCCGGTTTAAGAATAAAGGCATTCCCTGCTACGGTTGAGTATACGAACTTATTCACCACGTCGAAAAGAGGGTAATTAAAGGGAGTAATGGCTAAGACTATACCTAAAGGTTCCCTTCTCACTATTGCCTCAGCCTCCAAACTTTCGGTACTCCAATCACCCGGGACGTACTCACCGTAAAGTTTTCTTACATCTAAATCAGCCCTCTCTAACCTCTCAATAGCTGCATTAACTTCTCCATTTGCAGCTGAAGGGGTCTTTCCGTTACCGATTACTAACACGTCTACAAAGTCCTGCCTGAATTTTTCCAGTAAAGAAGCCAGTGTGTGGAATACCTTTAGCCTCTTCTCCCCTGGCATGTCCCTTATTTCCCACCTGCCCTTTGTGTAAAGCGTCTGTAAAGCCATGTCAACCATTTCATAATTCAACTTAGGGACTCTTGCGTAAACCTCTAAGTCTATGGGAGATTTTACTTCTTCCAGGTCTTTCGTTGATGTCCAGATTCCAGCTATATACGTCTTAAAGGAAAGCACGCCATCTGAGTCCACTGTGTATATATCTCTAAGTTCGCCTAATAGCTCTCCAAGTTTTGCCATAAAGATAATTTATTCATTATTCATTAAAATCATTTTTCAGTCCTCCGGTATAGAAATTAGAATCTCAAATTACCAATCCTGAATCGTTCAAATTATTTTAAGTAATTAGAAATTGTTCACCTTCAAACCATGATTAGATACTAAGGATTTATAAAGTACTACATATAATTTAAACTTATGGCTGATAGGGAAATAAAAGGGGGAGCAAGAGACTTCGGAATCAAATCAGATAAGATGCTAAGAAAATCTCTAAATAAGTTCGAATTATTATACCTCTCCTTAGGAGGAGTAATAGGTTCAGGGTGGTTGTTCGCTTCACTGGCCACTGGTACATATGCTGGTGGTTCTGCAATCTTATCATGGATAATTGCAGGAATCCTAGTAATGTTTGTAGGTTTAGCTTACGCTGAGCTCAGTGCTGCAATACCGAAATCCGGAGGGATAACTAGATACCCGCACTATACTCATGGAGGTTTAGTAGGTTACATGATGACTTGGGCTTATTTCCTATCAGCCTCTTCGGTACCGGCTATTGAAGCGGCCGCAGCTATTGAGTATATAGCCTCATATTACCCGCAATTAATTACTACAGGAACTTCTTTTAACGGGTCTACTATAACAATACTAACACCTGAAGGAATAGCACTCGCAGGTCTACTATTGCTTTTCTTCTTCTTCCTAAACTACGCAGGTGTTAACATCCTAGGTAAGGTGATACATGGAGTAGGCTGGTGGAAGTTATTAGTCCCAGCATTAACTATTGTACTCCTTTTAATATTCGACTTTCATCCTGAAAACTTTACAGCTGGTGGAGGTTTCTTCCCATCACCTTCCTACGTAAAGGGAGGAAGTAGTGGTATTTATGGATTTAACGCTGTACTTTACGCAATACCCACTACTGGAGTTGTGTTCTCTTACTTGGGCTTCAGGCAGTCTATAGAATACGGAGGAGAAGGTAAAAATCCTAAGAAAGATATACCTTTTGCAGTAATTGGTTCGTTATTAATTGCCCTACTACTCTATACACTGTTACAAGTAGCTTTCATAGGCGGAATTGACTGGAACAAATTATATCTAAATGAGTCAGGAAAGCTAGTCCCAGTAGCAGTTGGTAATTGGAGTGCACTATCTACAGCTGTAACAACCAGTGGTGCAGCGATAGCGAGCGGTCCATTTTTATCATTGTTCCAATTGGCACCCGTGGCTGGAGCCATTGCTGGGTTATTTGCTATTTGGGGTATAATATTAACAATAGATGCTGTTGTTTCTCCATCGGGTACTGGAATTATTTATACTGGGACTTCCACGAGGACTCTTTACGCCTTTGCAAGTAACGGCTACTTACCAGAGATATTCCTTAAGTTAGGAAGGACTAAGGTTCCAGTGTTCTCTCTAATTGCCGCATTAATTATAGGGTTCATATTCTTACTGCCCTTCCCGTCATGGTATGCCCTAGTGTCTTTCATATCCTCAGCTACAGTGTTAACTTACATAATGGGAGGAATTGGCCTAGCTGTGTTAAGGAAGCACGCACCAGAGTTAAATAGACCCTTCAAACTGCCTGCCGCATCAATAATAGCTCCATTAGCAACTTTAGCTGCTGGTCTGATAGTATATTGGTCAGGATTTGCTACACTATTCTACCTGTATACTGCTATTACAATAGGTTTACCATTATTCTTCGGGTATTATGCATACAAAGTATTGAAAGTGAACAAGACTATTTCCGCCTTAATGGGGATTGTAAATATTGTAGTTTCTTTAGGAATTGCAATATATTTCTTTAACGCAACATCAGGAGTTTCGATACCTAATAATACAGCGTTCGCAATTTACATGGTTATTTATGCTGCTTTATTATTGGGTAACGTAGCCATCCTTAGCTTGTCCGTAAAGAGCGAGACTATTAAGAGAGAGATAAATGCTGGTTGGTGGTTAGTAGGCTTCTTTATATCAATATATATACTATCCTACATCGGACCATTCGGCCTAAATACAATAATACCATTCCCAGAGGACACGATAATAGCCGCTGTGGTAATATTACTGTTCTACTTCGCAGCTGTTTATAGCGGCTTCAGGACTGAGGCAATAGAGGAAATATTAAGCGAGACTTCCGAGCTGCCTCCACAAAGGTGAAAGCTTTACGAAGAACCCCCTTATAGTTTTGTTTCTTTTTTTATATTATTTAAAACCGATTTATGATAGTATAGTCATTGCTCTTGTTTTAATATTTCTCTCTTTAATACTTCTCTCCCTAGCTATTTTTTTCGTTCTGAAAAGTTTTTAAAACTGTGATTTTTAAAAACTAGATATGAATTTAAGATTATTGTTAACTTTACTCTTGATCACTATTTTTCTCCAAGATCTTATTACGTTCATTCCTATCTCTTCAACACACGTGTTAACCCCTAAGGTTTACGCTAGAGACCCTACCTATTATCCCATTGGAGTCTCATCTAACGGCATTAGTCCCTCTGGGGTTAAAGTAGTAGTTCAGACTAATTCTGTAATGGGTTATGCATATATAGGATCACTATCTACAAGTGGTGCTTCTCTGCAGCTGAATGTGATGTTAGTAATGAGCTCCTTAAGTAACTTCCAAGAGTATTGGATACAGAATGTAATACAATTCGAAGGATCCCAAATGCGTTTCATAGACAATATTTGGAACTTTACAGCATATGGTGCTGGATTAAATCCAGCATATATATCTGGTAATGGCCAATTGACGACAACAACCACAAATAATGGTCAAGTAGTGTCATTTTACTACTATTCAACACCTTATCATTCCTTCTCAACTCCCATGTCATTGTTACTTTTCATAAACGTGTCTAAGATCTCAGATGGGGCAGAGGTTTGTATAGGATATGAGATGGGTGGTTCTTATGTTAAATATGATACCGTGATAATAAAATTAAACAATATCAATAATGCCTATATCTTAGTAGCACCACAATTAACCGGAAACGGAGAGCAATTTGATGTCGAGCTAGTCTGGGGAGGGTTCTCTAACGGGTCTACAGCTACCTTTTCCGCAATGAAATCACAACTAGCTATATATTACAAGGTTACGGGAACTAATTTATACTCACCTTTCCCAGAAGTTTATAATTACGGTTTTGATACTGCAGAAACTTCATCTAACATACAAGCAACCTTGGGTAATAACAGTATGGTCTGTGTGACTATCGGCAATCCAAACCCGTCCTATTTAACAAGCTATTTTACACCTTTGATCCCAGGGTGGACATTAGTTACAGTACTCTCAAACCACTACTACTTGGTTAACGGGTATAATACTACAGCAAATGTACCTTATAACACTCAAGAACCGAGTTACGGAGAGCCCTATTACATATCTTATACCTCACCCTCTAATATTACCATACAACTCCCTGTGCTCAACACAACATTTTACCGCTATTTGCCAGTAAGCAAGGTACTAAATAGTAGTAGTGGTGGTAGTTATAATACTACTAATAACATAATTACTCTGTCAAACGGCTATTATCAAGTGATTGTAAGTTATATCCAAATACCTAACTTATTTAAGGTTACAATTAATGTTCCCATGTGGGGATTATTAAACGGTACTCCCGCACTCATCAAATCTGGTGAATACTATTACGGAGAAGTAATAGAATTACCCATATACAATTACACTATAATAGGACCGGGGGAAAGAGAACTTCTAATTCCTAACGTTACATACATAGTAGTTACGACTAACATAACAATACACGTAACCGTAGTTTTACAGTACTTGGTGAATATTAAGACTGAGTACCCCCTAATGGTTGAAGTCAACGGGAAAACATTTAACGTAACTGGGAACCACTGGTTCAACTCATCTTCAACAGTAGTAATCCCACCACAATATTATTACTTATCAGCGGGTGTGAGAGAGGAATTAGTAAATCCCACCAGCTTCATTGTAAGTCAACCAAACATAAACTACACAGCCTCATGGATAACACAATACAGATTAATAGTAAACTCCCCCCTGCCATTATACGAACTAGTTAATGGGATTAATATGACTGCTACGCACATACAATGGATAAACGAGAGCTCGAGAGTCATCATACCTCCACAAATTTACTACAGCTCGAAAACAGAGAGGTGGATCCTTACTAACTACCTTAACATAACAATGAATTCGCCAGTTAATTTCACAGCGAGATTCTTATTACAGTTCTACGTCATAGTACCTTACAAGGCGTTAGCGGAAGTAAACGGGAGTTACCAGAACATAACCTCAGGATGGTATAATAATGGAACAGTGATAACGGTGCCGAGTAAATACTACTATATTTCAAATGACGAAAGAGTAGTATATTACATCCCAACTCCTTTCAAGATCACTATTAACTCATCTATGACGATCACAATATTCTCTAGTTACCAATACTACGTAAGTATAAACAGAGAGTTAGAAGGGTATGTAAATGGGACTTTAATGAATATTACAAGCGGGTGGTATAATAACGGAACTACTATAGTGTTTAAGATAGCCTATTACGATTTTATTTCACCCAGCGAGAGGATAGTATATTCTCCCAACATTACTTACGTGATCGTCAATAAGCCCATAATCATAGAAGTGCCATTAGTTAAACAGTTCCTTATAAACGTCATTTCTCCATACCCGATAAAAGGCATAGTAAATGGGATGAGCATAAACTTTACTACAGGATGGTACGACTCAGGACTTTCAATATATGTTCCGGTTCAATACTATTACGTTAACAACTATAGCAGGTATGTCCTGATTAATAATATGACAATAACGGTCGAATCTCCCATGAACTTTACAGCTATTTGGAGACTACAGTTCTACGTTAATGCCAGTTCAAATTACCCGGTGTTAGCCCTTGTTGATGGTCACCTCGTCAACTTAACTAAAGGATGGTATTTCAACGGAAGTGAGATACAGATTGTGAGTAATGTAACTTATCCAATAAATAGTACAGTAAGGTATGCTATACTCTCTGTATTACCTTCCTCAAACTTTACATTAACAAAGCCTACCTCAATTACAGTAACTTATTACCCACAATACTTGGTCACGATAAACGGACAGAAGTCATGGTACTTCAAGGGCAGTGAAATAAGGTTATATACTACAGTTCCCTTTTTCGAGAGTGTAAGGTGGAATGGGACATATAATTTACCGAATGGAGCTGTAATCATAGTAAATAAGCCCATAGTGGAAAATGCTGTAGTTTCTATTAATCTAGTCAATGTAGCGTCTGTGATATTAATGATAATCTCCACACTTTTAATATTATTTGCGGTGATTAAAAGAAGATAAGGAGGAAGAAAGTTTTTTAGTCAAAACTAAACTAAGGATAATCATTTAAACGAGATATTATATTGAGTTTTATGAACTTTACACTGACTTTTCTCTCTCTATATCTTATAAGTATGGCTATAGGAAGGAAAGTCAAGCTGCCTTCAGCAGTCACAGAAACTATAGTGCTAGTCTTGATATTCACTATTTCCTATTGGGGAGGCGTTACAATTCCAGTCAAAGAGATTGCTAGCGTTCTATTAATATCTCTAATTATGGCAACCTTGTTAATTCTCATAACATATGTTATAGGCTTATTCTTTATACACAAAGTTCATTTATACCCTACGAAAGTTAACTTGAGAATGCAAATAAAATATATTATACCTTTGGTCTTAGGCTTAATCTTAGGACTTGGAGTCAAGTTTGAGTTACCTTTTACCTCCATCATAGACTACGAGCTATACTTACTAGCTGTAATTATAGGTATTGAGATAGGCAGGAGCTTTAACATAGGATTACTCAAGAGGACTACGATGCTAGCGATCTTAGCAGTTGTTGTTAACGTGGTAGGAGCTATTATACTCTCTTTAGTCTTCTCTCCCTTTATCCCCTTGAAGGCGAGCTTAATGATAACCTTAGGGTCAGGTTGGTATTCGTATACGGGGCCTTTTGTAGCTAAGTACTTCGATCCTGCTCTCGGCGTGATCGGTTTTCTTAGCAACTTCTTGAGAGAGCAATTAGCTTTCGTCTTGTTACCGATCTTACTAAGAGTGAAGGCAACTCCCATAGGTGCTATAGCTATAGGAGGAGCTACGTCAATGGACGTAACTTTACCTCTATATGTGGACTTATTAGGAGGAGAATATGCTGTAGGGGCGATGATAAGCGGTTTTATTCTGACTTTACTAGTACCTATAATATTGCCTATTATCGCTTTACTGTGATTAGAGACTCTACGGAGTTTCGAAGTTAAGCAACCTTATCCTCTTTACGAACTTACACTTTTGTAAAACTTTAAACTTATTTAACGATCTAGGTATAACGAGCTCATCCACTGACACAATAGAGTCGATATATCTATCTAGAGTATCATCATCTACGTCCTCTAACACGAGTTTTTTAATGTTCCTGAACAATACGGGTTTACCGAGACTCACTATCTCGTTCTTATTAGCCTCAAGTTCTTCAATGTCTGATATGACCACAACGTCCTTTCTAGCCTCTTTAAACCCCTCGATAAATGCACTACCTGTCTCCCTAGCCTTGTAAACTACATTATCGATCTTTTCCCCAGCTTTTCCCGCTAGTCCCAGAAAAGTACTCATAGCCTGGTTCATTATTTCCCCTACCGTCTTCCCGCTTTGTCTTGCGAGATTTACTATCCTGTTATAGAGATCTCTATCTACTCCCCTTACAGTAATGGTCTTCTTATTATTATTGTTTTGATCTTGAGGATTTGAAGACATATGTTAAAATTGTCATACTGTTTAATAAGTTTTACTGTAATACATGTTTAACAAATCATGAGGTCATCCTCAGCCTCGATTTCACCATATGTAAAACCTTATCGTCAGCCCTTAACCACTTCAATTCCCTCTCCAAAATATCTAAACCTAACCTATGGACATCATACAAGATCCTAGCCACTTTATCAGCCTTTGACATCGTCGATATTATTGCCTCCTCTAAACTTTCACCCTCCTTCACCCTCAACACGATTTCAGCTATCTTGTTAAGTTCATCCGGGACTCCCACTATGGAATCCCTTAACTTTATCCTCACACGGGGGTACTCATATCCCCTCATTCTGGCTAACTCAGTAGTAGCGTGCTTTAACCTTCTTCCCTTATCTACAATTCCTCCCAAAATGAATACGTCAGAATTCCTTATTATCTCCTCGTTTGCATCAACATCACCGTAAGGGTCAAGTATTATTGTTTTTGCTTCGACCCTGAACTCGCTAACATTTATTGCCTTCCCTACCCTCACGTTCCCTACTATCACTAAATTACCGTCCCACCAGAACCTTCTTATGGTGTTCAGAGTCATATTTAGTTGGACTAATGTTTTCTTCTTCTCTTCTTCAGTAAGAATATCAAATAGCCCGAGATCGACTACTATTTTGGGGAATTCTGGTGGGTTAGTTATTATGTTTTTACCTCCTTTTCTGAAAACACAATCACTCTTCTCACTCCCTCTACCCTTAAGGAGTTTTATACCCTCAACTTCCGCTACACTATTACCTTCCCTTTTTTCGTCCAATATACCATAACCCTTAACAAGCATTTTAACTGCTAATGTTTGTAAATCAGGTTTCTCATGACCTATGTGAATGGAATAATAACCTTGCTCCTTAAGTAATCGGGAGAAGTAGTGAGAGAGCATGATAATAAGGAAAAGGCAATTAAAATAAAACTTTTACGAAGTTATCGCGGTTTCATTTGGTAGTAACTCAACGAAAACAGTCGTGTTATACGCTGATATTTGAAGGATTAAGGGTAAGTTATAAGCGGCTTCTGGCACAGTAAAATTATAAATTAGAGGCTTGGGAATACCTCCAACTACATAACCTTGTTGATTTATTGCTTGTACTTTTCCAGTTATATTTAATATCTTACCTTGATACATGTAATAAACCCCAGTTAGTACAAAATCTTGACTCCCCCTATAAACTAGAATTAAATTATATTTGGGAATATCAGACGAATTATAATACACTATAACTTTACCTTCTTCAACTTGTAAATTGGCAACAGTTTGATAATTTATGGGCTTAGACGACGGTGATGATATGTTGAGTAAATAAAACATGAGGGGTATCAATAAGGCTACTATTATTATGAGAGCAACGATAAAACCTATGTATTCCGATTGTGCCCTCACGATATTCACCCCTTTATAATTGCTGATAGTAGTATTCAACTCCGTATTGAACTGTTATTGTTCCAGGCTGAGTTATGTTAATTATAATTTGAGTAGTGTATTCAGTATCACTCCATATTAAAACATTGTTGTAGTATATATTCACAGGACCTATAAAGTATGGTTGAACTATAGGGTATAGTAAAAATGGATTATTAACAAACTCTCCAGTAGGATCCGCTATATACTTTCCCGCTAATATCCAGTATGACTGACCATAATTATATACTGTTTCGTT